>NZ_LMDT01000005.1:0-189987 GCF_001425885.1 Ensifer sp. Root1252 | reverse complement strand
CATTGTTGATTGCCTATTGACCATTACCCGTCGTCAGCGGGCAATCATCGGTCATCAATCATCAATGGTGAACGAGCAACGGGCAATAATTACGTTGCGAAAGGCAACTTTTGTAATTAATTATAATTTATYCTTGAACTGAAGGAGCCACCATGATCGTCACTATCGCCAACCCGAAGGGCGGAACCGGGAAGACCACGCTCGTTCGCGCGCTGTCGGGGACGGCAGCCCATGCGGGCAATGACGTGTTTCTGATCGACGCCGATAGCCGCGCCAACACGATGCGCTGGGTCACGATGTCGAAACAGATGAATGTCTGGCCGGAGCGCCTGGAAGCGGAAAGCTGCCTCGATCCGAACCGCATCTACAAAATGGCGCTCCAGCGCCAACGCCAGGGCAAAGTCGTCTTCATCGACATCGAGGGAACGACGAACGAGAACTTGTTCGCCGGCCTCTACTGCGCCGATATCGTTCTGATCCCGCTGCAGACGACCCAGGACGACGTSGTCGCCGGTATGCAACTCGCGCTCAATCACATCCCCGTGGTCGAGGAGGATCAGAAGCGCAAGCTCGCGGCGATGATCGTCATCAACCAGCACGATCTCGTCACCGGCCGGGCAAAGGCACACGAACCGCTACGCGAAATCCTGCGGGAAAGTGGGGTCGCCCTCGCATCCCAGCCAATAGCGCGGCGCGCCTCCTATCAATCGATTGGCGCGGCCGGAACGCTGCAGACCACGGCGAGGTCGGATCCGAAGGCGATCGCAGAAATGGAAACGCTGCTTGGCGAACTCCTCGCTCTCTATAGATCGACCGCGAAGGAGGCATCTGCAGACCACGGCGAGGTCGGATCCGAAGGCGATCGCAGAAATGGAAACGCTGCTTGGCGAACTCCTCGCTCTCTATAGATCGACCGCGAAGGAGGCTCAGCTATGAGCGAAGGATCGGACAGCAAGAATCTCGTCCTTGGGCTGATTTCGACTGGCCGCGAGCGTCCAACCGTGCGCGAAAAACCGGCCGCCTCTCCTCCTCGGATAAGCCGCGAAGATGAGGGGGCGTCCATCTCAAAACAGCCGACCGTTGGCCGAACCCAGTTCCGCGACCTGGTTGCCAAAGGCGAAAGCCGCGATCCGATCGCCGGAAAGCGCTTTCGCGACACCGAAAAGGTCACCACCGGAATCCATATTCGTGCCGAGGTCCACAAGACGTTGAAGATCCTCGCGGCCGTCGAGCGCCGCAAGTTCAACAGCTACATCGAGGAGGCGATCGACGACTATCTCCTGAAAATCGCGGACCGGATTCCCGATATTTCCTGACCGGGAGAAGCGGACGCTTACACGCTTGTCGGCCGTCACGGGGATCACTGGCTACTCGCCTTCGGTTGGCGGTGATCGCTTCGTCAGGGAGTAGGACACCAACCAGCTAGGGCCGTGCGAATTGCGAAGCGCCTGCAGGATGCCGGTGGTACGAGCATTCATCCAGTCTTCGCGGAGTTTGGATTTCCAACGGCGACCGTTTTCGAGCGCGTAAGCCTGAAGGGTGGCGTGCTCTTCAGGGGTGAGGGTGCGAAGTTTGGTCGTCATGATGCTTCCTTCGAACGGACGGATTTCCGAGCGCTGGGCGATGCGCCGCCTCTTTCGGCGGCACACCTGACTTGCGTGCTCACGCCTTCAGCGCCGCCATCCTTTCGCCGAGGAGCCAAAGGGCTTTGTTGAGCTTGATATCCTGATCAATCCCATTGACGGCGCGGGACTTCACACGACGGGGCCTTCCGAGATCGTCACGGCCGACGCCGCGCAATCCGCCCTTAATGGCGTTCTCCTGAACCACATTCCAGACGGTCCATAGATCATTGGCGCTGTCGTCGTGGCGGCGGGGGACAAGTAACTGCTCCGCCCTGATGGGCGTGGTCGTCTCGCCTTCGTTGTCTCCAAAGCGGAGAACATGGGCGGCATCCGCAAGAATGCCCGCCTCCTCATGGTTCATCCGCATGGTCGACCAGTCCTGCGGGGCGGCAAGGGTTCGCTCAGCCTCGCCGAGAACGCGATAGGTGCCCTCGATGACCTTGTGTTGGACGTCACCGGAATGACGGACCTTGATGGCATCGATGGTGCCGGTCTGCGTCACCAAGGAATTGAGGCAACGGACACGGAAAAGCCCGGCCATCAGCTCGTAGGCGCTGGTTCCGTCATTGGCGNCCAAGGAATTGAGGCAACGGACACGGAAAAGCCCGGCCATCAGCTCGTAGGCGCTGGTTCCGTCATTGGCGTTTTTCAGGAGAATTTCGCAAACCGTATCCCCGACATTGTAGATCTTGCCGTCATCGATGCGGCGTAGCCGGATGAGGTGCTTGGTAAAATCGGCCTTACCTTCGATGCGGCTGCGCGACTGCTTGGCGCCGACGGGCATGAAGCCTTCGTTCATAAGGCCGCGCAATACCTCGATGGTCGGGATGGGTTTGAAACGTTCGGACCGGCTCTCATGGGCGGTCACGGCAAAGATTGACGGCGCGATATGGCGCATCTCGGTTTCGGTCAGGGCGCGGCCGGTGTCGAAGCGGGCGGTTCGGGCGTAGATGCTCATTGTCTGTCTCCTGTTTTCCCGTTTCCCGAAGGGAAGCCCCTTTCGGGCGAAGCCTCCCCGGTCTTTCCGGGGGAATGGCCTCTGACATTCCCCCGGACAGAGGGGGTGGGCTTGAGCCCGCCCCACGGCGGGGAGCGAGACTGTCAAGCGGTGTGGCGCGGAAGGTGGCGCATCTTCTCGGGTCCGCCCTCGGCGGACTGGCGCGGAAGATGCAACGGCTTCACGGGCCGCTTGACCGGCTCGGGCACCGCTGTCATGGGGCGGAAACAAAGATGTGGCCCGGAACGGGCTTCCTGTACGGGCGCGAAGCACCCGACTGGACAAGCGATCGTTACCGCAATCGGCGGAGACAGCCGAAGGCAGGCTTCGTGCCGGCGGCATCGAGCGCGGCCGACCGGAACGGGCGGTGGCTCAGAGGGACAAGTCGCCCAAGAGTTTTATTGATGGTTGTGAGCCCTGCTCTCCGAAAGCGGGTTGAAGATGCTGCGCGATGACGTCGATGGTGTAAACCTGTTCACCGTCCCGCTCGTAGCTGGCATTCGAGATCCGGGAGCGACATAGACGAGACCTGCCCGAGGCTATCCTTGATCCACTCGGCCTGCTTTTTGTCGAGGATCGCAACCTGGAATCAGGCGGTCGCCGACTTGCTGTCACCATGTGGCAACCCATTCCCGATTGGTGGCAAATGTTCACTTTCAAGACGTGGCCGAGAAGGGTGTGGCGGTTGACACATCGCATGGATTAAACCTTCCTTACCCGCTCGAATCCGTTTACTTGTGCAAGCCGAACCAATGCCGCTCGGTTTTGCCAGAAGTATCATTCTTGATGTCGAAGAAGTAGGGCTCTGACCTGAGAGGCCGAGAAATGGAGACCGATTGTATGCAGCGCCGCTGCCGATCAGAGTTGTAAAGACCGTGCGCATTGCCTTGGCAAATGTTGACTGTCTTGATGCACAGGTCGCCCTTCCTGGGGAAGCCGTCGCCGTCCCTTCTGCTCCTCACCTGATAGCCTTCCGGGCATTCCGCATATCTCTCGTAGCCTGGCGATCCCGTCCCTCCTTCGGGGCAGGTCGGCCAATTGAATCCCGGCTTCTTCATCGCGGAGATGAGGCGAGCCACCGGCGGATGGCAGGCGGGAACACCGCGCCAAGAGGGATTGGAAGACGACGCGCACAGCAAGACTTCGCAACCCCATTCGCTCCCAGAAGCGGGGGTGGGAAGCGCGGCGGTCGTCAGAAACACTGCGACGAGGACGGTTACAGACTTAGCTTTGGCAAACATCGGCAATATCCCATCAAACACAGCAACGAGTAAATTATAGTTTATCCTATGGCGACGAGCAAGCGTAAGAAGCCCGACACAGACCTTGGGACGATGATCCTGCGAAACATGGCGATGGTCATGGAGCGCGAGCGGGAAAAGCGCGGGCTGGCTAAAAAAGATATGGCTCGTCTCTGTGAGATTACCAATCCTTACTATTTTGGAATCCTTAATGGGACAGCCAACCCATCATTGCAGGTCATTACGCGGATTAGCACGAATCTGAAGGTTCCTCTGCAAGAGTTGATGATGGGCGTGAAATCTAGCGACAACTGAACGTGTATCGTCCGGTCACGGAGTCATTGCACGAATTATAAATTATAGTTTATCATCGCCCCACGTTTTCGCTTCGAACTATGCATTCGGACCAAAGGGGGATGAGACAATCCTGAAGAAACCGTTGGCTGCGGCACTGCTCCTTGCGGCGACCACCGCAAGTGCGGGGGACAATCCGATGTGGCGTAGCGGCCTCACCTGGACCTGCGCTTTCACCTCGGTCATTCGGTGCGAGCGGCTGATCGATTGCAAGTCGAGCGGGGAGATCGGCGAAATCGCGGTAGACTATAGCGAGAACCGACTGATCGATGAGGCGGGAAACGACCATCCGATCAAGCGCCACTACGTCCAGACCGTCGCCGGCAGTCCGATCGGCAGTGAGGTGAAAATCGAACTCGCGACAAACGAAGGCTTTCACCTGTCGATGAGGCTGGAACATTTTCCGACAGCTGGATCGGCGTGATGCTATCGCCCAAGGCGGGCGTGATCGTGCAGGAGCTTCGACCGTTGATTTGCGGACCTAAGAAATAGGTCGGAACTCGATCCACTGGCCCGGCTGCGCGAGGTTTTGCTTTGTGGCCGTCTTCCTGCTTGCTGAGGCAAGTTACGATGGCGACATGTGGCGAGACATGCTCGAGGAGGCATACCGGCGCGGATGGAGCACATAATGTTCGAGAGAGCATCTGTGAATTAGCTAAGCCTTGTGCACGGCAACCCGCGTCCTAACATATTGTGCAGGAGGAAACGCCATGCCGAAAATCCCCGCGCCGAAGCATTCGAAATGCCATCCCGATCGCAGCCTTCACTGCCAGGAAGCGCTTGAGGCTGAATTCCAATATTTGGCCGCAAAAGCCGAGGCCGCCGGTTGGTCACGAAATGAAGTCGCCGAGGCTTTGATCGAGTTGGCGGACAACAATTACCTGACAATGAATGCGGAAACGGAAATGTTTGACCTCGGCGCCGGCGTCGTGCTGCTCGCACCGAAACATCACTGACGCCCTCCCTAAAACTGGTCGTTGACTCTCTGTGCCTATGAGAACATTTGTAGAACAAACATACTCAGAAGGCATTGAGCATGAGCGACGAAGTTGGCGCTACCAAGAGAGCGGAAAGCGGCCTGTTCGAGCACCTGTGCGAACATCCAGGCTGCAGGAAGTGGGGCGCGTTCGGCTATGCCCACGGACGGGCGGCGCCAAACTGGTATTGCTTCGAACACCGGATTGAATGGCCACCGGCCAAGAAGTCCTGACCCACTGGCGCTGGCGGGCCCTTTCACGACATGCGGCTTGTCAAAACCTCGATCGAGGAAGAAAGCGCATGTCTAGGAAACAGCCGGTCATTATAGATACGCTCGGAAAACTGCTGGATGACGGCTATCAGTTTAATCTCTGGTGCTTGGATTGCAGCCGCGGCGGAATCAGCCCGATAGAGCCGTTCGTGAAGAAGCTCGGGCGCGATCATCCGATCTATGTCAGAGGCCACGCCAAGTGCGCCAAGTGCGGCCGCAAGAATGTCGAGGTGCGGATACAGGCGCCGGCTGGTGGCGTGCGCCCGGTTCAGGGATGACGCCGGTCGGCGCCAGAGATAATCGCCGTGGCGCTACTCGGCGCCAAGCATCGAGGGGTGAACTCCGCCACCGCTCGAAAGCGCCTGTCTACCCACAGATCTGCGAGTTGTGACGCCAAGTGGTCTTGTTCCATATAGGCCCGTGTTTCAGAAGCGGAGTGCGTATACATGGCCAAGATGAACGAAACCTCGATGGCGCTTTCCCTGCAAATTGGTGAGCGTCTCAGAACAATCCGTCAAATGCGGGGGCTTTCCCAGGAGAAGGTGGCGGCGGCGCTTGGCATAACGTTCCAGCAGATCCAGAAATATGAGCGCGGGGCGAACCGCCTTTCCGTTCCAACCTTGATTCAAATCTGCGAAGTCCTGAACGCCCACCCGATGGAAATCATCGGTGACTTTTCAATGGACGACAAGGCCGAGAGACCGAACGTGCTTGTCCAGCGGCTTGCTATTGCGGAAAGCAAACTCTCTCGGATGCAGAAAATTTTGGCCGAGCGGGATTGATGCGGGAACCTTTTTCCGGACACTCTGTTTAAGTTGTTCCCCGAACCTTGATTAGGCCCCTCTTCCCCGGGGCCTATTTTTTGAGCTCAAACACGTCGGGATTATCGGCTCGCTCGTGAATCGCGCGTCTAACTATCTCCCAGCCAGCCTTGGCTCTCGAAGATTTTGCGGTAGATCTCCCTCACGACATCCTGCTTTCTCAGGTTGTAGTCAGGCGCGGTTGTAGCCCCGTTTTTTGCCAGCAGCTTTGCATCGGCATAACGTTGCTTGTCCGCTGGCCGCTCGCGCAACCAATCTCGGAACAGAATATGCCGCGCGTGCTCTGGAGATCCCGGCCCAAAAACATGCAGGTTGATGCGCGGATTGTCATGGCGCAGCATGCGATGCTGATACCATGAGCGCTCTCTTACCGTTAGTTCATAGCCAAGTGCTTCAAGGGCCGGGACGTATTGGTCCTCCCGTTCAGGATCGGCGACAATCAGATCAATGTCGATAACCGGCTTTGCGGGGAGCCCTGGCACCGCCGTCGAGCCAACGTGCTCGATGCTCAGCGCGATTTTCGGGGTAACCGCCTCAATCCGCGCCTTATGGACCTCATACGTCTCAACCCACAGCGGACTATAGTCCTCGACCTCAATCTCTTCGCGCTTCGGCTTCCCGTCAACCCATGGATTTTCATCAGGATCGCCCTCTGCGAAGGTGACGATTGAAGCCTCATCCGGCCAGTGTTCACTCTTCTTCATGACTGTCTTTTTGCTCCTACGACAATGGCTTTCTAACGGTCGCGGAGTAATGGGCAAGGCTTCCTCGAGTCAAAAAACTGTCAGCGAAACCATGAAAAGGGGCCATCTCGGCTTACTCGCTCGTCGACAGTCCCTGCGTGTCGAAACCACCGCGGTTTGGTTTAAATCCAGCAACGAGCCAAGAAGGCGTCGTCGACATTATGGCAGCGCTCATCCACAGGAACAATTTTCCGGGAACCGCGTTTTGTTCGCACCCCATGGACGGCAGGCACTCCCCCCGCACCCGCTGTCCCACTCTTCGGCCCCTGTACGCAGGGGCCTATTTTTTTTTTGAGCTCGAAGACATCGACGTTGTCCGCCAGCTCGCGCAGTCCCTTGAACGATGGATGCCGGAGCTTCCCGTCGCTGGTGAACTCCGTATAGGTGATCTCGGCGACAAATGCGGGCTCGCAGAACACGACGTTCTTGCGCTTCAGTGTGACCGGCGGCACTTTCGCCGGTATCGCTGCCAGTTGCTTGCGGAGGTCGCGGGCCATCTTGTCAGCAAAGCCTGTGCCGACGCCGCCGACATAGACCAGTTCGTCGCCTCGCCTTGCCGCCAGCAACAGCCGCGAAATCGCGCCGGTCACTTTCGTTGAAGGTTCGAACCCAACGACGATAAAGCCGTCGCTCTGGATGCATTTCAGTTTGAGCCAATCACCGAGCCGGCCGGAACGGTACGGCGCCCGCCTGTCCTTGGCGATAATACCTTCAAGGCCGAGCTTGCATGCATGCGCAAGGATAGCCGCACCCTCGCCCTCGATCTCTTCTGACAATCGAATAACCGTGCCGCCCTCGGCGATCGCATCTTCGAGCATCGTCCGACGCTCCCGCTGTTCCATGCCCCGCAGGTCGTGACCGTCAAAGTAGAGGAGATCGAAGGCGTAAAATAACGCCTCGCCGGCGACGCGCTTGCCGCCTCGGCCGCCGAGTGCCGCCTGCAGCATGCCAAAGTTCGAACGGCCTGCATCGTCTAGCACGACCGCCTCGCCGTCGAGGATCATGGCCTAGCGCCTTTGCCGCGGCCTCGATCGCAGGGAAGCGTTGGGTCCAGTCATGCCCGCCCCGGGCAATGATGCGTACGCCGCTCGGCTCGACATGCACGGCCAGGCGGTAGCCGATGGGGTGGACGCCCCCCGACGGCCTCGAATGTGACAATATGTGGAGGGTGTTCCTGCGAGGAGAATGGTTATGAACGAGATCGGCATCATCGGGTTAGACTTGGCAAACGAATTTCCAGTGTAATCCCCATCAACGGCGCATACTCGATGTCGGCTGGGATTAGGGCTATGGTGATTGCATCTCGATACGAGATTATACTCCCTGACGAGTTCGCAAAGATTGCGAGCGTCTTTCATGATCTGCTGGAAGAATTGAATCTGTCGCCAGGCAGCGAGCGAGCCGACACGCTTGCTGCAGACCTTATCCGTTTCTATCAAAGCGGGATTCACGATATCCAAGCGCTCAAACTTTTGATGAAGCCCTAGCTGGCCTCGCGAGTTTTTGGCGCAAAAAGCGGCCTTCCCTGCAGAGTTGCGGAACGGAAGGCCGCGAGAATTTGGCAATGATCTAATCTACGCGTTTAAACTAAGAATGGCGAGACGCTCGATTGGTTTAAACCTTTCCGATTATAATCAACACGATTCGCCGTATGTCTTCGGCGAAGCTGACACCGAGCGCCATCGCCGCAATGCCGGTCACGCCGAGCGCACCGATGCCCATCAACTTCTATCAAAGCGGATTCACGATATCCAAGCACTCAAAATTCTGATGAAGCCATAGCTGGCCTCGCGAGTTTTTGGCGCAAAAAAGCGGCCTTCCCTGTAGATTTCCGGAAGCCCGCCGCGTTGATGCGTCGGTTCATGGTGTTAAGCTCTTTTGCTTTCAGGGAAGTATGCGATAGTTGATAGGCGGGAAGGCACGGTCAGGAGAGACCGTTACGCACCTCTACAGGGCCACCGTCTGGACCGGTGATTGCTCGCCGGTTCGTGTAGCTGTCCCCTACTTCCTTGGCTGCCTGCTCCATCTTGTCGGCCATGCGCTGTAGAGCCACAGCCGAACTGCGCGGTGGCTGATGGCGATGGTGGCCGCGTGTCCTCAAGGAACGTCTTGCGGGTCTCCTCGAACAAAGCGCGCCACTTGGACGCAGGCCCGAGGCAGCTTTCTTGTTCGGGTCGTGGCTCTCGACGAGCTGTCGGCTCACATCGGGGCCGAAGTCCTTCTTGACTGCCGCGGCAACGACCGATGGGCTATCGAAGCAAGCCAGCGCCTGCACGATGTAGGTCTTGACCTCATCGGAGAGTTTTGGTTTGGCCATTGATCCGTCAAAGTCCCGTCAAAGGAGCGGCAATTGGAACGATACAGCGCCGATAGACTGAAACTGCAGCTTACTGGACGCGGGCAGCACCAGTGGGAGTGGCAGATCCTATTAGATGGCGGCAAGCCTATCCGATCGGGACGCTTGGTCGGGGCTCGGATCCGAGCGAAGGCCGAGGGGCGAGCAGCCATGGAAGAGCTGACCGCTTTCGATATGGACTAGGCCACCCTTAGCTGACACGTGCTACATGCGTGTGCGATCCGCACTCTTGCGATCTCGGGCTTCTGGTTGGCTGCATCGACCATTGCGCGGACGCCGGCTGCATCTGCCCCAGAGATAGCCGATGTGGGCATTGGCAAGATGCTCATGTTCCGGATTGGCGACCGGCGATGAAGAGTCGAAGAATGTCGCTTCGACCCATTCACCGACATCAGCCGCCGGGACGAACGATTTGAAGTCATCCCCGAACATTGTTTCAGGCGGTGTAGGGCGCTTGGCGATCATAATTTGCCTTTCGTCAGCGCCGGAGTGAACCTTTGTTTGTCGCGCGCCTTTTCATTACTGGAGCAACAACATCGGGAGGTTTGAATGAACGAGGATATTATCGAGCGGCTGAACGCTGTCAGTCAGAGGCTTCACACGCGTTCGCTCGAATTGGCTCACCCGGATCAAGACCACGATCTTTCCCTGATTATGCAAAGCCTAGCGATCACAATGGAGGCAGTCAGCGCGCTCGGCGCTACAGTCAACCGACTTGACGGTTTGCAGGGGTTCGGCAGAGCGGGCGATTAAGCCCAGCTCTTCCTTTCCGGCAAGCGGAATCAGGTTCGCATTCGATCCGGTTCGAGGCTGAGGCCGTGGCTGTCATAGCTCTCGCGGTAGACTGGCGGGAGATCGACAATCTTGCGATAGGCAGTGGTGCCCAGGCTGCGAATGCCATGTGCGACCGACGCCGTACCGGATGACGGCGAGTGCGAAGAATGCGACGATCGTCGCGACCGCCGCGAAGATGTCCGCGATCACGAACAAGTGGTGGAATCCGTGGTGATGTGAGAAGCTAGGGAAGCGCATTCTGGTTCCTTTCTGCTGAAGTGAGACCTCGCGTCTCGATGGCGTTTCATCGTTCCGTGAATACGAAGGAGAGATGGCGATGCAGTACAACTGGACCGTGCTTGAAGCTGAATACCAAGGCAAGGATATTGACTTGGTCTCTACTGACCCGCTCGTCGGTCGCCTCGAGTTGATGGCCGAGGACGACGAGGTCATTGAGGTCACGCTCGACCGGGTAATGGCGGAAACCTTGCTATCAGCCTTGCTGAAATTTCTCGGACAGGGTGAAGGCGCGGATGCCTCCAGAGTCACCGCGCATTAATCGGTTGCGGCGGCAAAATTCGAACCTGCGACGTCCAGCTTTCTGAGCTGGCGAGCCACCGGACTGCTCTACTCCGACAGAACTTGGAATATACCTGGGGCTCTCGCGGTTGTGTTTGGCCACACACAAGGAGGAACCCAATGGCAGACGACAAGAAAAACGTTGGCCGGGATCGCGGCCGCGTCGCCGCCGGGCAGGCCTACGAATTGAACTACTTCAAGCGGAAGCACGGCCTCACCGAAGACCAGGTCCGCAAGATCATCTAGGAAGCCGGCAACTCGCGAGAGAAGGCAAACGCCTTAGCTGAAAACCAGAAGAAGATTTAATAGAACGCATCGGAGCCAGCCCTATGAAGATCACAAGAACCGATGTTGCCACCCGCATGAAAATGATCTTCATTGAAGTGTTAGATGTCAAAGCTACTGACCTTCCGGACGACGCCTCGATTGTCGACGATCTAGGAGCAGATGCCCTGAAGATTTCGCAACTGTCGATGATGATCGAAGAAGAGTTCGGAGTATTCATCACAACCGAGTTAATGGGACAGCTCGTGACAGTCGGGGACGCGATCGAGTTCGTAGCCGCACGTGAGCGCGACGGTATTTAATCATTACGCGGCTAAGGCGCGAGGCAAATACCAATGGCGCTGGAAACTGAACGCGACGCCGGAAGGTTGCGCCACGAATTCTCACATTCTGAGCCTGATATGAGTGATGAACAGATCCGCCATCATCTTCATCGTGCTGCTATGCGTCCTCGTTGGGGCCGTACTTAGCCTCATGGCGCTCAAAGAAGATTTTTGGATCCGAGACAGCTCCGACACCCCCAATAACCCGCTGAAACAGCTGATCGCGCAGTGACCGCAGGCGTTCGCCGTTTCGGTTTGAAGAGTGGTGTCACTTGACTGTGACCCCAACTTCGGGCGCACCCTCTGCTGACCAGCATGAGCATATTTCTCCGGCAGGACCCGCGCCGTAGCCGCATTCCTTTTTGGGTGTCTTGCACTGCCGTGGGCTGCGCGCTTCAGAAAGCGCCTTTGCCTCGGCTATCGCCATCGCCCTACTCTTGCGGGTGCTTTTGAGCTTCGGCTGCGCCTTTGCTTTTGCTATCGATTGGACCTTCGCGCGATTACTGCTCGTCTGCGATGAGCCGGTCTCACTGCAAGACGAAAAAAGCAAAAGAGATCCGACAGCGAAGGCAATTCCCGGTACAAACTTCAAAGCGCACCCATCAAACGAACCAACGCTTCAATATGGACGCTTCCTGGAGGTCCTACCGGGCGCGAGAAAGGGCGGTTTCGGCCGCCTGATTTTGGATGTATTTCTTCTACGAGCCGGATGCAAGCCTTCTGCGAACGTCGACGGGCGCTACATCGAAGCCAGTCGCACGCTCACCGCTCCAGTTTATGCCAACCCTAAGGGCATCCTTCTCCAACCCTACCAACCAGCGATCGCGAAACACCTCCAAGGTAAGCTGGTGTGGCGTAAAGTCGCGATACGACGCAACAGTCTCAATAGTGAGCCGAGCCCGAGTTTCTGACGACCAGAAAGGCATGGCGGCTTCGTTTGATTGGTTTGTCGAAGTTGGAAAGCCCGCGTCGTCACGTATGGTCCAAACGACCCCGCTCTCGGCGATTTCCTTGTAGAAGATTTCATAGTGGGCTGCGGCGATGCTCATTGGACCAGCTATGGCGTCCCTGTCCCTTTTCGCAAGGTGTCAGCACCGAAGTTCAGGCAATATTAGGCTATGGCGGGAGGCGGTGACATCCTCCCTAAGGCCCGGCGAGTTTTCCCTCTAATCGAGGTTCGCAATCAGAACAGCCAGGGAATCACCAAAGATTGGAGTGCGGCGGCAAGTCGCCGAAGGGCCACATGTCGGGGAAGAGCCTCATCCTGCCACCCAAAATTTCGGCAGGATCGCGGCCTTGGAACAGATCCCTCTAATATGCGTTTTTTGGAAACCTGCCCAACGGAGGACACGATGATCACCATCTGGGATGAAAATGTTGAGTTGAAGATTGATGATCGTTTTCAAGTCATTAGGAGCGCCCGAGAGGCGGTCGCGTTCCTGATGAAGTCCTGGCCCGACACGAAGAGCGCGAGTTACGCAACAGCTCGGAAGGCCTGCCTGGATGCCGCCAAAGGAATAGTCCCTAGCGCGCAAGCAAGGGCGGCGTTTGAAGCCGCCGCCAAGGAGGCCGGCATCCTGCGACAACGTTGATGTTGCCCTGCCCGAGGTGAGAAACTGAATCATGCCGGTGCCCCGCGCTTTTCGAGGGCAGCGAGGGACCGATTGCAGCGGCCACCGGAGGTGAGACCTAATTGCCGACGCACGAGACCTGAACGTTCTTTGGGAAAGGGCGGCCATTGATATCGGAATCGATCTTGTAGTCGGCCGGGAAACCCTGAGCCGAGTAGAGCTCGCGAGGCGTCGGCTGTCGGGGCAAGGCATCAGGCCCCTATGGACCTTGAAAGGATCGGTAGATCCCGTCTGAAATTGAGGCTTCCAGCGTTGCGAGCATTGATTGATGTGCAACAGAGCCGGCTTTTCGAGTGTTATGTGAGCAACACGCCCTCGCCGCCATGGCTGGCATTCCCTCAGTCTCTGCGAATGCTACGCCACTTTGGTTTTGATGGTCGACGATCTGCGCAATGAGGATCCGGTCCGCGCTGAGCTGCTGGCCGAATAAGAGACCATGTGCCGCGCCATGGAAGCAGACGCGGTAGCGATGATCGAAGGTGAAAAGAACGCGAGGTGGTAGTAGGCCGCCGTGCGTAATTGCAACTTCAGCCAAGGAGCGGCGTTTTCCTAGTGGAACGACGCGAGGAGGCTGAAATGCGTCACACAGAGCGAGAGAAAAAGGATTACGATCACGATCTACTGATGATCGTGCGATTGACGGTTTCTGGTTTGCTGATCATTGGCGCGACTTTGCTGGCGTTGGCAATCTGATTAGAGCCAGCAGAACCCCGCGGAGTGCAATCCAGGTTCAATGCCTCGGATTTGTCCGCCAATATTGTGCGAGCACCGGATCGTGTTCCAAGTGCTCCTGCCAAGCGGCCTCCGGCACCTGACCGGATCGATAGGCCGCAATGAGCAACCGCTGATCGTCGGTTAGGCCGGGCTCTACTTCAGCAGCATGCCAATGGAACAATCCGAACACCGCCTCGCCGATATCTCTCATGTGGATCGACATTTGAGACCTCAATTCTCTATCTCGTGGTAAACGCGTAGGGACCTGCGATGTTTCAATGAGCCATAGACGGTTGATCATCACCGCAACGGCAGGAACAGTTGGAGCGGGGCGGATGGGGCATGATTGGGATGACGCGCCCAGGCGCCGGATGAAGATTGTGTGATTTGGAACGGCCGTCGCACTGGCGGCCTTACTGGCATCAGTCGCAGCTCAGGTGATGACGCGAGCGATCTGAGGACGAAGGCGAGAGAAGCGAATGGCAAACATCCTGGAATTTCCGCTAACTCGCGATCAGCGCGGCGCCAAGGAACGGCTGGTTAAGGCGATGCGCGAGTTTAACGCTGCCGTGAAGTTCGCCGCGAAAACTGGACTTCAAGTTGAGGTTTCACAGGTTCGTTGCTACGCCACCTACAGCGTCGAGCCCCTTACGCTCGTCAGCGTCGCCGCTAACATTCCGGGCAAACTGCCGGAGTTCGACGGCTTAGAGTTCTAGATTTAAGGCTCTTGGCAGGCACGACGCGATTGCCCATCACAGGCTATGCGCCTCGCGCCCCATGGTTTCGAGCTGCTCGGGCATGATCCGAGCTGGGCGGCTATGGTTGCGATCAACGGATGATCACGCCGGAACTCGCCGGCATACTGCCATTCGATCCGGGCCGTTTCCTTGTCCGCGCCGTCAGGTAGCGCGTCGCGCCGAATCGATACCGCCAAGATGATGCGTCCGCCCGTCGATGCCGTCGACCACGATTCGCGGCGGACTTCTCCCTGGAGGGATGGTTCGTGACCCTAACCGTGAAGGATCGTGATTACTGGTATTTCGATCTCCCTACCCCAGAGGGCAAGGACAAGCGAAGCTATGTCGGCCCCCACTCCGATGAAGCGATCACGGAACGGGTGAAGGCCCATAAGGAGATCAAGGGCAACATCCGGGAACGGAGGCGCATGGTTAGCACGCTCGTGCTGGCCTCCCCGGTCCCGATCCATTCGCGGGCGACGTCACGAAAGCCCTCGCTGACGCCGGATTGTTCCGGCTGCGGGCTGTCCTGATCGGGTCAATGGCATTCAGCACCTACGCGGGAATCCATGTGCTGGTGTACGACCGTCTTGTGATTAGAACGGCGAACCTCATCAGGCTGGAAGCCAAACGTCTCCGTCAAGAGAAGCAATCCCTCAATATTCGTTTCAAAACACCCGGATCATAGAATCAGCTGCCGAACAACTCTGGATAACCCGCAGTTGTGATCGTGGCGCTTTCGTGCAAAAGTGGCATTCGCATGAAAGCGCGTTGCCGAAACCGGCATTACCCCTGGAATAAGGCGCCGCCCGCGGAAAGGCAAATCTAAGCGCATGAAATTTGTGCGCCACTGCCGTTGCAGCTGGCAGCGTCGCCCCTCTGGTTATCTGCTTAGGTGTATTGCGATGCAAAATTTTAAAGAGTTTTTCACCGAATGCGACCGTGCCCCGCGTTTGAATCATCTAGCCGGTTTCTTCGCCGAGACAGCCGCCGGCAATGGTGGCGCACCAGTTCGCAAACCGACCGTGGATGCGCGCCTCCTGCCCGACGACCCGTTGTTGCATCGGCTCGTCGAATTGCATTCGCGCCGCCAGGGCTTCTTCGATCAGCATTATCGCGGCAGCATTCCCTATCGTGTCGAGGAAGAATTCCGTATGGCCCATGCGGTCCTGCGCTACAACCAACTGAGCACGACCAAGGTTCTGCTTTATAGCCTCGGCACCGCCGAAGGGACGATGGCGCGCACGCTTTCCGAGATGAGCCGAAGCAAGATCCAGTCTTTGTCCTGCAGCCCTAACGAGGAAAACTACAAGTGCTTCCTGGCTTTTGGCGAGCCGCCGCACGCCAGTTTCTTTCTCGGCCCCTTTCATCGATTGACGAAAGAACATCTCCATTCCGAAATCCACCTTGAGCCGTTCACTGGCGGTTTCGATATCATCCTAGAAGATACGACATTCCAAATGTACTCACCCAACCGAAGTCAGCAGATCGCGTTCGTCGCGCAGCATCTCAAGGAAGATGGGATTCTGCTCTTCGTGGAGAAATTCCGCGCGGCGGATCTCCGGGAGTATCAGTTGCGGGAGTTTCAAAAGGACTACGGATTCAAGTCCCGGTACTTCGGGGCCGAGGAAATAGAGCGTAAGTCCAAGCTGGTGCTGGCGACAATGCACCACAGCGAGGTTACGTTAGCCGAGATGGCAGCAGCGGTATACGCTCATTTCAGGCATTGCGTCATCACGTGGAATAGCGGGAACTTCTACGGGCTGGCCGCTAGCAACAGCAAGGAAAACCTCCGGCGCTATCTTTCATTGATGGCGCAGCCCGCAATCCCCGCCGAATACGTCTACGATCCTGAACCCTACACCGAACTGGCGACTTGGGCTGATGATCGCAGGACATAGCAGGCATCTCGTCTAGCAGCGTGACGCGAAACCGCACGGACGTAAATTATAATTTACATCACCATGCGTAATAGTTTGCTTCGTGAACCGCCGAGGACCTGCATCTAATAATTGAGCTCGTCCTTGGCGGTGTTGTAAGCGTAAAATGGGAGGCCGCGATGCCAATCGAGAGTCCAGCAGACATTGTATCTCACTTGGCACAGCAAATGGTGGAGAAAGGAACGAGTCCCCGCAAGCTCGCACTGCTGACTGGAGTTGCCGAAAACAGATTCGAACTCATTCAGATGGGCGACTGGAAAAATCTGACCATTCGGGAAATTGCGGTCATCTGCGAGGCGCTTGAGGTCGACCTTTGCAGGCTTATTGCAGGCGGTTCAGAAACCTTGTAAGGACTGCTCGAAACTCGCGCCCGAAGCAAACGCGGTGGTTTTCTCCTGAGCAGAAGCCGCTGTTCACTGACAGCGATAAGAAGCAAAAGATTAGTCCGCATTGCGAAACCCCATGGACTGGGAAAGAGATTGCGATTCTTCAAGGTCAGGACGCCGGGAACGACCATCTTGCGTTCGTCCGATTGCAGCCAGGCCAAGGAAGACCATGCTGTCATCGTCGTTCACTGTCCGGAAAGGCTCGCCCTTGCCGCCAACGAGCAGGAAACATGATGCTGGTATTGTTTCTCCCTCCGGCGGCGATAGCAGCAGGGTCTTGCATAGGATGACGCTGGCGCGCCCGTTGTAGACAGCCTTGGCGTAATCGCGCGCGGCATCGACACAGCTCCATGTCTGCACACGATTATAGAGAACTTTTTCTGACGGGCAGGCGTTCAGGCCCCGTAGGCTGATCTCGCGGCCCCCTATCGTTCGCTTGACCGGGCCGTCGATCCCGACCTTGCCGTCCACTTTTTCCATGGAACGCGCCACAAGCTTGCCCTCGGCGTCGAAGCGCTCCAGCACGAACATCTTCATCCCTTCCTGTACGAACTGGCGAAGGTAATTCGGGGACGGCTCCGCATAGGGATCCTCACCGTCCGCCCTCAAGAGTGTCGCGCTTACGGAAAGAAGCGTGACGGCAAGGCTGATAACCTTGAGTTGCTTTATGCGCGTATGCATGGCCATTTCCAGGTTGACAGAGGAATCTATTGCGAATTAATTATAGTTTATTCGCCGGTGTTCAACCTGGGGCCAAGAATTTGAAAATTACCCTGCTTCCTCTCCTCATCTCCGCGTCGACCGTAACGGCGAATGCTTGTGAAGCGGTCGACACTACCGACGTTCTGGAGATGGTGAGGACGATTGCCACCGAGGAGGAGCTAGATCCGGATCTGGCCCTCGCCGTGGTCGACGTTGAGAGCGCCGGCGGCAAACATCAGGTCTCCGACGCGGGCGCTATCGGTGTCATGCAGCTGATGCCGGAAACCGCGTCCGACTACGGCGTAACCGATCGCTGCGATCCTCGATCCAATATCCGCGGCGGCGTGCGTTATCTCAAGAAACTCTACGGGGAGTTCGAAGATCCGCTGCTGATGCTCGCCGCCTACAATGCCGGTCCAGAGCGGGTTTACCAGAAGGGTGGCGTCCCCGAATTCAATGAAACCGCCCAGTACATTGTCAAGGTGATGAACCGGTGGAAGCTGAATGCAAAGGCAACAGCGGCCCTGGAAAAGCGCAGCGGTAGCGCGCACCGACAAGAGACGGTCGCATTGGCGCCCTCCCCATGGCGCGAGGAACACGTGTGGACTGCGGAGTAACGACGCTCACCCCGACTTCCATCCTCCCAAAAATACGAAGGACATTCGAATGAACATTCTTCCCATGATGCAGCGATCGAGAAGCAAAGTTATTCTGTCACTAGCGCTGCTGGCGACGCCCGCCGCGTTGGTGCCGGAATTCGCCTATGCGCAATCTGCGGCCCCGATCGAAGGCATTCTTGACTGGTTCGTCGGTGTCCTGCAGGGCAACGTCGCGCGATCTTTCATGATCATCGCAGTGTGCTTTCTCGGCTTTCTGTTCCTCTCTGGACGCATGGCCTGGCAGGTTGCAATTTCGATCATCATCGGCATTGCGATCATTTTCGGTGCGGCCGAGCTGGTCGACGCTATGAAGTCCTCGGCGGGCCTCTGATATGCAAGACGATGCTCCCGATGTCGAACCGCTCATCCTGCCGCTGACGAGGCCTCCAATGTATTTCGGGGTGGATATCATCGTGTTCGTGGTGAACGGCATCTTCGGGATCGTCATCTTCATCGCATCATCGAATTTCCTGGCGCCGCTGGTCGTCCTGCCGATCCACTTCGTCGCGCTCTACCTATGCCAGCGGGATATCCACATCGTCCGGGTCGTGCAGGTGTTCCTGTCGATGCGCAGAGCGATCCGCAACAGGCACTTCTGGAAAGCGGGGAGCTACGCCCCATGAACATTGTCAATCGCGACTTGAAGTTCGGGCGCGAACGCGCCCGCGACATGGGGATCGGCACGCATGTCCCGTATCTCCGCCATGTCGATGAAGCGACGATCGTCACCAAATCCGGCCTGTTTCTGCAGGTAATCCGGTTATCCGGCCTCCCATACCAAACGATGGATCAGGCGGAGATCAATGCGCGCCTGGCCAACCGCAACATGACAGTTCGGTCGCTCGGATCGTCGCGTTTTGCCCTTTACGCCACTATCATCCGTCGTCAGATCGTGCCAGCAATCGACGGCGATTTCGATAATCCCTTCGCCGACGAGCTGAACGCCCGCTACATGGACGGGCTGAAGCACCGGACGATGTTCGTCAATGAGCTTTACCTCACGGTCATCCGACGGCCTATGACCGGGCGCGCCGGCAAGGTCGACCGCATGTTCGACGTCTTCCGCATGGCTGACAATGAGGTCGAAGCCAGCAGCGAGGCGTTGCGCGACCTAAACGACATGGTCTCTGGTATCGTCGGCGACTTTCGCTCCTATCGCCCGGAAATTCTTTCCTGCGTTACCCGTGACGGCGGTATTTATTCCGAGCCAGCCGAGTTTTTCGCCAAGATCCTCGCCGCCGGCGACGAGCGGACGATGCCGCTGCCTCGCATGTCGCTTGCCGACTATATCGGGACCGGTCGGATCATGTTCGGCCGCAAGGCAACAGAAATCTGGTCGGCGGATGGCTCGACCTCCAAGGTAGCGGCGATGGTGTCGATCAAGGAATATCCGCCGATGACGACGCCCGGCCAGCTCGACGGATTGCTGCGCCTGCCTTACGAATTCATCGTTACCCATTCTTTCGCGCCGGAAGATCGGACAACCGTCACGGAGGCGATCGTGACGATCAGCAGGCAGATCGCAAACTCCGACGATGGCGGCACGGTGGTCGAAGACGACATCGAGACGGCGCGCGACCGGCTCGCCTCGGGCGAAGTCGTGTTCGGAAAACACCACATGACGGTTGCGGTGTTCGAGCGCGATCTCTCGCGGCTAAACCGTGCCGTAGCCGACGTATCCGCCGAACTTGCGCGCATGGGCGTTGTCGCCGTTCGCGAGGACCTCAATCAGGAAGCCGCCTGGTGGGCGCAACTGCCAACCAACTTCTCCTATATCGCACGTCAAGGGCTTATCTCGTCGGTGAACTTTGCAGGGCTGTTCTCCGCGCATAACTTCCCGTCCGGCCAGACACATAAGGTCCATTGGGGCGTTCCCATCTCGCTGTTGGAGACCACCAGCCAAACCGCCTATTTCTTCAATTTTCATGAGGCTGATGTCGGCAACTTCACCATCATCGGCCCGACCGGATCGGGCAAGACCGTGGCGCTTTCCTTCCTCTTGGCGCAAGGCATGCGTGTCGAGCCACGGCCGCGCTGCGTCTTCATCGACAAGGACCGCGGCGGCGAGATTTTCGTCCGTGCCATGGGCGGGCGCTATGAACGGCTTTCGCCGGGGGAGCCGACTGGCTTTGCACCGCTCCAGCTTGAAGACACGCCGGCCAACCGAAGCTTTGGCAAGACGCTCGTCTCCTATTTGGTCACGCCTTCGGACCGTGTGCTCAATGCCGAAGAGATGGCCGTCATCTCCGATGCGATTGATAGCATCTATACGGATTTTAACCGGCAACAGCGCCGGCTCGATATGCTCGCCGAGGCCATGCGAGGGCGCATGCGCTCTGGCATTGGCGACCTCGCCGACCGGTTGAAGGAATGGACCACCGGTGACAAGGGCTGGCTGTTCAACAATCCCGCCGACAAACTGGACTTCTCTGGCTCGGTGAACGGCTTCGACATGACGGAGATCCTCTCCGACAAACGTACGCGATCGGCAGTTTTGCTCTACATGTTCCACCGCATCCAGGAGATCCTCGACGGCCGACCGTCGATGATCTTTCTCGACGAAGGCTGGCGGTTGCTCGATGATGAGGTCTTCTCCGGCTTCATCAAGGATTGGCTGAAGACCATCCGCAAGATGAACGGCATCGTCGGCTTCGGCACGCAATCGGCAGCCGACGTGGTGCTCTCAGATCTCCGCAACACGATCATCGAACAGACGATGACCAACATCTTCTTTCCCAACGCCTCCGCCGATGAGGAGAGCTACCGGAGAGCTTTCGGGCTCTCGGATAAGGAGTTCAGCTTCGTCAAGCAGGCGGACAAAGCGAGCCGCACGTTCCTGATCAAGCATGCACAGGACTCAATTATCGCTCGGCTCGACCTGTCGGCGATGCCCGATCTGGTGAAGGTGTTGTCCGGTCGGCCGGAAACGGTACGCGAATGCCAGACGCTACGCCTGAGCTATGGCGAGGAGCCGGCCGCCTGGCTCCCACATTTTTGTGGCTGGACCCTCCCGGAGGCGACCAGTGCGTAGAACGATCCTTCTCCTGCTCTCCGCTGCACTGGTGACAGCACCAGCACCCGCGGCCATCGCGGACATTCCTGTTAACGACAACGACATGAAGGAAAAGCGCTCCGAGGATGAAGGGCATTCGAAGAAGGACACGGCGACACGAGGCCACCAACTCGAGGATCAGACGATCACGAACTGCAACATCTCAAATAAGGAGAAGTACCGCCGTCTCTACCGCTCACCGGCGCAAGCGGTGCACGAGGATGCCAAAAACGTCGAGCTGATCAAGCACTATGCAAACAAGCACAATGTCCCTGTCGGCCTTGCGTTGTCGGTGGCCCACGCCGAGTCCGGAATATCGACGTGCTCCGGCTCTCCGACCGGTGTGAAGGGCGTCATGCAGCTGACGAAGAAGACAGGCAAGGGTATGGGCTTCGACCGCGAAATCAATGAGGAGAACATCGAGGGCGGCGTCAAATATCTCGGCATGGGCGTAAACAAATGCGGCAGCACCGACTATGCCTGCGTAGCCTCCTGGTACAACGGCTCGACTGCTTCAGAGCAAAGCAACTGGGCCGGCAAGGTCGGTCGGAACCATGCCTGGTTCAACGCCTATGCCGGCGGCTCGAATATCGAGGACATTTCTTCGCCGTCGTTCAAATCCTATGTCGACTATGGCTCCGGCGCTACGCGCAGCTCGAATAGCGCGGCAGTAGGCGCGGTCGGTCGCGTCGTTCTCGGCATCGATGCAAGCACGGCACGCGTCCAGGAGGCGGGCCGGCGCATTGATAGTCTTTCAGCGTCCGCTGGGGCCTCGGAAATCTATCAGGAGGCGTGGGATGACAATACACAGGCGCGAGCCTTCAATGCCGAACTGGTGAATAACCTGATCACGGCACGCACGCTCTTCAACGAGCTGCTTCAGGCCAGAATGCAGATGAAGCTGTCGAAGATCTCGGAGACAGCCAAAACCCTGAAGTCCGATCCAAAGGTCAATCCGTACAGCTGCGATCCGGTCATCCTAGAACAGATGAAGTTGTCGCGCGACGACTGGCCACGCTGCGCCGTAGTCGTGGATGCAGATGCGGAAACCACGATCATGTCCCCCCAAGGCACCGACGGCGCGATCGGCAACAATCTTCTCTTCATCCAGAATGCCGCAAACGCGGCCGATCAAGGAGGTCTGCAATGAAAAAGACGTTCGCCGTGGCTACCGTCCTCGCCTTCTCGACACCGGTCCTCGCCGACGTTCCAGTGATCGATAAAAAGAACCTGGCGATCGCCAGGAAGAACGCCGAAAACACCGGCGAGATCATGAAAACCAACACCAACATCCTCGAAAAGACCAAGGAGATCCTCGGCGCGCTGTCCGGCAGTCGCGACGGGTCGATGGGGATTTCCTCGACCGGCCTCGGCGGCAACATGTCCGTTTCGGCGGCGCCATCGTTCTCCTCGATCATGAACGGCGGCACGCTGTCATTCGGCGGTCTTGGCTCCGACGCACAGAACGTTGCGGCGACGCTGATCAACGGGCTGCAGCTCGTCAAGCAAGTGAAGGCGATCGTCGAAGGCGAGGATGCCGGGGCGATGAACCATGCCTTTTCCGGTACAGTCAACACGGCCGCCCTGCTCTCGGCGCTGACCCAGCAGGCATCGCAAGGCGTTTCGCAGCGTGAGCAATCGCTGCAGTCGGCAACTGGCCAGATCGGCTCGGCCGAAGACGTCAAGGGTTCGGTCGACGCCAATACCCGCATGCAGCTGGAAACGGCGCGCACGATCAACGAGCTGATCAGTGTCTCGAACGGCGGGGTTTCGGCGCTGAACACAGAAATGCAGATGCGGCTCACTCAGCAGTCGGAGACAGCCAAGATGCTGCAGTACAAAGACGTCAACCCGTTCAAGTGAGGCCGCATGCCATTGCTCGTCGCGATAATGCTTTCTGGTCTCGCGCTGGTTGCCGGATGCCAGACGAAGGGTGAAAAGAATGCCCCCTGCCCGCCGATATCGAGCTTTGTGGAGGCGGATGAGTTGTGCGGTCCGGCACGGCCCGTCAACGGCGTCTTCGCGCCTGTCCTGAGGGAATGAACGGATGGCGGCAACCACGATCATATCGGACATTTTCGCAAAGCTGGACGCGATCGGCGAGACGTTCATTCGGAACACCTACGAGGGCCTTGCGCTTCAGGTGAATGTTCTGTTCGGGTCAATGCTCACCCTCTATGTCATCTGGTGGGGCTATATGATCCTTGCCGGTCGCGACAGCTTCTCTGTGCCGGAGGCGGCCTGGCGGCTCGGCCGAGCCTTCTTCATCTATTATATGGCGACCAACTGGGGCGCCTTCTCTGCCACGCTCTACAAGCTCGTGCAGTCCGTGCCGAACCTGATCTCCGACACGATTATCGAGTCGATCGCTGGGTCCGGCGGCGTGCTCAATGGCGGAACCGACGATACGACGGGAGTGGTGAAGATCCTCGACGCCGTCTTCGAGACCGCAGGTAAGGTTTATGAGCAGGTTGCCACCGGCACCTTCGAATATGTCGGCGCGCTGATCGGCGCTGTCGTGTTCGTCGTCGCGATGATCTTCATCGCGGTCGCTGCGGCCGCGATCCTTGCGGCCAAGCTGATGCTGTTCATCACACTGGCGCTGGCACCGATATTTATCATACTGGCACTCTATCGCTGGACGTTCCGCCTCACCGACGGCTGGCTGTTGCTAATGGTCAATCTGATGGTGACGCAGACTTTGATGATGGCGTTTCTTGCCTTCCTTTACCAGCTCATCGAGCTTGCCATCAACACGGCCAACAATACCGCTACGGAAAGCAAGCTCTCCTATGTGGCGCCGTTCGTGATCGTCTGCCTGCTGGGAATCGTGGTGTTCCGGTTTATCCCCGCCTTTGCCGCAGGCATTACTGGGGGCGGCGCGTTGGGGCAAGGCGACTCGGCTATCGTTGGTGGCCGCGAAACGATGCTTCGGGCTCGGCGAGCGTATAGAGGCAGAACCGGGATCCTTCGTGGAGGGCTACAGAGCCGCCGCACATCCGCAGACGTTCAGAACGCGCGAGCACGAGCAATTCAAATGGAGACGGAAAAGAATGGGCACTTTTAACGATCCAGTCTCTTGGACGAAGGACAATCTTGAGAAAGGCAACGCCGATGTATCCGTGGGATGAGGACCGTAGACGTGCCGCAGCGATCGACATGCAAAATCGCTTGAACGAGCCGATGGCAGAAAAGGCTAAGCAAAGCGTCAAGCCCGGAGACAACCGAAAGTTTCTTGTATTCATGGTCGTCGTCATCTTCTTCAAGCCCTTCGCCGAGTATTGCATCCATCTTTACAACACGCTCGCCGGATATGTTCACAGCCTTGGCAGTGTATTCGGCTTTTGAGCTTGGAGGTCCCTTGATGAAGAAGATCGCCTCGACGATCATAGCAGTCGGCTTGCTTTTTCCCGGCCTGGCATGGTCTCAAACGCCAAGCTCGATCTTGCCCGTACTGACGGGCGCTTATGCCCCCGACGAAGGCGGCTGCGAAGCCGCAGCTGCGGCGTTCATCTATGTCGAGGACAAGGGGATCGGCGCGAACAAGACCGCCGGGAAAGTTCTGTCCCTAAAACAGGAAGGCAGCTCCTTTGTTCTCGATGTTTTGTGGATCGAGGCCGGCTCCGATGAAACGGACGGCGATCGTGACACGGTCCAGATCGACGTCAAGGATGATCGCTCCTTCTATTTCACGAACACGGCTTCGAAGAGGATCCTGATGCGATGGTGCAGCTAGTTTCCTAACCGCTGCGCCGGAGCTGAGCGACTCCAGAATTCAAGGCTATCCGGCTCCCTCCCCGCACGGATGTGGTCGGTAAAGGCGATCACTTGGCCTAGTGAATAAACTATAGTTAATTATGCCGCAGACGGCGGACCATCGGACACTCCAATGAGCAACACAGAGCCAACCGATAACAAGCCCGAAACCCCGCCGATTGATCTCACCGCCTACTGGGTAGCCGGCGCATCATGGGAGGCGGAACTCTATCGCAAGGAGCGCCGCTCGCGGAAAATCGCCTGGACCGTGGCGACCGTGGCCGGCTTTTCCACACTGCTCAGCCTTTCGGCCCTCAATCTGCTGGTGCCGCTGAAGCAGTTCGAGGCCGTGGTGGTGATCGCCGACAAAACCACCGGCTTCGTGGAAGTCGCCCGCTCCTTGAACGAGAGCAAGCTTTCCGAAAACCACGCCGTCAAGACTGCGAACATCGTGCGCTATATCCGGGCGCGCGAGACGTATGACCCTCGGGCGCTCAAGGACAATTACGATCTAGCCCAGCTCTATTCGACCGGCCAGGCCGCCTCGGATCTCCGCCACGACTTCGAGCCCGCGAACCCGCAGTCGAAGGACAAGATGCTCGGACGCAATACGCGCATCGCCGTTACCATAAAATCGGTCTCGTTCCTCAACTCTTCCACGGCGACGGTCCGCTTCTCAACCGAGACCCGTCGCGACAACAGCCTTCGGCGAGAACACTGGGTTTCGGTGGTCCGCTTCCGCTATACGACGGCGCCGCTAAAAAACGAATATCGCTTCGACAACCCGCTTGGCTTCCAGGCCACCGAGTATCGGCGCGATCAGGAATCGCTGCCGGAAGTACTGCCGGCGGACAAGGCGGCGCGCTGATGCGGAAATCTCTTCTTTCATTCGCGGCGCTATCGCTACTTGCCGTAGCGATAGCGCCAGCCCTGGCCGATCCCCGCATCCGCTACATCACCTTCAACAACAATGCGGTCGTGACCGTTCCTGCAGGACTCGGCGTCTCGACCATGATCCAGCTTGGAAGCTCGGAGGTGATCGAGACGATCTCGGCCGGCGACACGGCGAGCTGGTCGATTGTCCCGAAGAAGGGGTCGGGGATCCTGTTCGTGAAGCCTCTGCGCGAAAATGCCGAGACGAACGTCAACATCGTCACCAACCAGCGCGTCTATGCCCTTCTGCTGAAGGGCTCGGCCGCGGCCGACCTTCGGGCGGCATTCCAGGTTCGGTTCAAATATCCCGACGAGGATGTCAACGCCCGGCTGTTGGCAGCCGCGCAGGAGAGTGCCAAGGATCCCCTGCTGAAGGATCTCGACCCGAGCCGGTTGAACTACGATTACGTCTTCCGCGGCGATACCAGCCTGAAGCCGAGGGTCGCCTTCGACGACGGCACGCATATGTATCTGGAATTTCCGGACGAGATTCCGGCCATCTTCGTCGTCGAAGGCAAGCGCCAGGAATCCCTCGTCAATCTGCGCACGCAGGGAAAGTATGTCGTCGTCGACAAGATCGCCGGCCAGTTCACGCTGCGCGCCGGCGACAAATGGCTTTGCCTCTACAACCGCCAGGCCAATCGCCATTCCTTCGATCTCATCGAGGACGCCTACGGGCCAAAGCGCCTCGACCGCAAAGAGGAGCGCCAGCGATGAGCAAGATCGACTTCGACCACCTCGATGGGCAGAGCAGTGTTGCCAACGACCGTAATGGTCGCCTCGGCAAGCTCGCCCTCCCTCTCCTGTTTGTCGTCGGCGCCGGTGTGCTTGCCTATGTCAACTGGCCGACCGACCCGCAGAACCCCAACCTGACCGAAGCTTCAGGCGAGACTTTCGAGACCTCGAACTCCAGCATCCGCAACTTCCCGGAGGAGCCGGTAAAACAGGCGGCCGATCCGAACCTTGTGCAGATTCCGACTGCCGAAAAGAAGTCAGTGGAGTCCGCGGCGGTCAACCTTACCGTGAACGCGGGCGACGATCTGGAAAAACTGCGTCAGCTCGAAGAAGCGCGTCGCCGCGCCGAGGAAGAACGACTTCGCATGGAGGAGGCGCGCCGGCGCGCCGAAGAGGAAGCTCGGCTTGCCGAGCTGGAGGCCAAGCGCCGGGAGGAGGAGGAAAAGGCACGGTGGGAGCGGCTCCGCTCGGACCAAATTATCGTCGACGGCTCCGGCGGCGAAAGCCTGTCGACCGGCGAACACTCGGTGACGGTTGCTGACGACGGCCAGCTCGTCGCGGTTCCCGGCGTGGAAAGCGACGCGAACAAGGCGTTCCTCGCCCAGTCTGAAAAGCAGACGGTCAGCATCGTTAAGGCGACGCGCTTCGATCGGACCGACGCGCTTGTGGCCCAGGGCACGATGATCCGCGGCTTTCTGGAGACGGCCATCAACACCGACCTTCCCGGCATGGTGCGAGCCGTCGTGCGTGAGGATGTCCGGTCTCTCGACGGCGGTCGCGTCCTCATTCCGAAAGGCTCTCGCCTCATCGGCGAATACAAGTCCGGCCTGGCGCGCGGCCAAAAGCGCATCTTCATCGTCTGGTCCCGCGTGATCCGGTCCGATGGCCTGTCCGTCGAGATCGCCTCGCCCGGCGCCGACCGTCTCGGCCGCGCCGGGCTCACCGGCGAGATCGACACGCATTTCTGGGAACGCTTCGGTTCTGCGATCATGCTGTCGGTGATCGGCGGCGCGGCGGAATATGTTTCGGCGCTCGGCGACACGGCGGCGGAAAGCGCTCGTTCGATCTCGACGGTCGATCCGATCACCGGCGCGGTCACGACGATCACAACCGAACCGAGCCGAACGGCCGCGGAGGCGCGATCGATCGCCACGGAGAAGTCATCGGCGATCCTTCAAGACATTGCCAACGAGGCTTTCAAGGAAAGCTCGAAGATCCCGCCGACGATCTACGTCGCCCAAGGGGAGTCGATTATCGTCTATCTGCGGCGCGATCTCGATTTTTCCGACTTCTATGCCGATCCGGTCCGGCAGGAGATGATGCGGCTGAAGCGTGGCGGGCAAATCCGGCGCAACGTCGATTCGACGCCCTATTATCCGATCGCGCCGATCCACAAATGAAGCAGTTCCCGTTTCTCGAAAAGGCGCTGGAGCGGTTGAAGCCTTATCTCTCGGATGATCGAGTCTCCGAAATCTCCGTCAATCGCCCCGGCGAGTTGTTTATCGAGCGGCTCGGCGTCGGCGGCATGGAACGCGAGGTCGATGCGCAGTTCACCGCCGATTGGATACGGACCTTGAGCGAGCGCGTTGCCGGCTCTACCAACCAGGTCGTCAACGACGAGCATCCCATTCTGTCGGCATGGCTTCCGACCGGGGAGCGCTTCCAATGTGTTTTGCCGCCGGCCGCACCCGACGGCGGCGCGATCTCCATCCGCAAGCAGGTCATCCACGACATAGGGCTGGAGGTCTACAAGAACCGCGGCGCATTCGAGCATACCAGGGTCGGGCGGCAACTCAGGCTCTCGACGGCCGAGGAGGAGCTTGCAGCCATGATGAAGCGCGAGGTCAACGCCATGCAGTTTCTTCAAACTGCCGTGCGCTCGCGAGTTTCGATCGCCATATCCGGCGGTACGTCGACAGGCAAAACGACCTTCCTAAATGCACTGCTCAAGGAGATTCCAGAAGAGGAGCGCATCGTCACCATCGAGGACGCGCGCGAGTTAAAGCCGATCACCCCGAACACAGTCGCATTGCTCGCCTCGAAGGGAGACCAGGGCCGCGCCAAAGTGACGCCGCAGGAGCTACTCGAAGCCTCACTGCGCATGCGTCCAGATCGGCTGATGTTGGGCGAGCTTCGCGGCGCCGAGGCGTTTTCCTTCCTTCAGGCGATCAATACTGGCCATCCGGGATCGCTGACAACGGTCCACGCCAACTCAGCGCGCTCGGCCTATGACCGCTTGGCGCTCATGGTCATGCAGAGCGGTGTTGCGCTCGAAAAACAGGAGATCATCGATTACCTCAAGGAAGTGATCCCCGTCGTCGTCCAGCTCGCGCGGGTCCCCGACGGGCGGCGCGTTGTGTCGGAGATCGTGTTCACCAAAGGGGGCGTGCTATGAACCCGGCAATCCTGCTGTTCGGGCTGGCGATTGCCGCCGCCGTAGCCTCGTTCGTCGCTTCGCTCGCCTATGCCGGCCTCTACTATACGTTCGACAACTCGATATGGATGTTTCAGGCGCTGCAGGACGATATCCTTGCATCCTATAGCGCGGCGCGGCTCGATCTCGCCGCCAGTGACTGGCATCGGCCGACGATAGCGGCCGCGACTGGCCTGTTCGCCGGTGGCGCTGTGCTTGTTGCCGCCATGACAGGCAAGAAGAAATCGACCGACGCTCGCTTTCTCAGTACGCAGGAGGCCCGCGCCCTTGGCCTCACGCGCACCGGTGGCGTGTTCGTCGGCCGGATCGGCGGCAGCTTGATTAAGGTTCCAGGCGGATTCACGCAGCGCGGGTCCGGCCGGCGTCGGTTCATGAAGCCCAGGCTGTTCGGCGGAGAGAAGCTCTGGATCGACGGGGATGACGTCGGTGGCTTCGTGATCGGACCGCCGCGGTCGGGCAAAGGCGCATCGCTGATCGTGCCGAACTGCCTGCTATGGCCGGACAGCATCGTAGTGCTCGACATCCGCGGCGAGACCTATGAGGCCACGGCCGGATATCGTTCGAAATTCTCGCGCGTGCTACGTTTCTCGCCGGCAGACGAAAATGGCGCTACGGAATGCTACAACCCGCTCGACTTCGTTGCGATCGACCCCGACCAACGCGATATCGACATCAATTCCATCGCGACGGCTCTTTTGCCGACGCCGAAGGGCGACGCTTACTGGATCTCCGACGCCCGCGCACTCTTTGCCGGCGTTACGTCATGGGTACTGGAAAATCCGGATATCTCCGACAAGGATAAGAACCTTGGGACGGTCCTCAATGTGATCGAAGGCGGCAACAAGCCGCTTCGTGAGTGGTTGGAGGAAGTCGCCAATACTAAGCTTCGCGCCGAATGGATTAGTCCCTTTACATACACCACCCTCGCCCGCTTCGCCGTCATGGCCAGCAAGCAATTTGATGGTGTCTATGGCTCGCTCGCCGCAGCGGTGCGGCCGTTCAAGAACAATCGGATCCTGCGGGCGACGGCGCGATCGACATTCGACATCCGCACCATGCGCCGGCAGAATATGAGCCTTTATTTGGATTTCCGCATCCAGCAGATCGGCTTGATCGGCCCGATCTTCAATGTATTGATGGTCCAGTTCATGGATTACATGTCGCGAAACATGATGGCGCGTGACGAGCGACGCGTGCTCGTTCTGCTTGATGAATTCCAGAACCTCGGCAAGCTGGAAAACGCGCTCACGGTCGCGACCGTCCTCGGCGGCTACGGCATCCCCTGCTGGTTCTTTGTCCAATCGCTCCGGTCGATCGACAACGTCTATACGCGCGAAGGCCGTCAGACGCTCGTCAACTCCGCCCGCGCTCAAATCTTCCTTGGAGCGCAGGATCCTGAGGATCAGCGGTATATTTCGCAGCTGCTGGGCGAGCGGAAGGAAGTGACGGTCGACAAGGCCGTTTCCACGGGCTTGACCCTGTTTGATCGCAAGGGCGCCACGATGTCTCATAAGACCACGATGCGGCCCCTGATGCGCCCTGACGAACTCGGCTCAATGGACGAGACGCGGTGCATCATCAAGCTTCGAAATCAGCAACCAATTTTTGGGGTTCGGAATTTCTACTATGCCGACAACGAATTATTGAAACGCGCGTGGTTGCAGATACCCGGGCCGAAAAGTCAGCACGTCACCAATGACGCAACCAGTTTCACGACTAGGCATCCTGAAGATCGTTCTGATAGTCCACCTCCCCCTGATACAACACCTGGTGGGAAGTTTGCGGCGAAAAGCTTAGCGGGGATAATGATGCCTTCGACCAGATCCATACCTGTGCAAATTTGTCAGGTACCAAGTGCTTCTCATACGTCACAGCACGCCGACGAACCTCGCAACGTGAATTCAGTGGGAAGCGAACCGGACTTTAAATCAGCGATGAAAAAGACCGCGGTGCGAAAAGCCGAAGCAGATAAATCGCTCGAACGGATATTGACGATATTCGAACGCGCGCCCCCGAAGAAACGGGCGGCGAAAAAGCTTCAAAAAGAGATTCAATCGGCATTTTCCGACAAATAGCTCCTTTTCCAACGGGATTACAAATCGATTGACAAGACTGGCATTAGACTTTTTCCGATCCGGATCTTGCGTCTCGCCTTGCCGGCAACCGAGCGCACCGGTTCGGCCGACGGTTCGACAGGCGAACGCCGAGTTCCTTTTCCAGCGACTGGATCTGACAGTTCAAGGCCGCTCTCTGGGAAAGATCCCAACGGTGCTCGAATGTGAAGTGTTCGAACTCTTCGACAGGAAAGTAGGAAGGTGAAACCTTTAAACCTTTCCCGTGGGCGCAAGGGATAAGACCGAGGCATATCGGCCCAAGTTTCAGTCGATAAATTATGCGATCCTAAACGCACAAAAGAGGAACAAGATTGAACGTTACTCCCGTCTCCCTAAAGTGCTCGAGCCGAACGTCGCTTTCCGGGCTGACAACGAAGCTATGCGTCAGGGTTCAGTTCCTGAGATCCGAGGCGCAATGGCGGTGGCAGAGGGTTTCAAAGGTCGCGCGCGCAGCGCATTGCCGGTGCTTGTGGATAGAGGCTTTGGTCTCGTCATAGCTCCCGACGAACGCCAGCGCATCGTGCTCCGTCTCTCGTGCTGACTGCGATTGCACGTGAACTCGCCGGCTTCATCTGGGACATTACTCGCAAAGGTGCCGCTCACGGTCTGACAGTATTGCCTCTTCCTGCCTGTGCAGCATGCTGGACATGGCGTCCAGAGATAAGGGAACCTTCGACACACGTTCGGATAGTAGAAATCGGGATGCAGATGCCGAAGCGTGCCGTCACCGTTTTCAACCTCGATCTGGCGCTCATACTCGACCGCGACGGAATGCAGCCGTAGCTAGTTGACGATCGTCTGGCCACAACCATCAGCTCCTGCTGTCGGGTTCTCCGCTTTTTCAGAACGGACAGACTAGCATTCGTGGCCTGCAATGCCCCGAACCTACACATGCAAGCACTCTGTATAGTCCAGCGCCTATAGTCGTATCTCGCGATCCTATTGGACAAAAATTGAGCAGAAATTCAGTCTCGCGCTCAGAATTTAGTCTCCGAAGGATAGTGATTATGAAAATCGAAACGGAAAAGCCGCTGTGGCAGTACACGGCGAGCGAGCTCGGTGCAGCCTACCGTCGCGGCCAGATCAAGCCAAGCCAGGTCATCGGCGCCGTCCTGGCGCGCGCGGGCGATATCGACCCTGTTCTCAACCTATTTGCCGTTCTCGATGCCGAAGGCGCCCGCCAGGCGGCCCGTGAAAGCGACGCACGCTTTGCCGCCAACACGCCGCTCGGCGATTTCGACGGAATCCCGATCACCATTAAGGACAACATTCCGGTAAAGAATCTCCAGCTGGCCTGGGGCAGCGCGCTCTACAAAGGCCAGATCGCCGAGAAAGACGAGACGCCGGTCGAAAGACTGCGCGCGCAAGGCGCCGTCATCCTGGGCAAGACGAATGTATCGGAATTCACCCTCGGGCGTGGCAATGTGAACACGCTCGCCTTCGGCGTGACACGCAACCCGTATGATCCGGCGCTGACTTCCGGCGCCTCGACGGGTGGCGGTGCTGCGGCGACGGCGGCCGGGATCGGAACCGTGGCAATCGGAACGGACGGCGGCGGCTCCATCCGCCGTCCGGCATCCTACAACAACCTCGTCGGCCTCAAGCCTTCGACGGGGCGCGTCGCCCGTGTCAACGGCCTACCGCCCATCCTTGGTGACTTCGAAATCATCGGCCCGCTCGCCCGCACCGTGGACGATCTCGCCCTGGCACTTTCGGCCATCGAAGGCCCCCATGCGCATGACCGGGCCTCGTACGGTTTCTCCAAAGGAGGGGTGGAGCCCGTGCGCCGCGGGCAGAAGGTCCTGTTCGTACGCGAGGTCGCCGGCATGACGGTGGAGGAGCCGATCGCAGCCTCCGTGGCAGAAGTGGCGGACAACTTGAGGGCACTCGGCTTCGTCGTGGAGGACGGGCCGGCCCCCTTCGATGCCGCCCTGTTCGAGAAGCACTGGCCGGTGATGGGAGCGACTGGTCTTGCCTGGCTGCTCAAGGACACCGATTGGGAGGGCAAGGTCGGAGCGCCCTATCCGCCGATGATCGAAAAGGGCCGTGCGCTGACGGCCGTGGAATTCTTCGACGCGCTGATGGCCTACCGCTCGATCTACGAGCAGCTCGCGCGGGCGTTCGACACCTACGATCTCGTGCTTACCCCGGCCGCGGGCGCCATGCCCTGGAAAGCCGAGGATTTCGCGCCTCCCTATCACCGGGCGTTCACCGGCTTCGTCAACGCGGCCGGCCTGCCAGCCATTTCCATCCCCTCCTCACCTTCCTCAAGCGGGATGCCGATCGGCTTCCAGCTGATCGCCCCCTTCGGAGCGGACTGGTCGCTGATCTCCATCGCCAAGCTCTACGAAGAAGCCCATCCGTGGATTCAGAACGCACCCGCAATTTGACGGGCAAGGACAAGGAGACAGCGATGGATTTGGTGATCAAGGGACGGGTGGTCGCGCCGGAAGGAACTCACTCAGGCTGGGTGGCCGTCCGGGGGGAAAAGATAACGCAGATCGGCACCGGCGCGGCGCCCAGCGCTGCAACAGTGGTGGACTACGGCGATTGCCTCATCCTGCCAGGCTCTATCGACGGCCAGACCCACGCGACCAACAGCAAAGGCCTCGTCGGCTTTGCGCCGGCGAGCGCCTCAGCGCTTGCCGGCGGCGTCACCACCATCGTCGACATGCCCTACGACACGCCGCTGCCGCTCGATATACCGGAGCGGCTCACGGCAAAGATATCCGCAGTCGCGGCCCATTCCCTTTGCGACGTCGCGCTTTACGCGACGGTGACGAAGGAAAGCGGTCTCGACCATGTGGAAGCTCTGATCGAAGGCGGCGTCGTCGCCTTCAAGATCTCCTCATTCGAGAGTAGCCCGGTGCGTTTCCCCCGCATAGACGAAGCGCTGACGCTTGACCTTCTGGAAAAACTTGTTGGCCGCGACCTTCCTCTTGGCCTACACAACGAAGATCAGGAGATCGTCCGTTCCCGCACAGCAAAGGCACGAGCGGCGGGACGGGACGGGATCAGCGCCCATTGCGACAGCCGACCGCTCGCCGCCGAGCTTGCCGCCACCGGCCAGTTCCTGGCGCTCGGCCAGGCTGTCGGCGCCCACGCCCATATTGTCCATATCTCGCACGAAAAAGGTTTCGCGCAGGTCGCCGCATTCGCCGGCATCGGCGCTCCTGTGACCGGCGAGCTTTGTGTCCACTACCTCTGCTTCGACCCCGCACACGACGGTGCCCAGCTCGGCGCTCGCATGAAAGTAAACCCGCCGATCCGACTCGATGCCATTGACGGCCTCTGGCGCGCGCTGGAATGCGGAACCGTGGCCTTCGTGTCTTCCGATCATGCCAGCTGGCCGATCGACAACAAGCTCGGCGTCTCGATCTACGAGGCTGGCGCCGGCATTCCCGGCCTCGAAACCCTCGTACCCGCCTTCTTCTCCGCCGCACAGGCGCGCGGGCACGACGCTGCGCGGCTGACGGCGGAGTATCTTGCCGCCCGGCCTGCCCGCTTCTTCGGCCTTTCCAGCCGCAAGGGTGCGCTCGCACCTGGACTCGACGCGGATTTCTGCGTGCTTGAACAAGGTGAATTCATCTGGGATGCCGCGAAGGCGCATGACGGATTGAATTGGAGCCCATTCGACGGCCGCCGGTTCGATGTTCGCGTCGCGGCAACCTGGCTGCGCGGAAAGCCGGCCTGGAACGGCTCGCAAATCCTGCTGTCGCAGGGCAACGGTCAGTACCTTCGCCGCCAGGGCCTGGGCTGGTTTCCAACACATTGAAAGGTCACGTCTCATGGCGCAAATCAGTGCCGCTTCGCGCGGTGTCTATGTCATCGCGGTCACTCCTTTTCACGAGAACGGTGCGATCGACATCGAAAGTCTCGACCGGGTGACGGATTTCTATATCGAATCCGGCGCGAGCGGGATCACCATCCTCGGCATGATGGGCGAGGCTCCCAAGCTGACCCAGTCCGAAGCACGCGAGGTAGCGCAGCGCGTCATCCTGCGGGCGGGCGATGTTCCCGTCGTCGTCGGCGTCAGCGCACCGGGGCTTGCCGCGATCGGCGAACTCGGCCGGACGGTGATGGACATGGGCGCAGCCGGCGTGATGATCGCCCCGCCTATGAGCCTGCGCACCGACCAGCAGATCCTCGGTTATTACCGGCAATGCGCAGAGACGCTTGGAGTGGACGTGCCGATCTGCCTCCAGGACTTTCCGCTCGCTACGACCGTGCAAATCAGCAACGACCTACTCGGCCGCATCGTTGACGATGTGCCGGAAATCGTGATGCTGAAGCATGAGGACTGGCCGGGCCTCGACAAGATTACCGCCCTGCGCGCCGCCGAAGCCAAGGGACGCCGAAGGATATCCGTTCTGTGCGGAAACGGCGGGGTGTTCCTGCCGGAGGAAATGGCGCGCGGCGCCGACGGAGCTATGACAGGTTTCGGTTATCCGGAAATGCTCGTTACGGTCTGCGAGAGCGTAACGAAGGGCGACATCGACCATGCACAGGACGTGTTCGATGCCCACCTGCCGCTGGTGCGCTACGAACAGCAGCCCGGCATCGGCCTTGCCGTGCGCAAGTACGTCCTTGCGCGGCGCGGCGCCATTGCCTCCGCAACGATCCGCAAGCCCGGCGCGCCGCTGAATGCCGCCGCCATCGCCGAGCTCGAGCGTTTGATCGCCCGGCAGGAAGCGCGCCTCGCCGCGTTGCGCTGACCTGGAAGCCTTGCCGCAAATAAGGCCAGTGTCGAAAGACACCGGCCTTATTTGCGTTGATAAACCGTATTGGAGCGGCCGCGCCACAGTCCGGTTCCTTAGAAACCGTGTCAGAGACATTGTTGAATGGAAGCCCTCCAGGACGGTGCTGAAAGCCAACTCGAAGGGGCTTGCAATCTAGTGGCTCAGGAAATTCCGGATGCGTTGCGGCGCCTGGTCGGAGAAGATCACCGCGGGTGCACCGTCTTCGACAATGCGGCCGTTTTCCATGAAGACGACTCTATCGGCGACGTTGCGGGCAAAGCCCATCTCGTGGGTCACGACCACCATCGTCATGCCCTCGCGGGCCAGCTCACGCATGACTTCAAGAACCTCGCGAGCAAGTTCCGGATCCAGCGCCGAGGTCGCCTCATCGAAGAGCATGACCTTAGGCTGCATAGCGAGCGCGCGGGCGATGGCGATGCGTTGCTGCTGGCCGCCCGAAAGCTCGTGGGGCCTGGCGGACAGTTTTCCCCCGAGCCCGACGCGCTCGATGAGCCGCACAGCCCGATCTCGTGCTTCCTCCTTCGGGGTCACACGACAGGCAACTGGCGCATACATGACGTTTTGCAGCACCGTCATGTTGCGGAAGAGATTGAATTGCTGGAACACCATGCCGGTCTCCAGACGGTGCAGGCGCAGGACGCCTTCGGCGGCGGGATGGAGCTTGCCGCCCTTTTCAACCTGCCCGACGAGATGCCGGTCGACCCAGACTTCGCCGGCTGTCGGTCGCGCCAGGTAGTTGATGCACCGCAGGAGCGTGGTCTTGCCGGACCCGGACGGGCCGATGATGGCGACCGTCTCACCCTTGCGTATGGTCAAGTTGACATCGTGCAGGACGTTGAGAATGCCATAATCCAGCCGAATGCCACGCAGTTCGACAATGTTTTCCGGGTCGGGACGATCCGGCCAGCGCCGGTCTTGCTTCGCTGTATTCATGGGGAGGTGACCTTTGCGGAAAGTCGGCGCTCGATCCGGATGAGAACGATATTGATCGTCGCGTAGATTGCGCCGGCGATGAGGACATGGACGAGCGGATTGCCACCCGCATAGAGACGACCGTTTGCAACGCTCATGATCTCCGCGGTGGAAATCGCCGAGGCAAGCGAGGTCTCCTTGAAAAGCACGGTGGTGCGGCCGATGAGCGGGCCGGATGCGATGCGGAGCACTTGAGGAAGCAGAACCGAGCGAACAAAGCTCCAGTATGGAATACCGAGCGCCCGGGCAGCCTCGGCCTGCCCGACGGGCACACCCTCATAGGCCGCCCGGAAGATCTCGTAGTAGTAGGCGGCCGCGAAGAAGGTGAAGGCGGCGATCGCCGCCACCATTGGCGAGACGTTCCAGCCAGCCCAGGTCGAGCCGTAGAATGCGAGGAAAAGCAGGATCAGCGGCGGCGTCGTCTGAGCGAGCCAACTGTAGATGCGGATCACGGCGCCGTTGAAGCGGTTTCCGGCGATATCGAGCAGCATGAAACCGAGCCCGATCAACACCGAGAGCGTACCGCTGACGACGAGCAGCAGCAAAGCCTGCCCGGTACCCTGCACATAAAGTGCGACCGTCTGCCCCACCTCCGTCATCGCGATGCCTGTTCGGCGCCGGCGGGAAGGAAGGACAGCGCCATGCGAACGGCCGCCATGGCGGCGGAAACCACCGGTACGCCAAGCCGGCGGGAGATTTGCTCCGCCGCGCCGGGACCGGTTGCGGCACCGTAGGCCCAGATGAAGACGAGATCCGGCCGGACAGGCGCGAGATCGCCGACGATCGCGTCGATATCGCTGCCAGCACCGCTGAACTGGAGCGACAGTTCTCCGGCCCAAGGCTGGCTCCGCCACCCCTCGACTTGCTGCCGGCGCTGGCGGTCGCCATAGACCACAAGCCCGATGCGCGCAGCCGGCGTGGTGCGGGCGAGCATCTCGGTCTGCGCCGTCATCGCATAGGCAGGAAAGATGACCGGCAGGCGGGAGCGAATATCAAGCGCCGGCAGCATCTCGGCGGCACAGACGATGGTGAGGGTCACCCCTTTATCTTCAAGCCGGGAGGTAGCCGCGCCCAAGCGACCGGTCAGCGCCTCCCGGTCGAACCATGTATTGGTTCCGGGAGGACCGACAGCCCGGTCCGAACCTGCGCCGTGATGGAGCGCGCGGATGGCCGGTGCTTCGGCGGCGGCCTCTATTGCTTGCAGCTCGGTCGCGGTCAGGTTATCGAGGACGTGCTCCCAGACCGGCACGATTTCGAAGCCATGGGCGGCGAAAAGACGGTTATGCAGGGCGTCGAGATCGGGGCGCGGGCCCTGCCCGAGGCTCACGAATCCGATCCTCAAGGGAGGATGGTTGCCGTTCATGCGCCGACCTCCTTTGCCGCAGACGCAAGCCGGCGTGTCATATTCCAGCGTACGGCCTGAGCGGCGAGGCTCAGCACGCCCCCCATCAGGATATAAATGAGGGCAGCGGCGATCAGGATTTCGAAGGGCTGATAGGTCATGGAAACGATTTCGTTGGCCACAGATGTGAGTTCAGGAATGGTGATGATCGAGGCAACGGACGTGCCCTTGAGGACAAGGGTGGCATTGGAGAGGTAGGTGGGCGTGAAGATCGGCAGCGCCTGAGGAAAGACGATCTGGACCCAGATGCGCCATCCGGGTAGCCCCAGCGCCCGCGCCGCCTCGATCTGTCCGGTATCGACCGCCCGCAGGCCGGAGCGAAAAATCTCTATATTGTAGGCGATGGCCGAAAGCGTGAGCCCGATCACTGCCACCGGAAGGGGCGGAAGCACGATGCCGAACTGCGGAAGCCCATAGTAGAAGAAAAACAGAATGACGAGCGTCGGAAGCGAGCGCAGCAGAAGGGTGGCCATGTCCAGCGCCCGGGAGGCGGGCGAGACGCGGGTCAGGCCGACGACGGAAAGCGGAAGGGCGATGACAGTCGACAGAATGAGCGTCAGCATCGTCAACCAAACGGTGACCCAGGCCGCCTGCAGGAGAAGCGGAAGGTGTTCCGCAAGATAGTACATATCCATGGATGCCGTCCGCTTCCCGTCAGGATCACTCGCCGGTGATCCATGTCTCTTTCAGCTTGTCGATCGTGCCGTCCGCCTTCAGCTTGGCGAGCGCATCATTGACCGCTGCCAGCAGATCGGGTTCGTTGCGGCTGACGACGAGGCCGTGCGTATAGGGCGAAACGTTTTCTACGACGAAGCCGGGCTCAAGCACGGTCACGCCCTCCTCTGCCCGCGCATGGAAACGGGCAGTAAGATAGTTCATCGAAACCGCGTCGATTCGCCCGTTCTTGAGATCGAGCATTTCCTCGGCGATACCGGGGTAAGTCGTCACCGTCACGTCGCCCTCGAAAATCTTTTCCAGAATAGGCCCTTCCTGCCCGCCGCGCACGACGCCGATCCGGTGACCACGCGCCTGATCGACGGAGGCGACCTCGCTATCCTTCGGCACGACCAGAGTGGTGAAGTTCTCGACGGTCGGTTCGGAAAGATAGAGATCGGGCGAGGCCATGCGGGCTGGCGTGCGGGCCACCGCCGAGCAGATCATATCGAAGCGCCCGGCCTTGAGACCTGGAATGGTCGCCGCGAAATCAACGCGCACGAACTCAGCCTTCAGTCCGAGATCCAGGGCGATCCGCTCGCATAGGGCCACGTCGAAGCCGCCGAGGGAGCCGTCGGACTGGACAAGGGTCAGCGGCGGTGCGTTACCGGTAGTCGCGATGGTCAACTGGCCTTCTTGCACCAGGGCTTGTTTGAAATCATCCGCCACCGCATGACCGGCGGCGATGAGCCCGACAAGGGAGAAAGTGAGCAGTTTGATAATCTTCATTTGGTTGATCTCCAGTTTTGGCAAGTGGAGCAGCTTGCCTGTTCCCCATTCTTGTTTTTTTCAGAAGCTCAGATGAGCCGATAATTTGTTTTCATGCCAGATTCATTCCGGCAATGAAGGCATAGGCGAACGCTTATGGAGCCCGCCGACGCTTCACGGTTCAATCAAAATGCATCACCGGCTTTCCGACCCACCCGGGCAACTGATCGGGTCGTGGGGGCGCGAAAATCTCGTAGTAGCTGCACCCCTCCGGGCCGCAGGCCACGACACCGTGCCGCGCCCGGGATGGCACGAAAACAAGGTCGCCCGGTGTCACCTCGCTCTCCTTGCCATCGACGACAATCGTGCAAAGGCCCGATAGAATGACCATGAGCTGCTCGTTTTCATGCCAGTGCAGCCGTCCGTCGAAGACGGTATCGCCTGCGTTTTCGATGAAGACGGCGGAAATGAGATTGCCACAGACGGCCTTGCGCACGGTGCCTGTCCGCAGTCCGGCGGCAGGCGGCAAGCTGTTCCAATCGATCTTCATGGCGTCATACGCTCGCGATCATGCCGCCGTCGACCCGGATGACCGAGCCGGTGAGATAGGAGGCGCGCGCAGAAGCCAGGAAGGCTACCACATCGCCGTATTCCGCCGGCTCACCGTAACGCCCGACGGGAATGGAAGCGGTGGACGAAGCAGCCACCTGTTCAACGGTTCGCCCTTCCCGCCCCGCCTTCTGTTCGTCAAGGAAGGTGATGCGCTGCGTGGCGATGCGTCCCGGCAACACGATGTTCGCGGTGATGCCGAAACGGCCCACTTCCGTGGCCAGCGACTTCGACCAGCCGACGAGGCTCATGCGCAGCGCGTTGGAAACGGCGAGGTTCGGGATCGGCACGATTACGCCGGAGGAAGTCGAAGTGATGATGCGCCCCCAGCGCCGCTCCTTCATGGCCGGCAATACGGTGTCAGTGATCTTGATGACGGACAGAACCATGGACTTGAAATTGTCGAGCCAAAGCTCCGCCTTTTGGCCTTCGGCCGGGGTCGGCGGCGGCCCGCCGGTATTGTTGACGAGAACGTCGACCGGTCCCAATTCCGCTTCGATACGGGCCACATTTGGGGCAATCGCGTCGAGGTTCGCCAGATCCCATTGCACGGCGACCGCGCGGCCACCTTCACCGACGATGCGGGCAACGGTCGCCTCTGCAGCGTCGAGCGAGATGTCGGCCACCGCAACTAGCGCACCCTCGCTTGCAAGCGAAAGAGCGATCGCCCCGCCAAGGCCACCGCCAGCACCAAGCACCAGCGCGGTTTTGTTCTTCAATCCGAAGTCCATGATCCATCCTCTATGTCGTTCCTCCCTTTCCCGCAACGCGGACGGAGGGCATGGAGGAAGAGTTTCAAGATGCGGCGGCGATGTCTACGAAGATCAAATTATCAACATATAGCTCTTCGCCTATGACCATGGCGAAGCCCTGAAATTCCACCACGCGCGAGCACGAGTGGGACGTCGCGCCGAGCAACGCTGCGTTCCGCTCACATTTGGCAGTTGATGGCGCGGTGTGCCGACGGCTAAGGTGGTCCGTGTCGGCAGGCAGGCCCGAACAAAACTTTCAGAAAGCGGCGGGAGGCCTCATCATGCGACCCAGCATCCGTCACCTTGAAATCTTCAGACTTTTCTCAAGGGTTTTGAACGTCACCGAGACTGCGCGCATTTTGCGTGTTACCCAGCCTTCGGTCAGCCAGGCGCTCAAAGATCTGGAGCTGCAGCTTGGCGTCAGCCTGCTGATCCGGTCGAAATCCGGCCTGCGGTTGACATCTGCCGCCGAGGAACTTCTGGCCTCGATAGACGGCGTGCTCGACAACATGCAAATGCTGGCCGACCGGGCATCCCGCCTGCGCGGCGAACAACGGAACCAGCTGTCCATCTCCACGGTCCTGCCGCTGACGGCAGCCCTGGTTCCCCTTGCCATCGAGCGGGTTCGCAAAGACAAGCCAGGCGTGCGCATCACCGTCGAAAGCTATTCGAGCCGCGAGGTCGTTCAGAAGGTTCAGGACCGATCGGTCGATCTCGGGCTGACCTTCCTGCCGATCGAGGTTCCGGACCTGATCCAGCATCCGCTGATGACGACGGAGATGGCTTGCCTGCTGCCACCGGGCCATCACCTCGCGGCCAGGGAGATCGTCACGGCCGACGATCTTCTCGAGGAAACCATCATCACGCTCGGTTTGCAGGTGCGGCAAGAGTTCGACGTGCGCCTGGCCTTCGATCGGCCGCTCGATGACACCCGTTTCATCACCACCAATCTCTCCACCATCGCATCGGACATGGTGCGACAGGGGATGGGTGTGGCGATAACCCTGCCCTACGTTCTCCAGCATCTGGAAGGGAGCCAGGTAGTAGCCCGCCCGTTCCGCCCGCTAATCAAGCGTTCGCTCGTCGCGGTTTTCCACAATCATCCAGGACTTTCGCCCATCGGCCGGCTGTTCCTGAAGCACCTGCGGGCAGAACTGCGTACCTTTGCCGACGGCATCGCCGACCACGGCCTGACGTCGCGTATACCCAGCTGACGCGCGACATTTCCCTAACGCCCGTCTGCGTTTTCGAAGACCGTCCGCAGGCCTTCGCCGAAAAGTGTGATCCCGGCCACCAGCGTGAAGATGGCCCACCCCGGAATATTGACCAGCCAAGCTTCGAAGTAGACGAAATCCTTCGCCTCGGCGATCATCAGGCCCCAGGAGGCCGCCGGCGGCCTGATTCCGAGTCCGAGGAATGACAGGGCCGACTCCAGCATGATCGCGTGGGCCATTTCCAGCGTGGCGACGATAACAAGAGGGCCGACCATATTGGGCAATACCTCGCGCACCATGATGTGGAAATCCGAGAATCCAGCCGCGCGCGCAGCAAGGACGAACTCGGCATTCTTGAGCCGCATCGCCAGCGCCCGCGACACGACGAGGAACTGGTCCCAGAGGAAGAAGGCGAGGATCAGCATCATCAGCCCCAGCGAATTGCCGAGAAGGCCAACGAGCGCGATGGCGGCCAGCATGATCGGTAGGCTGAGGCGGACGGTCAGCAGGAACACCACGAAGGCGTCCGTCCTGCCGCCGCGAAAGCCGGCGGCGAGCCCCAGGCCGATGCCGAGGACCGCCGAAATCAGGATCGTGCCGAAACCGACCGCCAGCGACATCCGACTGCCGTAGATCAGCCTGGTAAGTACGTCCCGGCCGAGATGATCCGTGCCAAGCGGATGATCCCAGGTTCCGCCCATGAAAATCGGCTTGATGAGCCGCTCGGCCAGCGACTGGGCGTAGGGGGAATGCTGCGCGAGCAAAGGCGCGAAGATCGCCAGCAGAACCGTCAGGAGAAGGATCGCGCCTCCCACCCAAAGTCCCGGCCCGGCGGTTGGAAGTCGCCAACGGGAAAGGCTCGGCTGGTCATCCGCCAAGAGAGGGGTCGATGCCGTCATTGATTTACTCCAGTCGAATGCGCGGATCGATTGCGCGGTTGACGAGATCGGCGAAAAGCGTCAGCACCACGTAAGCTGCTGACACGGTGAGAACGGAAGCCTGTACGACCGGATAGTCGTTCTGATTGATCGCCTCCCAGGTGAGGTATCCGATCCCGTTGATGGCGAAGATGTTCTCCACCACGACGGACCCCCCGAGCAGGAAGCCGAACTGGACGGACGCGACGGCGACAACCGGCACCAGCGTGTTGCGCAGCGCATGCCGAAAATAGATCGCCGGACCGCGCAGTCCCTTCGCCCGGGCGGTCCGGATGTAGTCGGACGCCATAACGTCGACCATGCCGGAGCGCACGATGCGGATGATCGCCGGCATGGAGTAGAAACTGAGCGCCAGCGCCGGCATGATCAGATGTTGCAGGTCGGTTCCACCGGTGATCGGCAGCCAGCGGAGATTAAGCCCGAACACCAGGATCAGCAGGAAGCTGGTCCAGAAGATCGGCGTCGCGCCCCCGAGCAGCGCGATGAACAGCACGATCCGGTCCACGAGAGAGCCTGGACGTATGCCCGCGGCCATGCCCATCGGGATCGCGGACGCGATTGCAAGGCCCGTCGCCAGCGCACCCAGTTTCAAGGTCACGGGCATGCGCTCGGCCACCAGCGCCATCACCTGCTTGCCATAGTAGAACGACGCGCCGAGGTTTCCGTGCAGCGCATTCCACAGCCAGTCGCCATATTGAATGTAGAGCGGTCTGTCCCACCCGTAGGTCTTGCGTAGGAAGTCGACATAGTCCGCGCCGGCATTCTCGCCGGCAAGGGAAATGGCCAGATCGCCCGAGACCTTCAGCATGATGAAGCTGATGAACGAAATGGTGAGAAGCACCATGAGCGCCATCAGCACGCGGCGGATTAAAAAGTTCTTCATCTCGGCCTCCCATAGCCTCGGGCGACAACCGGGCCGGTAATCATTTCCAGTGGTACTTCCAGAACTCGACGTTCTCGTCCTTCGGCACGGGGCCTTCGAGTTCGGCGGACATCACGTAATTGATCGGCATGGTGAAGAGCGGCGTCCAATAGGCCTGATCGGCAATGCGCTTGAACGCGACCGAGAAGGCCTGTTTGCGGCTGTCGGCATCGTTGGTGCTGCCGGCCTTTTCCAGCCACGTATCGACTTCGGCATCACGCGACTGGTCGTCCGGCGCGCCGTTGAAATAGAACTTGGTCGGGGCTCCCGCATCCGCAATGCCCGACGAGCCGAAATCGTCGATAACGAGTGCCGCCTTTCGATCGCGGCGTTGCTGCACCACGGCTGAGTATTGCTGCCAGACCAGATTGGCCCGGATGCCCACAGCACCGAGATACCCAACAATCGCCTCCGCCACGGGACGCGAGCGGAAACCGTAGATGTCGATGTCGAAGCCATCGGCAAAACCGGCTTCGGCGAGGAGCTGCTTGGCCCGCTCCGGCTCGTAGTCATAATCCTTCACATCCTGCTCGCAACCGAACTGGATGGGATTGCAGGCGGAGCGAATGGGTTCGGCCGATCCGCCGATCAGAGTCTTAGCTATGGCCTGCCGGTCGATGGCGTGGTTGATCGCCTGGCGCACGCGCGTGTCCTTCAGGGGGCCGTCGGGCGCGGCAAGGCCGGCCGCGTCCATGGTCAGGAAGCCGATGCGGAAGGTCGGCGCGTTCACCACCGTAACGGTGGGAATGGCGGCAAGGCGTTCAGCCTGGTCGGCGGGAATATACCAGGCCCAGTCTACCCCTCCCCGCGCCAGCTCCGCCACCTGGGTGTTCACGTCAGGAACAGTGCGGTAGACGAGCGTCTTGATTTCGGGCTTGGTCTTGGGCCCGCCGTCGAAGTAGCTATCGAACCGCTCGAAGACGATGTCGGACCCTTTTTTTCCGGCAACCTTGTAGGGTCCCGTTCCCACGGGCTGCTCCGAAAAGGCCTGGAGCCCGACCTTCTCCCGGTGGTCCGCCGGCATCATCGGCACCTGGACGATGTACTGCAAGGCGAGCGGCGTCACCTTGCTGGCATGAAGACGCACGGTGTAATCATCGATGACTTCCACCCGCTCGATCCATGCGGACGTGATGCGGTCAAACACCTTGTTCTTGGGGTCGGCGGCGAAATTGAACGTGTAGGCGACGTCCTTGGCGGTGAAGGGGTCACCATTGTGGAACGTGACACCCTTGCGCAGATGAAGTTCGAGCGTCTTTTCATCGATCCACTTCCAGTCCGTCGCCAGTAGCGATTTGAGCTCGAAGGTCTGTGTGTCGCGGTAGATCAGCGTATCGTAGATGAGAAGGCCGAGAAGAAAGCCCTCGCGACCGGGTGCATAGAAGCGGTCGAGGCTCGGCAGCTGGGCGGCAAAGGTCGCAACCAGCGTATCATCCGCCTTACCGGCGAATGCAGGAGTCGCCGCCGCAACGGACGCCGCCAGCAGCGAAAGAGAAACGGTAGCCGAAACCATTCTGGACATCACAAACTCCGGTGTTGAGGGAAATTCAGGGCATGCATTGGACGTCACGGTGCGGCGTCACAGCGCCTTTCGGAATGGAGCCCACCGTGCAGATCGGGTACAGAAGAAATAAGGAGCCGCGTGTAATCCTCCCGCGGCTTCAAAAGCACGTCGCGAACGCTTCCCGTTTCGACTATCTCGCCGTGCCGCATCACCGCCACGCGATCCGCCATGTGGGCGACCACGCTGATATTGTGCGTGATGAGCAGGACGGAGAGCTTGCGCTCGCGGCGTTGCTGCTGGAGCAGGTTTAGGATCTGCGCCTGCACCGACACATCCAATGCCGAGGTCGGCTCGTCGCAAACCAGGATTTCGGGGTTAGCGATCAAGGCGCGTGCGATCGCCGCCCTCTGGCGCTGACCGCCGGAAAGCGCCGAGGGCCGGCGACGCGCATAGGCCGATCCCAAACCCACCTCTTCGAGAAGGCCAGTCGCCCGGTTCAAGGCGGAGGCGCGGGCTTCGCCGCGCGCAAGCAAAGGCGCCGCGACGATCTCGGCAAGCGTGTGGCGCGGATTGAGCGAAGAATAGGGGTCCTGGAAGACGGGCTGCATACGGGCCGCCCGCTCCCGCCGGGACAGGCTCCCGATGTCCTTTCCGAAACAAAGCACCATTCCCTCGCTCAAGGGGGAAAGCCCGAGAAGGATGCGCGAAAGGGTGGATTTCCCCGAACCGGATTCCCCCACGATAGCAAGCGTTTCACCCTCTCGCAGGGCGATGGAGACATTGGTCAGAGCTTTGATAGCGTTATGGCCGGGATAGCTGTGACTGACGCTCCGCGCTTCCAGCGCGAGACGGGGAAAGGGCGCTGCCTGGGGCTCATGCATGGAAAAATTCCCTCTTTTCCATGGCGAAAAGACAGCGGCAGATTTCCACCGCGCCTGCGGGTCGCGCAGGTACCGTTTCCGTGCTGCACCGGTCCCGGACCAGCGCGCAACGGGGCGCAAAAGCGCAGCCTTCGATCCGGCCATGCAGCAGCGGCACCCGTCCGGGTATCGTGCCGAGTTCAACCGAAACGCCGGCGGGCGAAGGTGTCGTTGAAGGTACGCAGGAAATGAGCGCCCTGGTATAGGGATGGCGGGGATCGGCAAGTACGTCGCGGGCATCGCCGGTCTCGACCACCTCCCCGGCATACATGACGGCGACGCGGTCCGCGATAGCCGCGACGACGCCGAGATCATGGGTGATAAAAACGAGGCCGATGCCGTGCTCGCGCTGCAACGACTTGAGCAGAGAGAGAACCTGCGCCTGGATCGTGACGTCAAGTGCGGTGGTCGGCTCGTCGGCGATGATGAGCCGCGGATGGGCCATCAGCGCCATGGCGATCATCACCCGCTGACGCAGGCCACCGGAAAGCTCGTGCGGATACTGGCGCAGCCGGGTGGCGGCATTTGCGATGCCGACCCGTGTCAGGAAAGAGACCGCCGCCGTCTTTGCCGCCTCGCGGTCACGTCCGACATGGCGCAGATGCACCTCCATCAGCTGTCGTCCGATCGTCATGGTCGGATTGAGCCCGGTCATCGGATCCTGAAAGATGAAGCCGATGCCCTTACCCCTGAGGTCTTCGAGTTCGCGCCGCGACAGATGCTGGATATCGTGCCCCTCGAAAGCCAGCCTTTTTGCCGAACACCGGGCGACGTGCGGCAGGAGGCCCGTTATGGAGAGCGCCATCAGGGATTTTCCGCAACCGGATTCACCCACGATGCAAAGCGTCTCGCCGGCGTTGACAGCGAGATCGATGCCACGCACGGCGTGAAGCACGCCGGAACCCGTGACGACCTCGATGTTTAGATCGGTTATCTCCAGCAAAGCCATCGATGCGCCTTCCGCCAATGTCGAACTTTCGTGGACCTGGGGAAATCATGGCAAAAGGATGCCGGGCAGGAAAAGTATCCCTTTTCGGATGACGCTATAGCTAATCGCCTATGCCAATCCGCTGATTTAATCGACGATGATCAAGCGCGAGGTCTACCGCCTTGCGTCGACTCGAACCACTGACCCCGCTGGAGCGTACCAGGCGCCGGCAGCAGACCGATGGTTGCCGGATAGACCGTTCCGATCCGGGTCTTCCTCACCGCCTTGCCGGCAGCCGAGCGTACCATCTCGGCCGACAGGTCGACATCGCCCAGGATCCGCACACACCAGTTTTATGCTCAGCCTCCCCAATTGCTGCTCGTGCTCTTCTCGACTGGACATAGGCCGAACTGGCCCAACGCACAGCGATCAGCGCCCGTGTCAATTCGAGCCTTTGAAAAAGGTGGAGAGATGCGGGAGAGCAACCTGCGATTTTTGCGACTGACATTCGAGGCGGCAGGCGTGGCCTTCCAAGACGAGGGTGAGATGGTTGCATGCCCGATGCTTGTAGGGAAGAAAAGCTTCGTCAGCATTGTGCCACTCCAGGCTGTTGCTTCTGATCAAGACTGGAGGCATTGCCGCCTCCTCCAGCCATAGTCAATCATCGCATGTCTCCACGCATGATCCTTCTGCGTCAGGGGCTGGTTCAACCCCAAGCCGCGCTCGCCAATAACTTCTGGATTGCCGGTGCAGCCCAAGCGGACTTTCGTTAGATCAGCACTTCGTCGCGACCGTCCCCCAGCCGTCATATCGCAAATTAAAACCCATTTCGATTTTCAGAGCATTCACAGTCAGGCGATCAATTGTGGAAGGCTGGATTGCGGCTTTCGGAAAGTCGGCTCTGCGTCCCTCGCCTTGAAAGGCATAGAACGGCAAACCCTCTGATAGTGTGGGTTGATGACGAGCAGGCGCCAGCCGCAACATTTTCCAGTTCACTGCCTTGGCGTGATCGTCCGAATGTACTTCACCACTCGGCGACGCTGCCGTCCTCATGGCGCCAGATCGGATTGCGCCAGCGATGGCCCTCCTTGGCGCGCTCGATGACATAGGCCTCGTCGACCTCGTCACCACTCGGCGACGCTGCCGTCCTCATGGCGCCAGATCGGATTGCGCCAGCGATGGCCCTCCTTGGCGCGCTCGATGACATAGGCCTCGTCGACCTCGACGCCGAGGCCCGGACCCTGCGGGATCGAGACAAAACCGTCCTCATAGTGGAAGACRTCCTTGTTCGAGACATAGTCGAGAATATCGTTGGCCTCGTTGTAATGAATGCCGAGGCTCTGCTCCTGGATGAAGGCGTTGTAGCTGACGGCATCGATCTGCAGGCAGGCGGCAAGCGCGATCGGCCCGAGCGGGCAATGCGGCGCCAGCGCCACGTCATAGGCCTCGGCCATGGCGGCGATCTTGCGGCATTCGGTGATGCCGCCGGCATGGGAGAGATCGGGCTGGATGATGTCGACATAGCCGTCSGCAAGCACCGACTTGAAGTCCCAGCGCGAATAGAGCCGCTCACCGAGCGCGATCGGCGTAGAGCAATGGTTGGCGATTTCCTTCAGCGCCTCGCGGTTTTCCGAAAGCACCGGCTCCTCGATGAACATCAGCTTGAACTGCTCGAGTTCCTTGGCGAGCACCTTGGCCATCGGCCGGTGCACCCGGCCANTCGCGGTTTTCCGAAAGCACCGGCTCCTCGATGAACATCAGCTTGAACTGCTCGAGTTCCTTGGCGAGCACCTTGGCCATCGGCCGGTGCACCCGGCCATGGAAATCCGCACCAATGCCGATATTCGGGCCGACGGCGTCTCGCACCGCTCCTATTGTCGCAACGATCACGTCGATTTTTTCGTAGGTATCGACGATCTGCATCTCCTCCGAGCCGTTCATCTTCAGTGCCTTGAAACCGGCAGACACGACTTCCTTGGCGTTGCGGGCGACATCGCTCGGGCGGTCGCCACCGATCCAGGAATACACCTTGATCTTGTCGCGGCACTGCCCGCCAAGCAGCGAGTGCACTGGCTGGCCCAGCGCCTTGCCCTTGATGTCCCAAAGCGCTTGGTCGATGCCGGCAAGCGCGCTCATGTGAATGGCGCCACCGCGGTAGAAGCCGCCGCGATACATTACGTTCCAATGATCCTCGATCAGGAACGGGTCCTTGGTCGATGCCGGCAAGCGCGCTCATGTGAATGGCGCCACCGCGGTAGAAGCCGCCGCGATACATTACGTTCCAATGATCCTCGATCAGGAACGGGTCCTTGCCGACGAGATAGTCGGCAAGCTCGTGCACCGCAGCCTCGACCGTCAGCGCCCGGCCCTCGACGACAGGCTCCCCCCAGCCGACGATACCCTCGTCGGTCTCCACCTTGAGAAACAGCCAGCGCGGGGGAACGATATAGGTGGTGAGCTTGGTGATCTTCATGGGCTGAGGTCCAGTTGAATGTCGAAACCGTGGCGGGGAAAGAGAGCGGTCAGCTCGGGATCGCCGGTTTGGCCCGGCGACCCCTATGCACCAAATTATTCGGCTGGGCAGGTGAAGCTGTAGAGATACTTGGCCACTTCCGGGCTATCGAGATTGTCCTTGGTTGCGACCACCGAGCCCGTGAGGATCTTCCTTTCGACGGGCTTTCCCTCCAAAGCGTTCAAAGCCTGCTCGCCGGCGAACTTGCCTTCATCGTAGGGTTTGAGAACGACCTGGGCGAAGACCTGGCCCTTCTTCAACTGGTCAATGCCCGGAGGATTGGCGTTGAAGCCAACGATCTTGACATCCTTGGACTTGCCGGCAGCCCGAAGCGCTGCAACCGCTCCTTCGGTATTGAAGGCCGCAGTCGAGAAGATCCCCGCCAGGTCCGGATTGGACAACAGACTTGCCGATACGATCTGGTCGGCCTTCTGCACCGAGTTGTTGGAGAATTGTTGCGCTAGGTAATTCTGACCGGCGGCCTTAATCGCATCGGCAAAACCCTTCTCGCGATCATCCGTCGTCGTGACGCCGGGGCTGAGATTGACGGTCAGGACCGATCCCTTCTGTTCTCCAAGCAGCTTGGCCAGCTCGTTTCCGGCTACCCGGCCAGCCTCGACATTGTCGGACGAGACTTCGGAAACCGCGATGGACGGATCTTCCAGCGTCGTATCCACGAGGACGATCTTGATGCCCTGCTCGGATGCCTTCTTCAGCGGAGCAAACAGTGCCTTGCTATCGGTTGGCGCGATAACGATGGCGTCGGGCTTCTTGGCGACCATCGTTTCGAGGATCGGGACCTGCGCTGCGGGATCGAAGGACTTCGGCGCCTGGGTTTCAACGGATGCGCCTCGCGCCTTTGCCGCGGCCTCGATGCCGCATTGCACCGAGCCGTAGTAGGCGTCACCGCCAACGCCCGGGATAAAGGCGAGCTTGTACTCGGCCCTTGCTGCCGAACTGGCGCCAAGCGCCAGCAGTAGCGACGTTGCCGACACCACGATCTTGTTTCTATTCATTCTGCTCACTCCCTTTTTGAGATCTCTGTTCACCTTCCCCCTCGGAAGGCAGGTTGGTCATGTGGCTAACGTTGGTTGGACCTGCCCATCTGATCGAGATAGACGGCAAGGATCAGCACAACCCCGACCATGACGTCGCGCCAGAAGGTGTTGAGCCCGACCATGATCAAGCCATTCTCCAGGCTGGCCGGGATCAACACGCCGATAGCCGTGAAGAACACGCTGCCGCGCCCGCCGAAGAGGCTGGTGCCGCCGATGACGACCGCGGCGATGACGCTGAGATTGTCGGTTGCGTGGCCGGCAATCGTAGTCGAACCGTAGCGGGCAAGCGACAAAATGCCCGCGAGCCCGGCAAGAAACCCGGCCAGCGCATAGATCCGGATCAGGTGTCGGCCGAGGGGGATGCCCATTTCCCGGGACGCGCGCGCACTCGAACCGATGGCTAGCGTGTGGCGGCCGAAACGAGTGGAGCGTAGCCAGACCCCGCCAATAATGGTGACGATCGCGGCGATGATGACGAGCATCGGTACGCCGGCGAAATCCCCCACGCCGACGGTGTCGCCGAGGACCATAGGCACGTCCTTCAGGTCCTCGCCGGCAATAATCCAGCTCAGCCCCTGTGCCGCCCCCATTGTCCCAAGGGTTGCGACCAGTGGCGGGATTTTCGCACGCGCCACAAGAATGCCATTGAGCGTACCCCATAGCGTGCCGGCGATGCAGGCAGCGACAATGCCGGCAAGGGCCGCACCCCAGCCTTCGCCGCCGGCCATCGCCATCACCTTGGCGGCGATGACGCCGGAAAATACCAGCACCGCGCCAACGGAGAGGTCGACGCCGCCCGTGACGATCACAAAGGTGGCGCCCACGGCCATGACTAGCAGGATCGATGCCGCCATACCGATGTTGCGTACATTCGCTGCACTGGCGAAGCTGTCGAAACGCAGTATGGAGAAAACGGTGATGATCAGGAGCAGGATGACAAGTATGCGGCCCGATCCGGTGATGTAGCGGCCGACTGTCGCCGCCGGCGTCTGGGATTCTACACTCATGCTGGGGAAACCTCGGTGGTGATTGCGCCAGTGATCGCGCCGACAATCTTCTCGGTGGTCATTTCCGAGCGCGAGAAACGGGCGGTGCGTCTGCCAAGCCGGAAGACTTCGACCCGATCCGCCACGGCCATGACGTCAGGCACGTTGTGGCTGATGATGATGACGGCGCGGCCCGATGCCTTGACGCGGCCTATCAGCTCCAGCACTGCGCGGGTTTGGGCAACGCCGAGCGCTGCCGTCGGCTCGTCCATGATCACCAGCTTGTCCGCCCAGGTGACGGCTCTAACCACGGCGATGCTCTGCCGTTGACCGCCAGACAGCGTCGCAATTGGAGCCTCAAGGCTCTTCAATTGCACCTGCATCGAAGCGAGTGCTGCCCGCGTCCGCTCGCGCATCTCCTTTTTATCGAGGAATCCGAAACGGCCCGGCAGCCCCTTTCGGGTCAGCTCGCGCCCGAGAAACATGTTGGCCGCGGCGTCGAGATCGGGTGCCATCGCCAGATCCTGATAGACGATTTCCATGCCGAGCGCCTGGGCGTGCTTCGGCGAACCGAAATGGACCGGCTTTCCTTCAAACAGCAGTTCGCCGCCATCTGGCTGGTGCACGCCGCACATCGTCTTGACGAGTGTGCTTTTGCCGGCCCCGTTGTCGCCCATGAGGGCGACCACTTCTCCGGGCGCGATTGAAAAGCTTGCGCCCTTCAGTGCCTCGATGCCGCCAAAGCGTTTAACGATGCCGCGGGCTTCAAGCAGGGGACTTATCGTCACGAACGTTCTCCTTTCGTCAGTCACGTTCTCACCAGTCAGCAATGCTGCCATCGGCGCGGAAGGATTGCGGGATCCATTGGCCCTGATCCTCGTGCGCCAGGAACTCTTCGTTCAGCTCGATGCCAAGGCCAGGGCCTGTCGGCAGCGCGAGATACCCATCGCGGTCGACGCGCGGTACGTAGCTGCTGAGCCTGGCCGTCCATTCAAGATTGGTGTGTCGTGTCTCAAGCATCGAGAAATTCTGGGCAAAGGCTGCCAGATTGAGGCTTGCGGCAGCCTGCACGGGGCCGTTCGGATTGTGCGGAGCGAAGTTGACGCCATAGAGTTCGGCAAGCGATGCGATGCGCGCCATTTCGCTAATGCCGCCGGCGTTGGCGACGTCTGGCTGGATGATGCCGGCCCACTCGTTTTCCAGGACTTCGCGGAAGGCCCAACGGGTGAACATCCGTTCGCCGACGGCAATCGGCGTGGCAGAATGCTGGGCGAGACGCTCGAGTGCGGCATTTGATTCTGCCGGGACCGGCTCCTCGATCCAAAGCGGCCCTGTGTGCCGGATCGCCGCTTCGATGACGATGGCAAGCGACGCGCTGCAGCGACCATGCATATCGACGGCAAAATCGAGGTCCTCGCCCAGAGCGTCGCGAACGGCCTCGCAACAGGAGACGATCTGGCGGATCGTGCTGCGGCCCTCTGTCATCGCCACTGCCGGAATGGGGTAGATCTTCACGGCCTTGAACCCCATGGCCACCGCCGCTGCGACGCGGTCCTTGAACTCCCGCGGATCAAGGGAAAGGCCGAGATTGGCGTAGGCCTTGATGCGGTCTCGCACGGGGCCGCCCAAAAGCGATGCGACGCTCTTGTTTGCGAGCTTTCCCTTGATGTCCCACAACGCCATGTCGACACCGGATAGCGCCGAGGTCTGAATGGGGCCACCACGCCAATAGGCATGGCGATACATGCGCTGCCAGACCCATTCGACCCTTTCGGGATCCGCTCCGACGATCAGCTTTTCCAGATCGCGGACCGCGCCGGCAACACCGTTCGGTTTCGTCGGCAGTGAGCACTCACCCCAACCAAAGAGGCCTGGCTCATCCGTTTCAACCTTGACGAAGACCAGGTCGGAGATCGGGCTGTAGCAGACGAAGGGCGAAATTCGAGCGATTTTCATGACGGCTTCAATCTTTGAGTAGCTTAAGGATTTCGACGCAGGCGCCCATGTTATGGTAGTCGGGCTCGGGATCGCCGCGGATGGCGCTGGCGATCGAGTTGTCGTCATTGAGTGCCCGGAACCAGCCTCCGTGGCGGTGATCGACGAGGTTCATCCAGGCGTAGCGCCAGAGCCGGTCGTACCAATCCCAGTATCGGTCTCCGCCAGTAGCAACCGCCAGATGGGCGGCAGCCGCGATCGTCTCGGCATGCACCCATTGCTGCTTGGAACGATCGTAGAGGGCGCGATCTGGCCCGTAGGAATAGAACATCCCGCCGCGATCACGATCCCATGAGGTTTCCATTGCTTCGTCAAAGAGCGCCATGGCCCGCGGCACATGCCAATCGCTCGCCTTGTGTCGGTCCAGCATCAACAGAAGCTTGGCCCATTCCGTCTGATGGCCCGAGAGATAACCCCAGGGCCGGTAGCCGTCGGAATGATCGTCCTTGTTGTAGTCAAGGTCGACTGACCAGTCTTGACGATAGTGTTCCCAGACCTGGTTGAGTGGGGACAGCGCCGCCTGCCGCATCGTGATCGCCTTGGCGATCAATTCGGCACGCTCAATGAACCATTGATCGCCGGTCGCCTCGAAGGCGGCGATCATAGCTTCGCAGGCATGCATGTTGGCGTTCTGTCCACGATAAGGGGCGATCTCAGAGAAGTCGCTGCTCGCCTGATCGGCGTAGAGCCCGTGGCGAGCCTCGAAGACATGGCGCTCCATCGTTTCGACGATCTCGGACAGCCACCCGTTTGCCTCGGCCAGACCCGCCTTGATTGCCATCGCATGGGCCAGCACGACAAAGGCAAGACCGTAGGTGATGTTGGAGCCATCTTCATCCTCGCGCCCGCCCGCGCTGAACGAAAACTGCCAGCGATACCCTCTGGTTAGCGACACCCGGTGCTGAGAAACGAGAAAGTTCAAGGCATGGCGGGCATCGTCGCGATATTCCGCCTTGCCGAAGACTCGGTAGGCATTGGCGAAGTTGAACAGGGTGCGGCAGGTGTGAACGAGAGACCGTGCTTGCCTGTCGAGCACTGCGCCATTTTCGGCGTAGACCGTGTAGAAGCCGCCAGCCGGATCTTTTCCGTGAGGATGGAAAAAATCCATTGTTTTCTGGATGTGTCCGATCAGGAAGGCTCGGGAGCGGAAATCGGGAAAGTCGGTCATGGGCTGCCCTCAGAAACCGAGTTTGGCGAGAAGGCCACCGTCGGCGACGAGATCGGCGCCGGTGACATAGCTTGAGCGATCGCTGGCGAGGAAGGCGATCACCTCGGCCATTTCCATGGGCTGGCCGATGCGGCCGATGGGGACACGCTGGCCCCAATCCCGATAGACGTCGTCCTGATCGGCGCCGCCACCAAACTTTGCGGCGGCGATCCGCAGCAATGGCGTATCGATAGGCCCAGGGCTGGCCGTGTTGGCGCGGATGTTGTCTGCGCCACAATCCATGGCGAGCGAGCGCGTGAAGGCGAGGATCGCGCCCTTGCTCGTGGCATAAGCCGCAAGATTGGGAACCGTTGCCGAGCCCTGATTGGAGGCGACGTTGACGATCGCGCCGCCGCCGCGCGCCCTTAGATGTGGAATACCGAAATGCGCAACGAGATAGGCGCTCTTGACGTTGACCGCCATGACCCGATCCCAGGTCGCCTCATCGGTGGTCTCGGCCGTTCCATAAGGATGGATTGCTGCAGAGCAGATCAGGATGTCGAGGCCGCCAAAATCCTGGACGGTCTTTTCGATGGCGTCGGAAACATCGCGAGCGTCCGACCCGTCGCCGGTGAAGGCCTGCATGCTCGCTGGCAGATGCGATAGCCCGGCGTCCTGTCCATCGGCAGAGAGCGGCGCGCCGAACATCGATACCGATGCGCCGCGTTGCGCCATGAGTTCGGACGCTGCGCGACCGATGCCGGTGGTACCTCCCATGACAAAGGCGACTTTGCCGTTGAATTCCTGCTGCATGCTTATGCCTCCCTTATATCGGTGGAATATCATGCGGTTTACTAGTATACAAGTGCATTAGTACAAATTATGTGGTAATGGCAATCTGTGACAGTGAGCGAGTTCCAGGGAGCCGATGGATGGCATTCAAATACACGACAAGCAGGGAGCCGATCTCAGGGAAGGCTTACGCCAACATAAAGCGGCGCATACTGGACCTGACGCTGCCGCCGGGCGAATTGCTGTCGGAAACGCGGCTAGCGGCGGAGTTCGGCCTCAGTCGTACGCCGGTTCGTGAGGCATTGAAGCGTCTGGAGAACGAGGGACTTGTGGACGTCGTTCCGCAGCAGGGCAGTTTCGTCTCACCGATCCGGCGCGAATTTCTCATGGATGCACAATTCGCCCGCGCTGCGCTGGAATGCGCGTTGGTGTGCCAGGCGTCTGGGACGCGGTCGGACAAGGACCTTGCGATCCTTGATGCCAATCTGAGCGCGCAGCGCCAAGCGGCTGAGAATGGCGATTTTGATACGCTCTACAGGCTCGACGAAGAGATGCACGAAGCGCTTGCGCTCGCTGCGGGTCGTCCGCACATCTGGTCGCTCATCAGCGACATAAAAATCCATATGGATCGTGCGCGCAAGCTGACCCTGCGTCCGGACCACGTGCCGACGCTCCTCGCACAGCATCAGGCAATCATCGACGCAGTGCGGGCCCAGGATAACGCTGCGGCAGAGCAGGCGATGAACGCTCACCTGAGTTTTATCGTCGAACACTTCGACGAGTTCATCAATGCCAATCCATCCTTTGTCCGAGAGGTGATCAAGGAGATCCTCTAGGCGAGAAGCAGTCGGATCGGATTGTTAATAGGCGGGTGACGTCAGGTCAAATTCTCCAAGAGGACCTTCGATCTGACGTTTGGCTCAGGTGACCTCCGTTGTGGTAGCCTTCCCATGCTCGATCGCGAGGTTGTAAATCCTGGCCGTCTTCCGCTCGGCGTCACGCGCCAAAATGTGCTCCATACCACCGTGCGCCGAAACGAGCATTTGGCCAAACTGTTTCACGACCTCAAGCTTATGGAGCTCAGCGGCTACGATAAGGTGTACGAGATTCTGCTTTCCCAGGGGCGTCCGGCGCCGCTCTGAATGGAGCGTGCCCTTCCTGACGGAAGAACTGGCGAAAGATCCGCAGAACATGATGCGCAAGTACCGCGCGGCATTTGCCTTGGGTCGGGGCGTCGCGTGGGACAAGGCCGGGACGTTCAACAGGCGGCAGTCCATTCCGGTCACGGACATCGATGCGTGGATCCATGCGAATCTGGATGGCTCTGGTCGGGGTTAATCCCGCGAACCGCGTGGGGTTCGCGATTTCGAGCGGGTGGGCGGGACGATAAATGGATGTCCTACCCATCCGCTGTCTCGGGCTGGAAGCCCTTGGCGTCTGCTCCGGAATTCGCTTGTTATGCCCGCTCGGCGCAGGCGCATTTGGGGGCGCACATGCTTGTCCACCGGGCACTGAAGATCTCAGACGCGGCCACGGTCGCACCGTTGCAATATACGTTGCTTCTCTGGGCGATCGTCTTCGGCTGGATGTTCTTCGGCGATGTGCCGCGTCTCACCACGCTGTTCGGCGCGGAGCTGATCATCGGCTCCGGGCTGTTCATCTTATTCCGCGAGCAACAGTTGAAGAAGCGTAGACCCGACGCGCGCCTCGACATACCCTGACGCGGCTTGTCCTGAACGCGAAGAGCCCGCTGACGCAGCGGACTCCCATGACGATAGTGGCGAAACCTGGCCTGCCCGCGGTTTACTTGCGGATTGCGGCAAGCTCGGCCAGGATGCCATCGACGACATCGGCGCCGATCTCGGCCTTGTGCTTTTCATAGACGACCATGGACTTCTCGCGAATGCGGGCCTGCTCTTCTGGCGAAAGCACATTCACCTCAAGACCCGCGGCCTTGATCTTCTCTAGCGACTTCTTGTTCAGATCGCCGATTACCTGGCGCTCGACGTCACGCCCGACGACAGCGCACTCCCGCAAAGCGGCCTGCTCCTCGGGCGCGTAGGTATCGAAGATCGCCTTGGAAAAGAGGAAGAGGAACGGCGTGTAGGCGTGGTTGGTCTGGGTGACATATTTCTGCACCTCGAAGAACTTCGACGTGTCGATGGTCACATAGGGATTTTCCTGGGCGTCGATCGTCTTGGTTTCAAGAGCCGAGAAGACTTCGCCGAATGCCATGGGCGTCGCGTTAGCGCCAAGGTTCTGGAAGGTATCGAGGAACACGTTGTTTTGCATGACGCGAACCTTCATGCCTTCCAGGTCTTCCCATTTGTTCACCGGACGAACCGAGTTTGAAAGGTTACGGAAGCCGTTTTCCCAATAGGCGAGATTGATGAGGCCCACGGCCACCAGCTTCTCGTTCATCATATCGCCGAACTTGCCGTCCAGCACCTTGTAGGCTTCCTCCGAGGTCGAGAAGAGGAACGGCAGATCGAAGACGCCGAGTGCCGGCTCGATACCGACGAGCGGCGAAGAGGACGTCACCACGGCTTCCTGAACGCCGGATCGGAGCGCCTGGGTCGCCTGCAGGTCACCTCCCAGAGCACCACCCCAGAATGCCGTCAGCTTCAGCTTCCCGCCCGACTTTTCATCAAGGCATTTCTGCATCGCGGCAATGCCGTTGCCGACGGGGTGATCGGCATTGATGCCATTGGACACGCGTATGTTGCGCTCGGTGAATTCGGCGAATGCCGGCGCGGAGGCAGACAGGGTGAAGGCGATGGCAGTCGTGGCAAGTAGCAGTTTTCGCATGATATCCTCCCATGGATGTTGAAACAGAAGTGGCTTTTCGACCTCAGTGCAGCCAGCGAGCCGGTACGATAACCAGGTCAGGAAACAGGACCAGGAGCAGAAGTACGAGCGTTTGGGCCAGCAGGAACGGCCAGACACCTACCGTTACCTTGCCCAAGGGAACGCGGCCGACGCCACTGACAACGTTGAGAACGACGCCGACAGGCGGGGTCAGAAGGCCAATGCAGTTGTTCATGATGAACAGGACGCCGAAATAAACCGGATCGATGCCTGCCTGCTTGATGATCGGCATCAGGACCGGCGTCAGGATCAGGATGGTCGGCGTCAGGTCCAAGGCCGTCCCGACGATCAGTACCAGGATCATGATAACGAACATCAACAAGGTCGGACGATCGATCAACGGTTCGATGAGGCCGGTAATTTCCGCGGGGATGTTGGCGGCGGTGATCAACCAGGCGGAAACGAGCGCTGCGCAGACCAGGAACATGATGACGGAGGTGGTCTTAGCCGCCTGGAGGATAACCCGTGGAAGCTCCCTCGGCGTGAGCTCCCGGTAGATCACCATGCCGACGAACAGCGCATAGGCCGCGGCGATCACGGCAGCTTCCGTCGGCGTCACAACGCCCGCCTTGATGCCGCCAAGGATGATGACAGGCATGCCGAGGGCCCACAGAGCGCGACCGGTCACCCGAAGGCGCTCCGCACCCGACGCACGCGGCAACGGCTGGACATTGTCCTTGCGCACGACAATCAGCCACGCCACGACCAAGGCAAGTCCCATCATCAGGCCCGGTACGATACCGGCCATGAAAAGCTGCGTGATCGAGACGTTGGCAGCAACACCGAAAACGATGAAAGCCATCGACGGCGGGATGACCGGCGCGATGACGCCACCTGCGGCAATGAGGCCGGCCGAGCGCGGTACGTTATAGCCGGCCTTGGCCATCATCGGGATGAGAATGGCCGCGAGCGCAGCAGTATCGGCCGCCGCCGAACCGGAAATGCTGGCCATGATCAGGGCCGCGACGATCGCGACGATGCCCAGGCCCCCGCGGATATGTCCCACGCAGGCAATGGCGAAATCGATAATGCGCCGCGACAGGCCGCCGGCATTCATCAGCTCTCCGGCCAGAATGAAGAACGGGATGGCGAGCAGCGTGAACGTATCGGCGCCGGCAATCATGTTCTGCGCGATGATCTGGGTATTGAACATTCCCATGTACCACATGAGAACGACACCGCAGAACATCAGCGAGAATGCGACCGGCACCCCGATTGCCATGGCGCCAATCAGTGAAGCGACGAAAACGAAAAGCGTCATCAGGTCCGCTCCGCCATCTGTTCGATCGTGAGATTCTCGCCCGCAAACGCTTCAATTTCCTCCTGCGTTACCCGACCGGTGAGCAGGCGGAAGAGGCGCTCCAGCGCGATGACCGCGCAACAGAAGCCGGTAAAGAAGCCACTGCCGTAGACGAAACCCATGGAGAGCCCGGTCACCGGGGCCTTCATGCTCCAGTTGATCGGCAGTTGCTTCCAGGTGCCCCAGAAAAAAATGGCCGAGCAGGCGATGATCACCAGATTGCTCAGGATCATGCAAAGGATGCGGCCCTTGCGGCCGAGCAGAGCAACGAGGGTTTCCACGCCGAGATGCCCGTGCTCCCGAAACGTCACGACGGCGCCGATGAAAGTCAGCCAGATGAAAAAGTAGCGTGCGAGCTCGTCCGAGACCGTTAGGCCGGAATTGATCGCATACCGCAGGATGACGTTCACGAAGACCATGATCGCCATTCCCGAAAGAAGGACGATCAGCAGGAATTCGAGAGCCTTGTAAAAGTGGTCGACTACCTTTTGCACGCTTTCCTTCCAGTCTGCGTTACAACAGGCCGCGCTTGGCCAGGTTTCTCATCAGCGCACCGAGGCCGAAGGTCCATTCGGGGCAAGCGTCACTGCGATCGACCCAGTTTACCAGACGGCCAAGTAGGGGTGTCGAAATTTCCACCCGGTCGCCGATTTCATGCGTAAATCCCTGGCCTGCCCCGCGCCGGTCCTTCACGGGGGCGAACATGGTGCCGAGGAAAAGCACGGCGCCATCGGGATATTGATGATTGCGATTGAGCAACTGGCGGGCAAGGTGGGAGGGCTTGCGGCTTATCGCTTCCATCGGGCTCTCGCCCGTCATCCGGAAACCGTCCTGTCCCTCGACGGACAAGGCAACGCGGACCCTCCCGAGTTCCTCCAGAGTGAACTTGTCATCGAAGACGCGAATGAAAGGGCCGATCGAACACGATGCGTTGTTGTCCTTCGCCTTGCCGAGCAACAGCGCCGAACGCCCTTCGACATCGCGAAGGTTGACATCGTTGCCGAGCGTGGCGCCGACGATTTCGCCGGAAGACCGCAGGACCAGGACCACTTCCGGCTCGGGATTGTTCCACTCCGAGATCGGATGGATACCGACCAGCGAACCGCAGCCGACCGCCGACATGGGTTGCGACTTGGTGAAGATTTCGGCATCCGGCCCGATGCCCACCTCAAGGTACTGCGACCACAGGTTCATCTCCTGCAGAAGTTCCTTCACCCGTGCAGCCTGCTCGGAACCGGCGACGACACCACGAAGACTGCCCCCCAGAACCGGCGCCAAACGCTTGCGGATATCGGACGCCCGGGACGCATCTCCCTTTGCCTGCTCTTCGATCACACGTTCGAGCATGCTGTCGGCAAACGTAACCCCGGCCGCCTTGATCGCCTGCAGATCGATAGGAGCCAGCAATTGGCCAGCCTGGCCCGACAGGAAATCATCGATCGAGCCGAGATCGGGAAGCTCACTCGACGCATGCAGCTTGCCAGCGAAATCCTCAAGCTCAAGCAGCTCGGAAACGGTTGCGGAAACCGACGACACGTCCAGCACCCGCTCGCCGCGGACCGCGACCGGGCAAGGGCCGTCAGCCGAATTCGACCAGACGCGGCCAACAAGCAGCGCATCTGTGGCATCTGCAGGTAAAATATCCGAAGCTCGAAGTGATCTGGTCGAACTCAAGCAAAACCTCCTCACATCCACGACACGATGGCCTCCCGCCATCTTGCCAGCTTGTCAGGATGTCTGACAAGCTGGACCTGTTTTGTAGTCATACTCCCTTGCGCTGTCTAGCGCCGAAAATCATACCCGGACAAACGGCGCCTTGGGGAAGGTGGCACTCCCCGCAAAAACGGCAAGCGGCCAGCGCCGGAAGATTTCAGCCCGTTTCAAGGGTCAGACCCAGCCGACTAGCAGCAGCGAGCAGATGCCGCTTCATCGCTTCGCGCGCGCGTTTCGGGTCGCGGCTGGCAACCGCGTCGCGGATCGCCACATGCTCGGCAATCGTCAGTTCCACAATCTCCTCAAGAACCGCCGCGGCCCGCGCAGCGTTGATGGCAAGACTGATACGCTCCGCTATGAAGCCGACGAACAAAGCGAAATATTCATTGCCGGTCGAAGCCGCGATGACACGATGAAAGATCAGGTCAGCAACGATCCCTTGATCCGTCCATTTGTCCGCCCCCATCATGCTTGCCAGGGCCTCGTCGAGCTTCGCCAGATCGCTATCGACATGATGAGTTGCCGCAAGGCCAGCGGCTTCGATTTCCAGCGGCATGCGCAACTGAAACAGATCCCGGAAGCTCGCGCGATCATAAAGATCATCCTGCTCGATGCGGATCGACTGGCGCGCCTTGATCCCGGTTGCGAAGGCGCCGACGCCCTGTCTGGTCTCAACGAGACCCTCGTTGCGCAACTGGGCAATCGCCTCGCGCACCACCGAGCGGCTGACGCCGAAACTGCTGGCGAGAAAGTGTTCGGTCGGAAGCTTGCTTCCCGGCGGAATACGGCCGTCCGTGATCTCGCGCGCAATCTGGGCGGCAATTCGCGCCGGAAGATGCTCATTGCGCCTGATCTGTCCAAAATCCAGTGACATGCCTTTTCGCCTCAAAAAATTGCTGCCTATGAATGCCGCTCGAAATCCATGGCAACCCGGATTCATCGCGCCTAGCGGATCGACAGCCATTTTCAATGCCGCAACCAATCCCCGCCGGACCGGAGCGATACACATCTCTCATAGTCTGCTTCTTCAGACGTCCAATACCGTGCTCGGCACTGATCGAGCCGTGATAGGTCAGGCACCGAAAAACCTGTCGATCAATCCGGCGCCGCAATTAAACATTCTGCTTTCTAACGAATGATATAAGGTTATCAGACAACCTTACAACAGAATTTATACGATGCCGTCGTGTTACCTCGGATCGGCGTGCAGAAAAAGGGAGGAAGAACAGGTGCACATTTTCATTATCGGCGCCGCCGGCATGGTCGGGCGCAAGCTCGCACAGAGCCTGGCCAAAGACGGCACGCTGGACAACCGGCCGATCGAAAGCATGACACTCGTCGATGTCGTCACGCCAGAGCCGCCACTGGGCTTCGCCGGCAAGGTGACGTTGGAAACGGCAGACCTCTCGGCTCCGGGCGAAGCGGCGCGGCTCGTCGCCGGACGCCCTGACGTCATCTTTCATCTCGCCGCCATCGTGTCGGGAGAAGCCGAACTCGACTTCGACAAGGGGTATCGCATCAACCTCGACGGCACGCGTTTGCTGTTCGACGCGATCCGCATTGCCAATGGCGAGGATGGCTACAAGCCCCGCGTCGTGTTCACCTCCTCGATTGCCGTGTTCGGCGCGCCCCTGCCCTGTCCAATCCCTGACGAATTCCACACCACACCGCTGACCAGCTACGGCACGCAGAAAGCGATCTGCGAGCTGTTGCTTTCGGACTATTCCAGACGCGGCTTCTTCGAAGGCATCGGAATTCGCCTGCCGACCATCTGCATTCGTCCCGGAAAGCCTAACAAGGCGGCTTCCGGCTTCTTTTCGAACATCCTGCGCGAGCCCCTCATCGGGCAGGAAGCCGTTCTGCCCGTGCCGGAAGAAGTGCGCCACTGGCATGCATCGCCCCGCTCCGCCGTCGGCTTTCTCAGCCACGGCGCGACGATCGACGTCGAGAAGTTAGGCCCCTGGCGCAACCTGTCCATGCCCGGGCTCAGCGCGACTGTCGGGGAGCAGATCGAGGCGCTGCGCCGCGTCGCCGGCGAAAAGGCAGTGGCGCTGATCCGGCGGGAGCCTGATGAGATGATCATGCGCATGTGCGCCGGCTGGGCGCCGGGATTTGAGGCGAAGCGGGCAACTGCGCTCGGTTTTACCGCCGAAAAATCCTTCGACGACATCATCAGGGTTCATATCGAAGACGAACTTGGAGGCAGTCTGCAATGACAACCGGAACGGGACAAAAGGGGCGACGCATCGCCTTTCTCGGAACCGGCCTCATGGGCGCACCGATGGTGCGCCGCCTCTTGAGCGCTGGATATGCCGTCACGGTCTGGAACCGCGATCGCTCCAAGGCGGAGGCTTTGGCTGCGCAAGGCGCCGTCGTCGCGACCACAGCCGCCGATGCCGCGCGCGATGCCGATGTCGTCTTCACCATGCTGAGCGACGGCAACGCGGTCGGCAATGTCCTGATCGACCAGGGCGTGGCGGAGGTGCTCAAGGCCGGCGCCGTTGTGATCGACACGTCGTCAATCGCGCCGCCAGTCGCGCGCGCGCATGCCGAAATGCTGGCCAGGCGGCAGGTGCATCACGTCGATGCCCCGGTTTCCGGGGGCACGGTCGGTGCTGAAGCGGGCACGCTTGCGATCATGGCCGGAGGCGACGGCGCCGTCATCGAGCGGCTGCACGACATATTCTCGCCCCTCGGCCGCGTCACCCATGTCGGCCCCTCTGGCGCCGGCCAGATCTGCAAGCTCGCCAATCAGCAGATCGTCGCCATCACCATCGGCGCCGTTGCGGAGGCGATGATGCTGGTTAAGGCCGGTGGTGCGGATCGCGGCAAATTCCGTGATGCGATCCGGGGCGGGTTTGCCGAAAGCCGCATCCTGGAGCTTCACGGCAAGCGGATGGTGGATCGAGCCTTCCAGCCGGGAGGGTCGTCGCGGTTGCAACTGAAGGATCTCGATGCCGTCGCGGCAATGTCGGACGTGTACGGGCTCGACCTGCCGTTGACCTCCATGATACGTGACGCGTTCCGCGCTTTCGTTGCCGATGGGCACGGAGAGACCGATCATAGCGGCCTGCTGCTGCATCTCGAAAAGATCAACGGCCACGAGGGGGAGAAGGTCCGGTGAGCAAAGACCAGAAGGAAATTCGCAGGCTGCGTTCGCAGGACTGGTTCGACAACCCGGATCATCTCGACCTGACCGCGCTCTACCTCGAGCGGTTCATGAACTATGGCACGACACCGGAGGAACTGCGCAGCGGCAAGCCGATCATCGGTATCGCCCAGTCGGGCAGCGACCTGAACCCTTGCAACCGCCACCACCTCGACCTCGCCAAACGGCTGCGAGACGGCATTCGCGACGCCGGCGGCATTCCCATCGAGTTTCCAACCCACCCGCTGTTTGAAAACTGCAAGCGCCCGACCGCGGCACTCGATCGCAACCTCGCCTATCTCGGGCTGGTCGAAATCCTCTACGGCTATCCGCTCGACGGGGTCGTCCTGACGACCGGCTGCGACAAGACCACGCCATCGGCGCTCATGGCAGCCTCGACCGTCGATATTCCAGCGATCGTTTTCTCCGGTGGCCCGATGCTGGACGGCCACCATGATGGGGACCTGGTCGGCTCCGGCACAGTGATCTGGCGCTCGCGCCGCAAGTACGCCGCCGGCGAAATTGACCGCGAACAGTTTCTCGAGGCGGCGCTGAGTTCGGCGCCGTCTATCGGCCACTGCAACACGATGGGCACCGCATCTACCATGAACGCCATGGCCGAGGCGCTCGGCATGTCGCTGACCGGTTGCGCGGCCATTCCGGCCGCCTATCGCGAACGCGGCCAGATGGCCTATCGCACCGGCCGCCGCGCGGTCGAACTGGTACTGCAGGACATTCGTCCGTCGGATATTCTGACCCGCGCCGCCTTCCTCAACGCAATCAGGGTGAATTCCGCGATCGGCGGATCGACCAATGCCCAACCGCATCTGATGGCGATGGCCAAGCATGCCGGCGTCGACCTCAGCCCCGACGACTGGCAGGTTCACGGCTTCGATATCCCCCTGCTCGCCAACGTTCAGCCGGCGGGCGCCTATCTCGGCGAGCGGTTCCATCGCGCCGGTGGCGTGCCTGCGATCATGTGGGAACTGCTTCAGGCGGGTAAGCTGGACGGGGAGTGTCCGACAGTCACCGGCAGGACGATGGCGGGGAACCTGGAAGGGCGTCAGTCCGATGACCGTGAGGTGATCAGGCCTTATGCGGACCCGCTTCGCGAACGCGCCGGCTTCCTGGTGCTGAAGGGTAACCTGTTCGACTTTGCCATCATGAAGATGAGCGTCGTATCGGAGGATTTTCGCCGGCGTTACCTGAGCGATCCCGGCCATGAGGGCGTGTTCGAGGGCACGGCAGTGGTGTTCGATGGATCGGAGGATTATCACAGACGGATCAACGATCCGTCGCTCGCGATCGATGAGCGTTCGATCCTGGTGATCCGAGGCGCTGGCCCGCTCGGCTGGCCCGGCTCGGCCGAAGTCGTCAACATGCAGCCGCCCGACCACCTGCTGAAGCGCGGCATCATGAGCCTCCCGACGATCGGCGATGGCCGGCAATCAGGAACTGCGGAAAGCCCGTCGATCCTCAATGCCTCGCCGGAAAGTGCGGCGGGCGGCGGGCTTGCCTACGTCCGGACCGGCGATGTCATTCGGATCGATTTCAATGCGGGCCGATGCGACATGCTGGTCGATGACGCGGAAATCAAGCGGAGGCATAGCGATGGCATCCCGCACGTTCCGACCGACGCCACCCCCTGGCAGATGCTTTACCGCCAGACAGTGACGCAATTGGCCGACGGCGCCACCATCAGACATGCGGACACGTTCCGCCAGATCGCTAAGGTGCCACCCCGGCATAATCATTGAACGCAAATAAACGATCGCTGCCCCGAGGTGATCAAGATAACGCCTTTGGAACACCAGCCCGCCCCGAAGAAGACGGGGCGGGCGGTTCACGCTTTCCCGTTTCAGGTATGCGTGATTTTTGTTCCGAGCACGTTGAGGCACTCTCGCATGAAAGCGGCAAGCCCCGTCCAGCCCTTGGCCGACACCATGTTGCCGTCGACATAAGCCTCCGTGGGCTTGACGTCGATATAGGTGCCGCCAACGGCCGTAACTTCCGGCTCGCAGGCACCGAGGCCCGCGACCTTGCGGCCCTTCAAGACACCTGGCACTGCCATCAGGATCTGCACGCCATGGCAGATCGTGAAGATCGGCTTGCCGGTCTCATGGAAATGGCGGACCATGTCCTGGATGCGCTTGTCCGTGCGGATGTATTCCGGTCCGCGGCCACCCGCCGCGTAGACGGCATCATATTCCTCGACGCGCACTTCGGAGAATGTCATGTTGATGTCGGCATAATGGCCGAGTTTTTCCGTGTAGGTCTGATCGCCCTCGAAATCATGCAGCGATGTCTTGATGCGATCGCCGGCCTTCTTGTCGGGACATATGACGTGGACCGTATGGCCCACAGCTTCCATCCCCTGCTGGAATACAAAGATCTCATATTCCTCGGTGAACTCGCCGGTCAGCATGAGGATTTTCTTGCCGCTCATAATGTATCTCCTGTTGGAATTGAATGATCGGCGCCCGGAGTGGCCGGGCGCCGTTACGTATCAGAAGGGGGAATCCGGGAAGTAGAACTGGTCGGCATTTTCCGGCGTGATCAGCGGCGCACCGAGCAGGAACGACCCGCGCACCGGAGCCTGCCCGGTGAACTGCGCGGCCGTCATGTACATCGCAGACTTGATCATCGACGGCGGATAAGGCGTCGAGATCGGCGTGCGCTCGTTCTTCTCCTTCACCATCTCGATAACCTGCTTCATTCCGTTGCCGCCGAGCGCGTATTTGATGTCCTTGCGACCGGCATTATCGACTGCTTCGAGCACGCCGAGCAGCATGTCATCGTCGTTGGCCCAGACGGCGTCGATCTTGGGATATTTGGCGAGATAATCCTGCATCAGCTTGAAGGCTTCGTCCTGGTTCCAGTTGGCATACTGGATATCGAGGATCTTGATGTTCGACTTGGCGACGACATCGGAGAAACCCTTGATGCGTTCGTCATCGATGACCGTGGGAATGCCGCGAAGCACGACGACCTGGCCCTCGCCTCCAAGCTTGTCCACGAGCCAATGCGCCGTGTTGGCGCCGACGGCGATATTGTCGCCGGCGACATAAAGATCCTGAACGCTCGGATCGGTCAGGCCGCGATCGACCACGGAAATGAAAGTGCCGTTCTGCTTGATCTGTTCGACAGGCCCCGTCAGTTCCTCAGAGGTAAACGGCAGGATCACGAGGGCGTCGAGTTTGCGGCTCGCAGCCAAATCTTCGAGCGCAGACACCTGTGCGGTTGCCGAGGATGCCGTGGACAGAACGACGTCAATGTTCGGAAACGCAGCCTCCAGCTCCTTTTCCGCCTGCTCGGCGTGATAAACGACGCCTCCGGTCCATCCATGCGTGGCTGCCGGAATGGAGACGGCGATCGTCACCTTGTCTTCGGCCTGCGCGCTGCCGAGTGGCAGAACGAGGGCCAATGCTGCGGTCGATAACAAAAGACCGGCTTTCTGGATCATCGACTTCATTTTCTCCTCCTTTGAAGTCAGTGCGGTTTTCAGCGGTTGGCGGTAAAGCGGTGCGCCAGCATGGCGATAATGATGATCGCGCCCTGGACGGCGGCAACGAGGTATTCAGAGACCATGTCCGAAAGGACCATGACGTTGGCGATGACCTCGAGAATGAGTGCGCCGGCGACGGTGCCACCAATGCGCCCGCGTCCGCCACGCAGAAGGGTTCCGCCAATGACGACGGCAGTAATGACCTGCAATTCCCAGAGCTGACCGGTCGTCGGCGTCGCCGCGCCAAGGCGCGGCACATAACAGATGGCCGCAACGGCGACGCAGATGCCCTGAATGACGTAGGCGAGGGTCCGCACAGCGGCGACGTTGACGCCAGAGAAGCGGGCGACTTCGACATTGGATCCCGCAGAGGTCAGCCGGCGGCCGAACTTGGTCTTGTACAGCAGGAACGCACCCAGCATGACCACGACGAAGGTTATCTGGACGGGATAGGGTATGCCGAAAAGGCTGCCGAAATAGACCGGTCGGTATGCCTCCCGCAGGGCCCGGTCGATCGGCAGGGACCCGCCATCGGTCATGAAGGTGATGAAAGCCCGGAAAATGCCCATCGTGCCGAGCGTGACGATGAAGGGTTCGATTTTCCCGATCGTGACGATGAGCCCGTTGAACAGACCGCACAGAGCCCCGACCACGAGAGCAAGCGCTGCTCCCATCGGAATGGCCCAGGCACCGAATGAAGGGGCCAGATAGTTCATCACCATGATCATGATGCCGGTGACGAAGGCCATCATCGAGCCGACCGAAAGATCGAGGCCGCCGGACGCGATGACGAAGGTCGCTCCGACAGCGATGATCGCAATGAAGGCGCTACGGGTCACGACGTTGATCAGGTTTGCGGAGGCGACAAAGTTGGAGTTTACCAACGCGCCCAGCAACACGATCACCGCAAGCGCGATGAAGGGCGCAAAGTCCGCCCAGCGGATGCGGCCTCCTTCGTCAGAGGGTATGATTGTTGCGGTTGCTGTGGTCATTTTCGTCCTCCCCGACGTCGTCGCGCCCGCCGACCGTGGCGGCGTAGACGATGTTTTTCTCATTGATTTCAGCGCCGTTCAGTTCGGCGGCGATCCTGCCTCCCCGCATCACGAGGACGCGATCGGCGAGCCCCACCAGTTCCGGCATTTCCGACGAGATGACGATGCAGGCCTTGCCCGCTCGCACCATGGCGTCGATGAAGTCGTAGATCTGGCTCTTGTTGCCGATATCGATGCCGCGCGTCGGCTCATCGATGATCACCACCGAAGGTTCCGCCAGCATGACCTTGGCAAGCAGCAGTTTCTGCTGGTTGCCGCCGGAAAGCTTTCCGGCGTCAAGCCGAAGGGAACGGACACGGATATCGTAATCGGCGACCACTTTCTCCAGCCGGGAGCGCTCCTCCCGCTTATCGAGCACGCCACCTGGATTGACCGTATCAAGAGCCTGAAGCGTCAGGTTTGGGCCAAGCTTCTCCTCCAGAAGCAGGCCCTTCCCCTTTCGGTCCTCTGTCAGATAGACGAGACCGGCCTCCATCATCGTGCGCACCGATCGGTGTTTGATGTCCTTGCCGTTGAGCACGACGCTGCGGGCATGCGAGGGGCGAAGACCCATCAACCCTTCGATCAGTTCGGTCCGCCCCGCGCCGATCATGCCGCCGATACCGAGCACCTCACCCGGCCGGACGCTGAAGCTGGCACTCTCGGCACCATGATCGACCGCCAGATCCATTACCGAAAGGATAGGCGCTGCTTCTGCGGGCGGGCGTTTATGGGGATAAAGCATCTCCAGTTCGCGACCGACCATGAGCTCGGCCATTTCACGCTGGCTGAGACCGGCGGCAGGCCAGGTGCCGATCATACGACCGTCACGCAGGACGGTTATGCGGTCGGCAAGCGTCTGCACCTCATCAAGACGATGGGAAATATAAAGGACTGCCACGCCGTGATCGCGCAGCATCCTGACGATATCGAGAAGTGCCGCAACTTCGTCATTCGCCAGAACCGCCGTCGGCTCGTCAAAGATGACGACCTTTCGATCGTAGAGAAGCGCACGCGCGATCTGCACCAGCTGGCGCTGGGCAAGCGGCAGATTTCCTACTCGATCACGCGGGCGCGCCGTCGAGCCGACCCGCGCGAGAAGTTCCGCGGTACGCCGGTTCATGGCCCGGTCATCCACCATCAGGCCGCGGCCGATTTCCCGACCCAGAAATAGGTTTTCCGCAACCGTAAGGTCCGGGGCAAGCAGGATTTCCTGATGCACCAGCACGATGCCGGCGTCTTCCGCTTCCACCGCGTTTCGAAATTCCGTCGGCTCGCCATCCATTAGCAACCGACCGTCCGTCGGCGCGACGTATCCGGACAGCAACTTCATCAGCGTCGATTTGCCGGCGCCGTTTTCACCGATGATGGCATGAACCTCTCCCGCACGGACATCGACCGTGACATCCGACAGGACGGTAATTGGGCCGTAGGCCTTACCCAGACAATCGGCCCGGAGAACCGCGGCCGCCGAACTTTCCGGCGGGGCCAGGGGTTGAGGGGAAAGGACCGCGTTCATTCGAAGGCCGACAGCAGCCGATCACGCGAGCGCTCGATATGGATGCGCATGGCATCGAAAGCAGCCTGCGGATCTCCTGATCGTAAAGCGATGAGCAGGTTCTCGTGCTCCTCGAGCGCCTCCTGCGTCACGCGCGTATGGAACATCAGCCGGAAGATATGGAGATGCACATGCTGGTTCGAAAGCGTGTTCCGGATCACATCGTTTCCGGCGATCTTGAGGATTGCATCGTGAAAATGCGCATCCGCCCGAGCAAAGCGTGAATATCGCGTGTTGCGATCGACGGGCGTACCGCCATTGCCCATGTCTGCCGCAGAATTTTCAAGCTGCTGCAAAGCCTCAGGAGTCATATTGATTGCCGCAAGCCTGGCACCCTCCGGCTCGACCAGAAGTCGGAAAGCATAGAGATCCTGGAATTGCTTTTTCGTCCATTGAGGTGCTGCGCTATAGCCGACAAGATGCTCCTTACGCACAAGGCCTTCGCGCTCCAGACGACTGAGAGCCTCACGGATCGGCGTCTGTGATACACCGATTTCCCGCGCAAGAACGTCTATCGGAATGCGGGCGCCGGGCGTGATCTCCAGGGACATGAGGCGGTGATAGATGTTGTCATAGACCCCCTCGACCACGCTGCTCGGACGCAGGCTCGTCCCTTTGATTTCTCGTTCCGCTGCAAATGCCACCTTCAATCTCCGGCTTGCTTCTTGACACGCCGACATTTGTTGCAAATAAGATATCGTATGTCAAATACAATATCGTATATGATCCGATATAGGATTTAAGATGAGGATTTCACTTGAACGGCTTCGACGACTGGCGATCGCTCTTCTGGAAGCAAGAGGAGCATCGCCTGCCAATGCTCACCTCCAGGCCGATCTCCTGCTGGAAGCCGAATTGCGAGGTTTGCCGTCGCATGGCCTGCAGCGATTGCCGCTGCTTCTCTCCCGGTTGGAAAAGGGGCTCGCCGACGGGCGCACATATGGAACGGGGACATGGCGCAGACGGTCTTTTCTCAGCATCGACGGCGAGCGCGGCCTTGGACCGGTCGTCATGATGCGTGCAATGGATACGATCCGGCCGGTCTTGAGCGAGACGGGGATCGCCATCGCTGCGATCCGCGACGCCAACCATATGGGTATGCTGGCCTATTACGCAGAGGCTGCAGCAAGGAGCGACCTGATCGGCATCGTCATGTCGACCAGTGAGGCCCTGGTTCATCCCTTCGGCGGAACCCAGGCCTTGTTGGGCACCAATCCCGTCGCCATAGGCATTCCCTCCAGCGATCGCCCCTTTGTGCTGGACCTTGCGACAAGCATCGTCTCGATGGGGAAAATCAACAACCATGCGATGCGCGGTGCGCCTATTCCATCAGACTGGGCGGTGGATGCGCAAGGTTTCCCGACCACGGATCCACACGCGGCCAAGTCGGGGGCAATCGCCCCGTTCGGCGGCGCCAAAGGGTACGGCCTTGGTCTTGCGATCGAACTTCTCGTTGCCGCGCTTGCCGGCTCCGATCTCGCGCCCGATGTGCACGGGACGCTCGACGATATTCATGCAGCCAACAAGGGTGACCTTCTCATTCTCATCGATGCGGCATCCGGACACGGGAACGCCCGCTCGCTTGCAGCCTATCTCGACCACCTGCGCCGATCCCCGGCATCCGACCCCGAAAAACCGGTTGCGGTACCGGGCGATGGCGCACGCAGGCGCCGCATCGCGGCGGAGAACGCAGGGATAGAGCTGCCGCAACAACTTTTAGAAAGTCTTTTGGCGCTCAAGGCCGCCTGAACCATCGGAGGAGATGTGGAAATGAACCTTTTCGGCACACTGAGGGCGCCGCGCGAACTGCTCTTCGGCTCGGGACAACGGCATGCTCTCGGGAATATTGCCGCCCGGCTGGGCCGGCGCGCGCTGATCGTCACCGATATGCGCCTTTCCGCGGATGCCGATTTTCTCGCGCTCGTCCGGCAGCTCGAAGATGCCGGCATCGCGGTCATGATCGACAGTTCCACTCTGCCGGATGTACCGGTCGACTCCGCGGCAAAAAGCGCAGAGGGCGCCCGCAACTTCGCTCCGGACTTCGTTATCGGCGTCGGTGGCGGCTCGTGCCTAGACATGGCCAAATGCGTGGCTCTGCTCCTGACCCATGGCGGGCGACCGCAGGATTATTACGGGGAACATACCGTTCCGGGCCCCGTGATGCCTCTCATAGCAATTCCGACCACCGCTGGAACGGGCTCCGAAGTCACGCCCGTCGCCGTGCTTTCCGACGCCGAGCGGAGCCTGAAGGTCGGCATTTCCAGCCCTCACCTCATTCCGACCGTTTCCATATGCGATCCGGACCTCACCCTCACCTGCCCACCCTCCCTGACGGCAATTGCGGGGTCGGACGCTTTGACCCATGCGCTGGAAGCCTTCACCGCAATTCGCCGAGAGCCCGTGCCCGGCATCGCGCAACAGCGTGTCTTTGTCGGCAAGAACGAAATGTCCGACCATTTTGCGCTGCGTGCCATCTCCTTGCTCTGGCAGGGTTTGGAGGCTGCCTGCAAGGACGGCACGGATCGAGCCGCGCGCGAAAAGGTCATGCTCGGCGCCACGCTGGCAGGACTTGCCTTCGGTGTGGCCGGAACCGCAGCGGCCCATGCCATACAGTATCCCGTCGGCGCGCTCACCCATACCGCGCACGGCCTCGGGGTTGCCTGCCTCATGCCTTACGTCATGACATGGAACGCGCCGGTCATCCAGGACGAGCTTGGGACCATAGCCCAGGCGGCGGGTCTTAAAGGGCCGGACGATGTCGTTCCCGCCCTCATTTCCCTTTTCGCGCACATAGGGATTCCCTCGACGCTCCGTGAACTTGGGCTTGAAGAGAGCCGGATCGGCTGGGTTGCCGAGCAAAGTATCGGCATTGCCCGCCTCGTCCAGAACAATCCGCGGCCCCTGAACCTCGACGACATGCAGAACCTCATCGCCGCCGCCTATCATGGCGACCGGTCGCGCCTGAACTGAAAAGGATTTTCATCATGACGTTTCATGCCAAGATCGACGGATATGCCAATCCTGCTCTTCATGCGGAAGGCCTTTACATCGGCGGCACATGGAGAAAGGGCGGCGGAATAGCCGTCATGGACCCATCCACAGGCGAAAAACTGGCAGAAGTCGCGGATGCTTCTGTTGAAGATGCGATGCAAGCCGTTGATGCGGCGCATGCTGCTGCCGCCGCATGGCGCGCCACGCCAGCCCGCCAACGCTCGGAAATCCTCCGGCGCTGGTTCCAGCTCATGACGCAACACGCCGAAGAGTTTGCCACGCTCATCGCACTGGAAAACGGCAAGGCGCTGCCTGACGCGCGCGGTGAAGTCGCTTACGCCGCCGAATTCTTTCGCTGGTATGCGGAAGAAGCGACGCGTATTCCTGGCGAATATCGCCATACGCCGTCAGGTTCGCATCATATCATCGTCGATCACGAACCGATCGGCATCGCAGTCCTGATCACGCCCTGGAACTTCCCGGCCGCCATGGCGACCCGAAAGATCGGTCCGGCTCTTGCGGCAGGCTGCACGGTCATTCTGAAACCGGCCTCTGAAACGCCGCTGACGGCCTATGCCATGGCACGCCTTGGCGAAGAGGCCGGCGTGCCGGCGGGTGTCGTGAACGTTCTGACGACAAGCAATCCGGGCGCGGTGACCAACGCCATGCTGGCGGACCCCCGCGTGCGCAAACTGTCCTTTACCGGCTCGACCGGCGTCGGCCGGACGCTACTTGCCGAAGCTTCGAAATCCGTGGTCAGTTGCTCGATGGAACTCGGCGGCAATGCACCCTTCATCGTCTTCGACGACGCAGACCTGGAGGCTGCTCTGGACGGCGCGATGATCGCAAAGATGCGCAACGCTGGCGAGGCCTGCACCGCCGCCAACCGTTTCTATGTCCAGGCCGGCATCCACGATGCCTTCGTCGGCCGTCTCACGGCGCGCATGGCCGGGCTGACGATCGGTCCGGGCTACGATCCCGCAACCCAGTGCGGCCCGATGATCACCACCAATGCCGTGCGCAAGATCGACAGGCTGGTCACGGACGCCATTGCGTCCGGCGCACGCGCGACGACCGGCGGCAAGCCGCTTTCGGAAAACGGTTATTTCTATCCGCCAACCGTTCTCGAAAACGTGCCTGCAGACGCCGCGATCGCGCGTGAGGAGATCTTTGGTCCGGTCGCGCCGGTCTATAAATTCGTTACCGAAGACGAAGCTGTTCAACTGGCGAACAACACCGAATACGGCCTTGCCGCCTACGTCTACACCCAGGATCTGAAACGGGCGATGAAGGTCGGCAAGCGGCTTGAGACAGGCATGCTCGGGATCAACAGGGGACTGATGTCCGATCCGGCCGCACCCTTTGGCGGCGTCAAACAGAGTGGTCTTGGCCGTGAGGGCGGCGTCACCGGCATTCTGGAGTTTATGGAGGCAAAGTACTACGCAGTAGACTACTGAGACTGGAGGAACCCGATGACGTCACAAGATCTCTACCGAATTCGCGATTTCGTACCCGATTTCGACACTATCGCTGCCGAATTTACAGAACGCAGCCGGCAGCTCTCAGCCAGGTCCAAACTGATGGCCGATATCCGGTATGGCGCGCGTGACAGGGAGGTCCTGGACGTCATCCTGCCCGACAACGTCAAGGCTGGCGCTCCACTGCATGTCTTCGTTCATGGCGGCTACTGGCGATCCGGTGAGAAGGAAAACTATCGCTTGGTCGCCGCTCCCGTCCTTGAAGCCGGGGGTATCGCCGCTATCGTCGAATATGACCTGATGCCCGGTCAACGCTTGCATGTCTTGGTGAATCAGGTGCGGCGGTCGGTGCTCTGGCTTCAGAAACATGCAATTGACTTTGGCGCAGACCCTCACAAAATGACCGTTAGCGGCCACTCGGCGGGCGCGCATCTTGCTTCCTTTCTAGCCGCGATAGCCCCGGGAGAAACGGAACGCCCTGACCTGCCCGTTCTGCAGGAGATGTTGCTGGTGAGCGGCATATACGATCTGTCTGAAATTCCCGATAGTTTCCTGCGCGATGAAGCTAGGATGACCCCGGCGGAGGCCGCCGCATGGTCCCCTCTGACGGCAAACCAGTTGCCTTCGCCCCGGCGGATAATCGCATTTGGCGCGGAGGAGACGTCCCCGTTTCGTGAGCAGGCACTGGCGCTGAGCAAGAAGCTGAGCATCGATGACCGTGCCGTGAAACTAATGTCGGCGCCGTGTCTCAACCATATGAGCGTCGTTCTGGATCTTGCAAACCCTTTCGGCCGCCTCGGAGGTTTGGTCGTCGAGATGATCTCGCGCGGCTGACAGGCGCTGCTAGGCCGAAGGCGAGATGATCCTATGATTGCGCACAACGCCCGGCAAGTGTTGCACGACGGGGATCCCGTGAGATTGCAGCTTGTCTTCTGGGCCGATACCGGACTGCATCAAAACCTTTGGCGTGTTGATCGCCCCAGTGACAGCACCGTTTGGCAATGCGCCATGAACTGGCGTCGCTCACCATCGATCAGAGCTTCTACTCCTCTCACCCGCTGACCGTCGAACGATGGCGTACCGCGTGTACGCGTCGACAAGGCCGACAACGACGATCGTATCTATATGATCCGCAACTCCCGGACCTCAGCATTGCGAATGCGGGTGATCGCCAAGAGGATTGATAATAGTTGATAAACGGCCTATCTTGACTTCCATCACATTCAATGGAGTACAGCATGATAAGTGCCGATCTGGGAAAGCAGCTCGAAAGCTATATCCAGCAACTCGTCGACACAGGTCGTTATGGCTCGAAAAGCGAAGTCCTGCGGGAAGGTGTGCGACTGGTCCAGGACCGCGAGACCCGGCTTGCCGCGCTGGATGCCTCCGTGACGCGCGGCATTGCCGATGCCGACGCGGGCCGAACGAAGCCGGCGAGCGACGTTTTCGTGCGACTCGAGGCCAAATACAGTGCGATGGCTGATCAGGCCGAAAAATCGGAATGATCCTTGAGTTTTCCAACGAGGCGGAAAGCGATCTTGAGCAAATCGCCGATTATATCGCTGCGGACGATCCCCGACGCGCCCTTTCATTCGTCCGGGAGCTGCGGAGCAAGTGTGAGGATCTCGTCGATAGGCCGAACGGCTTCGCCCTCGTCCCGCGCTACGAGCACCATGGTATCCGCCGGCGCGTTCATGGCAATTACCTGATCTTCTACCGCGTCGAAACCGCGAAGGTGGTCATCGTCCATGTCCTGCATGGCGCCACCGACTATGGCGCCATCCTGTTCGGTGATTAGTTTCGGTCGGTCGATCAGAAACGATCTCACGCACGAACCACCGAGCCAAGCGGCGATCTTCTCCGCCCAGCGTCCTCCCGTGCCGATTCCGCGAGTGCCTCTTCGATCTCGCGCAATTTCTGACGCTTCTCTGCCAGGTCGTCGGCAAAAGCGAAGACTCTGCCGCGACTGGTAAGAGGAAAGCCGCCGCTGGTATTTCCGCCAGCCTCTGGCGATAACGTTCCTGCTCTTGGCCGAAACCGTCGAGTGCGTGCTCGCGGCGCGAGATGACACCGAGCGACGTGACGGTCGCCGACAACTCGATCTCACATCAGCACCCCTTTGAAGCAGCGTCTGGTAGTGGTAATTGTCACCACGCCCGAATTTTTCGCCATCATAGACGAGATCGAAGCCGCCGACGGTGGCGATGTGGACCTCACCCTCTTGCTGCAGTTGGACAAGAGTGAGGATTTCCTTCATCAGCGCCCTTCCGCGTGCGGAAAGATGCGGTTTCAGTCGATACATTGTGCGATGTTTTTGGCCCAGAACGTGAAGATCCTCGCAACAAGCCGTGCACGGGGCTCGTGACGAACGGCTCCTCTTCGACCGCAAGCGGTCGCCAGCGAGGGGCGCAATGAGCGGCTCGAATGAGCCCATTGCAGACCTTCTCTCTACAGCTAACATGGCCCCACAAATGCTGGAGACCAACATGATCGTCCAAGCCTGCCTTAACGGTGCACGTCCTGGCGACTATCACCCGCGGCTACCGCTCACGGCGGATGCCATTGCCCTCGACGGTGCGGCGTGCGTCTCCGCGGGGGCTGCCGAACTTCACATACACCCCTGCGGCCCGGACGGACGTGAGAGCCTCCTGGCGGTCGATGAGGCGATATACGCCGTGCGGCGCGCTTGTCCGGGAAGTCTTGTCGGGGTGTCAACGGGCGCGTGGATAGAACGCGACGAGAAGCAGACGCGAGACTGCATCTCTGCTTGGCGGCAGCTGCCCGACTACGCCTCCGTCAATATCTCCGAGCGGGATGCTCCAGCGCTTATCGCGTTGCTCCGCCGCATGGGTGTCGGCGTCGAAGCGGGATTGGCCACGGTCGCGGATGCCGAGCGATTTGTTACGCTTCCGGATTGCCATCGAGCTTTCCGCATCCTCATCGAGATCGAAGAACAGGACCTTGGAAAGGCTGACGCGATCGCGGATGGGATAGCGCAAGTTCTTGAGCGCGCGAATATCCTACGACCAGTCCTTCTACACGGGTTCGACGCGACCGTTTGGCACTTCGTCAACCGCGCGCATCAACGGCGCTGGTCTACGCGAGTTGGATTAGAGGATGGGTGCCAACTTACGAATGGTGAAATAGCGGGTGGGAACGCCGACCTCGTGGCAGATGCGCTTCAAATCTTTCGGCCTTCCTTTCAGCACGGTAACACCTCGCTCGAATGACAGTTTCGTCCGCATTTCGGCGGTCCCGTGTGCTGGCCATGGGCGACTTCTCACCACCCATTGCGCTCTCCGAGGTGAGTTTCGATGCTTCGCCTTGAACCCAGTTGAACCCGAGACCCGCCCCTTGCCGAGTCTATAGGTGGTTCCAAGGATTGACGACGGGGACTCCTGCCGCCTCAAAGGGACTCGTATCGCGTGTCGCGATTGTAAATCCCTTGGAGGCTGCAATAGCCGCAATATATCCATTAGGTGTCGGGAATCCTTCCCCCCTGCTCGAGCGGTTGCCGCAAGGTCCGCATAGTGCCGAGCGGCCGCAGTGTCGAATGACAACACGCGATCGTCGAACAGTTCGAGCAGGCCATCAAGCGTGTCGGCCAACGCCTTTTTGCGCCGGCCCTCCGGTAGCGCAGCGATGCCAAACAGTAGCTCCGCCAGCGTTACACTGGACAGATACAAGGTTTCGGCTACCTGGTCATTCAACCAATTGCGTATAGCCAAATCCGGGGCCGGCTTCATCGCCTCCGAGACGACATTCGTGTCCAGGACGATCATTCAAACCTCATTGGCTCCGCCGGCGCTTTCTCTCGCATCTGGTCGAACACTTCGAAATCATCATTGGTCAATCCAAGCCGCCCGCTCAACTCGGCCAAGGCATCGCCGATGCGAACACGCTGTTCGGGCTTTACCGCACGTTCCAGAATCTCGCGGACTTCCGCCTCTGTGCTACGGCCGTGAAGCGCCGCTCGGACGCGTAAAGCCCGGTGCACTTCATCAGGTACATTTCGTACTGTCAGGATAGCCATAGTCAGACCCTCGCAATCGCCTTCATTGACTGCAATATAGTTCCGTTGCAGTCATTCTGCGAGTTTCGGAGTTTGAGATTCTTGAGCGTTGGCTTTCAGCCCGGCTTCTATGGCTCGGTCACGGTCAAGGCCACGCCCAAGTACCCGTCGATACATTATGCGACTGTCGAGGCACTAGCGAACAGACCCCCATCAAGAAGCGTCCGCCACCTGTTGTTGGCCAACCGAGAGCCGCCGAGCCAATTGCCGATCAAGGGCGATACCGCACTTCCTGAAGATGAAGCGCGAAGGCGCGCGTGTCTTAGTTTGCGCCAAACCGCTCAAGCATCTTTCGAAGCAGAGCATTCTCCTGTCGAACCCGCCGAGCCAGAAGCCCTTTCAGTCTGCGGTTTTCTTCCTCGAGCGCAGCGAGCTCGTCCACCGCGACTGGAACGGCAGTCGCCACCTTCTTGCTTCGTGGGCTGCGCACGAAACGCGTTGGACGAGGACGCTTCGGAACCTGCAGCGCCTTAATCGGAAGTATCGCGTTTACGAGCGAGCCCGAAGCCTCTTCGGAGTGAGCCGGCAGGACAACAGCCTCTTCTGCCACGGCTGCAGGTCCGGCGACTGGTAGAGTTCCACTGACTGTGCCCCCGATTTGATCGCAGCCTTCGGCGCTCTGCCGCGGCGCAGACGGTTTGACCGACAGCTGCGAAGAGATGCGGCGCTTCGCTCTCGGCCTCACCAGCGCCTTCAGATCGGTATCACCCCAAATGGAGGCTGGTCGGACTGCCGAACGCCGACGGCCCGACTTCACTTCGACGATAAAATTTCGCTGCTGTGGTTTCATCGATATTCAATGGTCAAGAGCGCCAGACGCGAGCACAACGCATCAAAATCGCTCCGCGTTATGTGAACAATCCGATGGAACGCAAACGCGAAACCGGTGCGTTGGCCACCTCAGTGCCGACAACAACCTTGCCTGCGCTGTGACCTATAATAGCCTCTGCAATAATACTCTCGCCGCCTTGACATCCGTCGTATCCGAATCTTCATCAATCCGCTCGAAAATTGGCTGCAACAATATTCGCGCCTCACGCAGCCGGCCATCATCAAGCCAGAGAGCAGCGAGATCGGTTGCGGCCCGCAGCTCCCAGGCACGGGCGCCCATGGTTGCACTTTTTCCGATCGCCAACGTCAGGCACGCCTCAACATCTTCATCTGAAGAATGCGTCGATGACAACAATCTCGCCTTAACGCGCAGCAGTTCGGGCAGGTAACACAGGTCTCCATTTTTCTCGACAGACTCGATAGTTCGGTTGATCCTGGTCAAGCCTTCGTCGAACTCACCGATCGCCACCAATCCCTTGACGAGTGCGATCTCTAGCATGGTTGTGAACACCTCGTAGGTCGCCAGATGAAGCTTCTCGATGCATCGACGAATCGTCTCGATCCCGGCTTTCACGTCTCCACGGCGGACGGCTACTTCGCCCTGGAAACCTTGAGCTACGGACACGTACGGTGAGAGGAAATGCAGTCCTGCCCGCGAGATCAACCATTCAATATGCTCTTCGGCACTGGGTAGGTCGTCGCGCCACAGGAAGACAGCAATGCCGCCCAGAAGCGCGATGCACAGGGTCAGGGAATGATCCAGCTTGGCTGCATCGCTGATCGCCTCGCGCGCCCGAAGCTCAGCCTGCTCCGGATAGCCTTGGAGCCAGAGGTTTCGAGCCAGAATCCCGCCTGCGAGGTGTTTTCCTTCGAAGCCAACATAGCTGGCAGCGGTTCTTTGCGACCGCGGTTGGCTTCTCGCTGCCGCCTCGAGCTCAATCCTGGCGTTGGCCAAATCGCCCGTGAAATGCAGCGAGTTTCCGAGAAAAAAGCGACCCAGTTCAACCGTGGCAGGATCGTCCACCGTCATGGCGATTGCAGAGCAACGGCGCGCGTAGTGAAGGGCGGCATTAAAATCGCCGATGCGCAGGCTCAACATGCTTAACGGGCCCAAGATACGCAATTGATCGAGCGCACTGCCTCGCTCTTCCGCGATTTGCAGGCTGCGAACGAGGGCGGCTTGTGAGGTTTCGCGGCCGCCTTGAAGGTACATTCGGGAAATTCCAAGACCCGCTTGCAGGTGCATCTCCTCGACGCTGCCTTTCGACTTGTCATCCAGCGCGAGAAGGGCACGTTCCGACCATCGCTGGCACTCGGGAAACAGCGACATGATCTGGAAGACCGATGCGGCCGCGGCCGCAAGCCTAACGCCAACGTTGATGTCGCCGTGTTCCCCGAAGCACCACTCCAGTGCCGTGCGTACATTGTTGATGCTTACGAAATACGGCAGCCGCTCAGGCCCTGTCGACAACGTCGGCCAATCCGGGCCGAATTGCTCGAGCCAACGTTGATAATAGATCGCGTGGCGCGCACCTAATCCGGCTTGATCCTCTTGGGTCTGGGATTGCAGGGCATAGGCCCGTGTCGTGTCCAATAGGCGGTAACGCATCGTCGCGCCGAGGGGATGGGTTGCGAGCAATGATTTGGCAACGAGATTGTCGATCGCTTCGAAGACGGACGGCGGATGCATCTCGGAGGTGGAAATCACTTCCAGTGCGGCATCAAGTGTGAAGTCACCGACAAAGACTGCCAGTCGCCGAAGTACGAGGCGTTCCACCTCCGTGAGGAGCCCGAAGCTCCAGTCGAGCGTTGCCTGCAGCGTTTTTTGTCGCGGCGGTGCTGTTCGAGATCCCGTCCATCCGAGTGTCAAATGCCGATCGAGAAGCGTGGCGGTCTGGGTGAGACCATAGCTCTCGACGCGGCGCGCGGCGAGTTCCAGTGCGAGCGCCATGCCGTCGAGCTTCCGGCAGATGCTTGCTACGACGCGAACGTCCTGGTCGCTGAGCTCAAGAGACGCCCCGCTTGCCGCAGCGCGTTCGATGAACAGCCGCGTGGCCGGAAAGGAGAGAACTGTCTCGGTGGGAAGTTCCGGATCATCTGGAGGGCAGGCGAGGGTGTCGAGGCGGTAAACGCTTTCAGCTTCGATTCTCAGTGCTTCACGGCTCGTTGCGAGGAGAAACACCTGCGGAGCGGCGTCGACAATCGCTGCCGCGAGATCCGCAATGGCATCTATCAGGTGCTCACAGGTATCGAGGATCAGCAGGATCTGCTTGTCGCGGAGATAGGCGATCAGGCTGGGGCGGACATCTTCGGATCCAACGGGCAGGCCGAGCATCGAGGCGATCCCCGCCGCGACCAGACCCGGATCGCTCAACATGCCGTAATCGGCGAACAGGACAGCTCCGTTGAAGGTCGGTGAGAGATGATGCGCGACTGCAGTGGCGACCGTGGTCTTCCCGACGCCGCCGACGCCTACGATGGTGACCATTCGCGACGTCATCACCCTTTCCGCGAGGCGCAGAACGTCCTGCTCTCGTCCGATCATTCGATCAAGTCGGCCTGGCAACAGGGCATGACGGAAATCGGGAGTGGTGGACGCTGGTCGCAGGCGGCTGGATCGCGAGATCGGTGCTACGAAACAATAGCCCCTTCCGGCAACCGTGGTGATATAGCGCGCGCCGTCCTGTCCGTCGCCCAGCGCTTTCCTCAATCCGGTCATGTGAAAACGAAGGCTGCCTTCGTCGACGATCACATCCGGCCAGACGCACGACATCAGATCTTTCTTGGCAACGACGACATTGGGCGCAAGGGTCAGGGCTATCAGCAAGTCGAGCGCACGGGCGCCCAGGTCGACTGCAACACCGTCTTTCGCAAGCAGGCGCTGGCCGATGCTCAAGCGGAAGGGACCGAAAGTCAGGTCGTCGGCATTGGCGTCGCCGAAACTGTTCATGTCGCTCGCCCCAGCCGCCCGATTGGCCGCTTATACTCCAATGGGCCAGGACGCGCTATCGAGGATGATCGTCTACTGAGACAATTGCCGCTTCACACGATATTGAAGTCGACCTGAATATTGCCTCGTGTGGCCCTCGAAAACGGGCAGACGCGGCGGGCTTCGTCTATCAACATGGCGGCGATGTCACCTTCCATTCCCGGAAGCTGAATGACCATTCGAACACCAATGACAAATTCGTCGTCGTCGTCCGAGGACAGATCCACTTCGGCATGGATTCTGACATTGGCGGAGAGGGGCATTCCGGTCTTCCGAGCGACCTGTGCCACGGAGCTTGCGAAGCTCGCGGACCATGCCGCTGCCATGAGCTGTTCGGGATTGGTGCCGATCTGGGTCGAAGCGGGATCCGAGAGCCTGATATCGAGCACGCCGTCCGTGCTGCGGACGACGCCGTTGTTGCGCCCCCCGGTCGTTTCGGTCGTGGCGGTGTAAATCTTGTTCATGGATTTGTTCCTTGGGCGGCAAGCGCCCGTTGGAAAACTCGGCGCGTACAGTGCACGCGCCGAGGCTTCAGCCTATGTTCAGCCGGATTTGCGAAGGCTGCGGAAGCCGGCGCGCACCTCGTCGGTAAAAAGCTTCGGCTGCTCCCAGGCTGCGAAGTGTCCGCCCTTTGGAAGCTTGTTGTAGTGCACGAGATTTGGGTACGCCTGTTCAGCCCAGGTGCGCGGCGTCTGGTAGAGTTCGTCCGGAAAGACGCTGACCGCGACCGGCACCTTGACCCCCTTCGCGGCGAAGAATGCGAGCTTGTTCTCCCAGTAAAGGCGCGCGGCCGATACGCCCGTGTTTGTCAGCCAGAACAGCGTCACATTGTCGAGGACATCGTCGGGGCTGAGGCCTTCATCCTGCCCGTCGAAAGAGCGGGCGATCATTTCCAGGCTCGCCCCGTCGTGATCGAGCATGTAGGTCGCAAGTGCGATCGGGGAGTCCGTCAATCCGGTGAGGGTCTGCGGCCGCGTTCCCATCAGGAATGCGTAGGAAACATGCTTGTAGAAAAAGACAAGTTGATCATACGAATGCTTTTCTTCATCCGAGAGACCTGCTGGGGTCGGGGCTCCGGAAAATGCTGCACCGTTGATGGCATCGGGTATTGCGCCCGGCATGTTGGTATGGATGCCGAGCAGTTCCGGAGGAGCCTGCACGCCGATCATGTCGGTTACGACAGCACCCCAATCGCCGCCCTGTGCGACAAACTGGGTGTAGCCCAGACGGCGCATCAGGGTAGTCCAGGCGCTGGCAATGCGTTCCGGTCCCCATCCCGTCGCTTCAGGCTTGCCAGAGAATCCGTAGCCCGGCATCGACGGGATGACGATATGGAATGCATCCGAAGCGCTTCCGCCGTGGGCAGTCGGGTCGGTCAGTGGGCCGATGATCTTCAACTGCTCGATGATCGAACCCGGCCAACCGTGCGTCACGATCAGCGGCAGTGCGTTTTCGTGCCTGCTGCGGACATGAATGAAATGGATGTCCAGCCCGTCGATCTCCGTAATGAAGTTGGGTACGGCGTTAATCCGGGCCTCGACCTTTCGCCAGTCATATTTGTTCTGCCAGTGATCCAGCAACTGCTTGGTCGTCTTCAGCGGTACGCCTTGGGTAAAGTCGCCGACGGTCTCTTTTTCCGGTAGCCGCGTGCGGGCGAGGCGGGCGCGAAGGTCGTCCAGATCCGCTTGCGGAATGTTCACCTGAAACGGGCGGATGGTGTCAGATCCCGTCGCCGCCTTGGCATATGAGGGAAGCAAACTCGCAGTGCCCAGGACGGCGATCCCGGATGCGACGGCACCCAGCAGGCGGCGGCGGTCTTCGTCGATAACGTCAATCTTGATTACGGTCATTAGCATTCTCCTCGGTAAATCGGATCGTCTGCACCCCTGTGCTGCTTTAAGGGGTACGCCGAGGCCGTCGAATGCACACGTTAGGCGTTGTTAGATGATGATAGTGACCTTGATGGTCATCGAAGACGACGCCAGCGACCGCTCGCGGTGCACTGCCCTGAGGTGCGGTTCCCATCTTGCCGCTCACAACGCTCCCGATGTCGTTAATCGCGACTATTGACGTCTAACAACGCCTAACGTGCGGTTCCTGTCCCAGCAGCGTAACTCTTGGATCAGCACAAGGTGCAGACGATCAATCCATCAAAACCTAGGACAGGAAATTCGCTATGACCCATAAGGTTCTCTTCACTGGCAAGACGCACAACACCAACGGCCGCGATGGCGGCGCTCGCAGCAGCGACGGCTTTCTCGACGTCAAGATGAAGCAGCCGCATCCGGCCGCTGAAAACCTCTTCGGTGCCGCCTGGTCGGCCTGCTACATGGGCGCGATCGAAGTTGCCGCCTCCCAGAGGCAGATCAAGCTCGCGGCCGGGATCGCGGTCGATGCCGAGATCGATCTCAATGTCGATGACGGCAACTATTTCCTGAGCGCCCGTTTCAATGTCAGCGTACCCGGCATCGATCCTGTCATCGCTCGCGAACTGCTCGACGCCGCGCACAGCATTTGCCCGTACTCCAAAGCAACGCATGGCAACGTCAACGTTGTGACAAACCTCGTCTGAACACGATCTCTCGGGTCTGCCCGTACATGACGGGCAGACCCGGCAAATATTTTGGCGCTATTGATCGCGAAAGCAGCGCGAGAAACCTGACGGATCATAAGCCTTGGCGTTAAGAGCGCGCTTATGAGCAATCGGCCTGACCGAGAGCGCGGTCTTGAAACGAGACGAACCAAGGATCTCGTTGTTCCGCTATCGGGCCCGGCCGCCTCAAGGGGCGCTGAGATGATCCGAGCAATGGCCCTGCCGTCGGGAAGCTAAGCCGGGACATTGGACAGTTCGGCACGCCGGCGATCGATTCCCCCGATATCCGCAATAAGGGTTTCGGCTTGTTCCAGGGAGGCGAGGGGAAAAGTGACACTACCTTGTAGAGCCGCAGCGGTGCCCTCTTCGTGAAGACGGTTAAAACGAAAACCAAAGATGCGTCCTACGACCAGACGACCTTCTACGAGGCTTGGCGAATCCGTAAGTCGCGGCGCCATCAAGGGGTTGCTTCCCTTATGACCAATCAAATGAACAACCTTTGACTCAGCCGTACGCATCATGGCAAGATGTACAAAATTCTGGGCGCAACCGTCCTTCACGTACAATTAGATGGACAAAAGAGGTGCCTACCGTGCCACGCAAGAGAAGCTATTCAAGAGTGACGCGCGAAGCGCTCACCATGCTTGGCAAACTGATCCGCGTCGGCCGAGCCGAGCGCCGCCTAACGGCGCAAGAACTGGCCGACCGCGCCGGCATCAGCCGCACGACGCTGTCCAGCATCGAAAAGGGCACGCCCGGCCCTGAGATCGGCATCGTCTTCGAGGTCGCCTCCCTCGTGGGCGTGCGTCTGTTCGACTATGATGAGCGCACCCTGCAGATGCACAACGCCCGCCTTGATGAAAAACTTTCCCTGCTGCCCAAGAGCGTCCGCCACACGATGAAGGAAGTCGATGATGACTTCTAGGGCGGACGCCACTGAAGCCTTTGTCTGGATGTGGTTGCTGGGGGCAAAGGAACCGGTGGTTGCAGGCCGCCTCGACCAGGATGGCGAGCGCCTGATCTTTACCTACGGCGCCAGCTACCGGCGTCGAAAGCAAGCCATACCGATCTATGAGCCCGAACTGCCCCTTCAGGAAGGCGTAATCGCGCCCATCAACGGCCTGCGGATGGCGAGCTGTATCCGCGACGGCTCGCCCGATGCCTGGGGCCGTCGGGTGATCATCAACAGGCTGACGGGCAAAAAGCCCGACGCTGCCGGTGTGCCGGAGATCAGCGAGCTGACCTATTTGCTCCAGTCAGGCTCCGACCGGATTGGCGCTCTCGATTTTCAGGCATCGGCCACAGAATATATCCCCCGCCTTGCCGCGCAAGCATCGCTCGACGAGCTCCTTGAAGCGGCTGACCTCATCGAAAAGGGCGTTCCTCTGACCCCGGCGCTCGATCAGGCCCTCAATTACGGCACCTCGATCGGCGGAGCGCGCCCCAAGGCGCTGATCGATGACGGGACAAAAAAGTTCATCGCCAAATTCTCGGCCAGCAACGACACATACAGCGTCGTAAAGGCGGAATTCATCGCGATGAAGCTGGCAAGCGCCTGCGGGCTCAACGCGGCATCCGTGTCGATGACCCGCGCCGCGCAAAAAGACGTGCTGCTGATCGAGCGCTTTGACCGCACGCATACCAAGGCCGGCTGGACGCGGCACGCGATGGTCTCGGCCCTCACGATGCTGGGCCTTGATGAGATGATGGCCCGCTATGCCTCCTACGAGGACCTAGCCGAGCTGATCCGCCACCGCTTCACCGATCCCAAGTACACGCTCAAGGAGCTCTACGGACGGATTTGCTTCAACGTCCTGTGCGGCAACACCGACGACCATGCCCGCAACCATGCCGCATTCTGGGACGGCAAGAGGCTGACCTTGACGCCCGCCTACGACATCTGCCCGCAAAACCGCACGGGCAACGAAGCCACGCAGGCCATGCTGATCAAGGGCGAGGGCCGCACCAGCACTCTAGCAACGTGCCTTGCAGCCGCGCCGGATTATCACCTGAAAGAGGCGGAAGCCGCCGCGCTGATCGAGCGGCAGATCACGGGGATCGCCGCACACTGGCAAGAGGTCTGCGCGGAAGCCGAGCTGACCCCGGTCGATCGCAAGCTGTTCGCGGGGCGTCAGTTCCTCAATAGCTACGCTCTTGAAGGACTTGATGGTTACACGGCGCTGCAAGACGCGTTTCGCGCCGCACGTGATGCATTGATCGCCGGCGGAAGCGCCTAAAGATGACAGCGCCCAAGCAGCTCAAGAGACGCAAAGCGCCGGTTACGCCACTATGAAATTGTAGCGGCCGAATTTTCCGTCGCTCGTCGTTCTGATGTCGAGCAACAAGTCTGCATTGAACATGCGGTCACGCTCATTGTCCGGCTCATCGGCAAAATACAGCTGCGTCGTCAGCGCCTTCCCGCCGGGCCGTTGGACTTTTACGTGGTAGTGCCGAGTGCGACCAGGATAGATCCCGGGCACGATCGTCTCGAACCACCATTTGCCTTCTGCATCTGTGAATTGATGTCCGCGGAGCTTGTATCCGCTATTGTCGTAGGCGCCCATCTCATCGGCATGCCATAACTCGATCATCGCTTTTGCTACGGGCTGGCAGTCCCTGGTTAGTGCGTAACCAGCAAGCGTCATCCTTTCACCGCCCGGTGCATCGCTCGCGAAGTCCTGTTTTTCAGGGCTCTCCGGCGTAAAATACGGGCCTTCGGTCTGTGCTGGCGTCAGCTCGTGGTCATCCCCGCAACTGGCCGTAAGCGGCAGCTCCACAGGAGCGCCGGCTGCATGGCCTAGTCTCGGCAGCACAATCGGCGTTGCGACGAAGCTGATAAGGAAATGTCGCCGGGTCGGCATGGCGTTATATCTCCAAACATGGAAGCCAAGATCGTTGCGGCTCCATTGGGCGGAAGTGGGGCAGATATTACCAGAATTCGCGGCCGACAACTTCATCTGGCAGCGCGCTCGCTATTAAAGTGCCCGCTCCCTCGTCCCTCCTTGCTTCGAAACTGGCGAGTGCCTCACGGCAAACTCGCTGATGCCTGACAAGCGCCAGTGATTGATCAAAACCTGTAGCGCGGCGAATTGGGTGGGCGCCCCACCCCAGCGGCGCGACGACCCAGCAAACAGTGTCTGGCAGACAGTGCCGCGTAGCTCGTTGAATCGCATCGCCAGCCAATAGGCTCGCGATGCGTCAATACATGATCTTGAAATAATATAATTAAATCATTTGGTTATACTGACTAGTCATCAATTCGCGAAAATATTACCGAATGTTAATTCAGAAGCTGCTGCCCATCGTACCAGATGGCCTGTTTCGTCGCAGCGCGAGTGAGGTAGCCGTTTGTGGACCACCCTTGACCGGCCCTTGACAGATCAGGCGGCCAAGACCGAGATCATAGGGACCCGCAATGACGTATTTGGATAAGGGTGACATGTCGCCCATCGCGACAGCCGTACGGATTGCCGAGAGCTCCTCGACCATATCGGAATAGGCATCGACGACCATGTTCCGGTCCCAGCGCATCCAAAGCGCATTCTGGTTCAGGGGAGCGGTCCGTTCGACGAAAGGCGTTCCGCGAAACGCAACCCGCACGCCTTGAGCAGTCGTCAAACCGGTCGTGAATTTGATGTCGTCATCGACGGTTAGCACTCCTTACCTTGGCTGCCCGCCCTGACCAATGACCGCGCGATATCAATGATAATGTCTGGGTGGTTTTTAGAGATGTTTTGTACCTTGAAGCTCGAAATTGCGGTTAGGCAGATACAGTGTCCATTCGGGTGCAAAGCCGATGCAAGACCGCCGTCTAGCTCATGACTGACAGATCTGACGAACTCCCTCGTGAAAATTGGATGGAAATGGATGGATAAATAGTGCATACAGCGTCTCAGGAATTGGATGGGAATGGATGCCCAAATGGAATTTCTAAATACGGCGACCGTCCGGATCACGCCCGAAATCCTGTCGCTGATCGCCGAAATCGACGAATTTAAAGGTGCTTGGCGTGCGATCGGCCGGATCGCGCCTGAGCGGCTGTCCAGCCTCCGGCGTGTCGCCACGATCGAAAGCGTCGGTTCCTCCACCCGTATTGAAGGGGCACGCCTCACCGACCGAGAGGTCGGAAAGCTGCTGGCAAACATTCGCCTAGGGTCGTTTACGACACGCGACGAGCAGGAGGTTGCCGGCTATGCGGAGGTGATGGAGACCATCTTCAGTGCTTACGAAGCTATTTCGTTCACCGAGAATCATATCCGTCAGCTCCACCGCGACCTTCTTGCGCATTCGACAAAGGACGAGCGGCATCGCGGCGCCTACAAAACCCTCTCCAACAACGTGGAAGCGTTTAACGAACAGGGCGAGAGCCTCGGCATCGTTTTCGAAACGGCATCGCCGTTCGATACGCCGCGTCAAATGGAAGAACTGATCTCCTGGTTGGATGAGCAAGGGCGAGAAAAGCGGCTCCATCCACTTTTGGTCGTCGCGATCTTCGTTGTTGTTTTCCTCGAAATCCATCCATTCCAGGATGGCAATGGCCGATTATCGCGTATTCTGACCACCTTGCTGCTCCTGCGGGCCGGCTACGCTTACGTCCCCTACAGCTCGCTCGAAAGCATCATAGAGCAAAGCAAGGAGAGCTATTACATCTCGCTTCGGCGCACGCAGGGAACGATCCGCAGCGCGGAGCCCGACTGGAATCCCTGGATCGAGTTCTTTTTGAGAGCCCTGCATCGGCAGAAGACCCGGCTTGAGAAGAAAATGGAGCGCGAGCGTATTATCCTCGCCGACATGCCGGAATTATCCGTTATATTGCTCGAGTTGGCGCGCGAGCACGGGCGGATCACGGTCGCGGAGGCTGCACGGATCACCGATGCCAGCCGTCACACTATCAAGGATCATCTCAAGGCACTCGTGGATCAAGAGCACCTCGTCCTGCACGGTGCCGGCCGCGGCGCCTGGTACGGTCTTTCCTAATGAAGGGGTGTCAGGCCCACCTGTATGGTTCGCCTTGAACCGATTAGGACCAACGACCAGCTCTCAGACTGAATTTCAGTGAAAATTCCTGCTCTTCACCTTCAACGTATCGATATGAAGGTCAGGCACGAACATGTCGCGCGCGGCTACAACCGGCTTCGGCTTATCCCGCGGATCGGGCGCGCCGCCTCTGGCGAATTCATCGCCGCGGCCGGCCGGAAGTTTGAACTCTTCATCGCGATCTGCAAGGCCCACAAGGTCGCCTGACAAGTCGAACAGCTGCTGGGCGACAAGATGGACGACCTCCCCTTCCCGCTGGATCCGACCGTTGATCGCCATCATCGAAGAGCCGAGAACGACCCGCCGGCGTTTTTCAAAGAGTGTCGGCCAGACAACAAGATTGGCCGGCCCGGTCTCGTCCTCGATGGTGATGAACATGACGCCTTTGGCCGATCCGGGCTTTTGCCGCACCAGAACAAGACCGGCGGTATAGACCCATCGCCCGTCCCTCGAATTCATCGCCTCGGCACAGGTGATAATGTTGCGCACTGACAAATCCCTGCGCAAGAAGGCGATCGGATGCTGCCGCAATGTCAGCCCTGTATGGCTGTAGTCCTCGATGACGTTCTGGCCGTCCGTCATCTGCCGAAGCGCGACCTCCGGCTCCTGCTGCTCGGCGATTACAGCCATCTCCCGTTCGGCAGCCGCCGCAAACAGCGGAAGGGGTTGATCGCGCAGCGCCTTGATCGCCCAGAGCGCATCGCGGCGCTCAAGCTTCAGCGAGGGCAGAAATGCATCGGCCTTGGCAAGCTGGACGAGCGCCTCCGCTGGCACGCCGGATCGGCGCCACATGTCGTCAACCGAGACAAAGGCATTGTCCATGCGTGCCGCGACAATGCGCGCGGCATCAACGACCGCCAGCCCTTTCACCTGCCGGAAACCCAGCCGAACGGCGTGGCGGCCAGAATTGCCGATCCGCTCCAAGGTACAGTCCCACCGGGACCGATTGATGCAGACCGGCCGCACCTCGACGCCGTGGGCTCTGGCGTCGCCGACGATCTGCGCCGGCGCGTAAAAACCCATCGGCTGCGAATTGATCAGGGCGGCACAGAACGCTTCCGGATAATGGCGTTTGATAAAGCTCGACGCATAGGCGATCAGCGCGAACGAAGCAGCATGGCTCTCCGGGAAACCATAGGAACCAAAGCCTTCGAGCTGGGAGAACGTCTTTTCGGCGAATTCGGGCGTGTAGCCGTTCCTCACCATGCCGGACACGAGCTTGTCCTTGAACCGCGAAACGCCGCCGGTGAACTTGAAGGTCGCCATCGACTTGCGCAGCTGATCGGCCTCGCCGCCGGTAAAGCCGGCGCAGACCATCGCCACCCTCATCGCCGACTCTTGAAACAGCGGCACGCCGAGCGTCTTGCCGAGCACCGCCTCAAGCTCGGGCGTCGGATATTCGACTGCCTCCTTGCCTTCGCGCCGGCGCAGATAGGGATGCACCATGTCGCCCTGGATCGGACCGGGCCGGACAATGGCAACTTGCACCACGAGGTCGTAGAAGGTCCGGGGTTTCAGCCGCGGCAGCATCGCCATCTGGGCGCGGCTTTCGATCTGGAACGTGCCGAGCGTATCGGCCTTGCGGATCATCGCATAGGTCGCAGGATCCTCCTGCTCGATCTTCGACAGGTCGAGATCCCGATCCTTGTGCTCGCGGATCAGATCGAAGGCCTTGGCCATGCAGGTCAGCATTCCAAGGGCCAGGATGTCCACCTTCATGAATTTGAGGGCTTCGACGTCGTCCTTGTCCCATTCGATGATCTGACGGTCCTTCATCGTGGCCGGTTCGATCGGCACGAGATCGTCGAGCCGATCATGTGTTAGGACGAACCCGCCCGGATGCTGGCCGAGATGCCGTGGCGCGCCCATCAATTGCTGGGCGAGCTTCAAAGTCAGCACAAGACGCCGGTCGTCTGGATTGAGATTGAGCTCGCGGACATTGCGATCGCAGACCTCCTCCGACCAGGACCACATGCCCGACGACAGCGCCTTGATCACGTCTTCCGGCAGGCCGAGCGCCTTGCCGACATCGCGGATCGCGCCGCGCGCCCTGTAGCGGGTCGCGGTGGCGCAGAGCGCTGCCTTTTCTCTAGAATAGGTGCGATAGATCCACTGGATCACCTCTTCGCGCCGCTCGTGCTCGAAATCCACATCGATATCCGGCGGCTCGTCGCGCTCCTGGCTGACGAAGCGTTCGAACAAAAGATCGTTGGTCGAGGGGTCGATGCTGGTAATGCCGAGAATGTAGCAGACGGCACTGTTGGCGGCGGAACCCCTGCCTTGGCAAAGAATGCCCTGAGACCGGGCATAGCGCACGATCGAGAAGACGGTCAGAAAATACGGGGCGTATTTCATGGTGCGGATGAGATCGAGCTCGTGTCGCACGACCTTCAACACATCGGGCGGCAGACCTTCGGGATAGCGATCGGGCACGCATTGCCAGACATAGTGCTCCAGCGAGGCCTGGGCATCCTTGCCCGGCACGATCGCTTCCTCTGGATATTGGTAGGTGAGCTCCTCGAGCGAGAAAGTGCACCGACGGACGATCTCCATGGTTCGCGCGAGGGCTTGCCGGTACCGTGGAAACAACCGCTCCATTTCTTCCGGCGGCTTCAGATAACGATCAGCATGGCGCTCGCGCTCGAAGCCCGCCTCGTCAATCGTCGTGCGGGTGCGAATGCAGGTGACAATATCCTGCAACTGCCGACGGCTTGGCTCATGGAAGAGGACATCATTGGTGACGACCGTTCGCACCTTGAATCGCGCCGCAAGATTGGAAATCTCATGCAGCCGCAGCTGGTCGTTCTGCCGGCGCCGCAGACAAAGCGATACATAGGCCCGATCACCAAACAGTTCGGCCATCTTGCGCAGCTGGATCGCGCAGGCGTCATCCGGCAGATCCGGCACAAGAACGCAGATCATGCCGTCGTTGTAGGCAATGACATCGTCCCAGTGGAGGATGCAGTTGTTCTTGCCGCCGCGCGACTTACCGAGCGTGATGAGGCGGGTCAGCCGGGAATAGGCAGTCCGGTCGGTTGGATAGACCAGCAACGACATGCCGTCTTGCAGATCGAGCCGGCAACCGACAACGAGGCGTAAACCGGTGGCGCGCGATGCTTCAAGCGCCCGTACAATTCCGGCAAGCGAATTGCGATCGACAACGCCGACGGCTTCGATACCGAGAGCCTTGGCGGTTTCGAACAGTTCCTGCGCCGAACTCGCACCGCGCAGGAAGGAAAAATGGGTCGTGACCTGCAGCTCGGCATAACTCATGCGAAGATCCCGTGCATGAACCAGCGGTGGCTTCCGGTTTCAGGATCGATGCCATCACCGGAGCGAAACACCCAGAGACGCTCGCCAGCCTCGTCTTCGATGACGAAATAATCCCGCACCGCCTCCATCTCGGCGTCTCGCTGCCACCACTCGCCGAAGATCCGTTCCGGACCGTCGGCGCGCTTGACCTTCCGGCGCGTGCCACGCCAGGTAATCGAGACCGGTGGACGGTCCGGCAGCAAGGCAATGGCCTCGATCAGCTCGGGACGGGCCAGCAGCCGGACCGGCCGGCGCCAATGGCTGACCCAGGTGACCTCGACCGGATTGGCCGCGGCGCTGATGCGATGGACGGAGCGCTCGGGCACGTCGGAGGCAACGGGTGCCACCCGATAAACACGCTGGCCACGGTTGCCGTAGATATCGATCAGCGGCGTCACGTCCGTGACCTCGTCCTCGACCAGCGATGAGGATTTCTGACGCTCCTCCAGCGGCTCGGCCATGACGGCGACGAGTGTCAGCTTCTCGATCCCGAAACCGGGCTCGATCTTCTCCGTCCGATCGCGAAACAGTTTCGTCAGCCAGGCGACATCGCGCACTGGCTTCACCGTGCCGGCGCGGATTGCCTGCCGCGAACCGTCGACCTTTTCGACGATCAGATCGGCGCGCCGAACACCAAGGCCAAGCCTTTGCAGCTCGTCGATCAGTTGCACGACCAGCCGGCCGACATATTTGTCGATGGTTTCGGCAGCACCGATCGGTTCGGCGAAGGCGCGGCTCACCTCGACGAGCTCGGCGGTGCGGATCGGATCGATCGGTTCGCAGATGCGGCCGAACATCTGGTCCAGCCGCCGGCCAATCTCCGGACCGAAACGGAGCGTCAGCGGCGCGCGCGGCGTGTTGGCCAATTCGCCGATCGCCTGGAAGCCGAGCGTGCGCAGATCGCTGACGACTTTCCCGGGAAGGCGCAGCAACGATATCGGCAGCTTTTCGACGGCACGCGCGGTCTCGCCGGTCGGCGCGATGACCGTCTCGCGGCTGATGGCGCGGGCGCAGGCGTGTGCCGCACCCCAGGTGTCGGCGACCGCTACTCGGGGGGTGAGTTTTTTTGCCAGGAACTGATTGGCGATCTTGGTCACCATGGCGAGCTCGCCGCCCTGGAGGTGATCGGCACCCTCGGTATCCATGACGATCCCATCGATCCCATCGACCGCGACGATCGGCGAATAGAGCGTCAGCGCCCAGAGGGTAATGCGTTCGAGTGCTGCGGCATCCTTTGCAGGATCCGCCTCGACCAGCATCAGGCCGCGGAACAGCGCCTGTGCTTTGGCCGCCGGCATTCCGACATGCACGCCGGCTTTCCTGGCGGCCGCGTCGGCGGCCGACACCCAGCGTTTCGAGCCGCTCCTCGCGATCACGGCGATCGCCTGTTCAGGCGGAATAGACGGATCGGCCCGACGAATGCGATCCGTCGGCAGATCCGGAAGATAGATCGAGACGACCCTTGTCATCGCACGCCCTCACGAGAAACTCAGCACATTCACCCGCTTTCACGCGCATCAATTCCAGCAACCATTGGGCCCTCCCCACACCCGGCACCGGCAATTCCTCCGACGGCATCACGCTCACCCGCCATCGGGTGATCGACGCTGTCGGCTGCCCGAAATCATTCGCCTCCGTCTGTCGCCGCCAACGTCGCACGGCAAGCGCCATCGTGCCCGTTCGCTCAGCCGCCAGCTGCAGCCGGCGCGAGCTGACCATCGGCAGGCGAACAAGTTCGCCGACGACTGCGCCGAGCCCACCAAAGGAAAGCCCTTCCTCCATATTTGCCAGAACGTCTTCCTCCCTATCGGATTCGACAAAGATCACCCGGTCGGGATGGAGGCCGACCTGGGCGAGCGCCGGAAAAAACAGATCGGGGCGCGTCAGGCACCAGACGATCGGGCCTTTGGTGCGGGCCGCGATGCCCGCCGCACACAGGGCTGCTGCCGCACCATCCACCGTCCCCGACCCGCCGCCTGCAAATTCGTGCAGGGCGCCATAGGCCAGACCACCTCCCGGGAGCACTGCATCGATTTCCGGCACCCCAAAGGAGAGACAGCCGGCTTTCCTTGCTGATACGCCTTCCAGCAATGCAATGCGTTCGCGCAAATCGGAAATCACCCTTTCACGGGCAGCAGTCATCGTTCACGGCTCCCTTCAAGGTCGTGTAGGTGGCCGACATCATGTCGAACAAAATGCGGATGTTCTCTTTCTGTTCCGACCCAATAAAAGAGTCAAGCAACCGGAGGGATGGGAATATTATCCTGATCATTAGAAATGAGCAGAATACCCATAGGAATCAGCCCAATAGCGTCCTACGAATTTTTTCCGGGCGCCTGCGAGCGCTAACCCCTTTGTGTGAATTGCGAGGACAAGTCGGGATCGTCACAGTGTCTTTAAGATTTTTCTGCTGAACTCCCGGCATGACGAAGCCTCCGAGATCAAAACCCCTCCTTCGTGACACCGAGGCCCCGATCCGTTCCCGGCCGCGAGGCAAGCGAAATCCAGCCCAACCACAGCTCCTGTTCGATCCCATGCCTGAGCGCGTCGAGCCTGCGCTGGCGGAATTGAAGACCCGTCCCCCAAAGGGAAGCGAGTGGAGCTGGGAGCTGAAATTGGATGGCTATCGCCTTGCCGTTCACATTGAACCGCGGGGGATCCGGATCCTCACGCGTGGCGGCCATGACTGGACGCACCGGTTTCCAGCGATAGAGCAGGCCGCCCGAGCGCTCGGGCCGGCGACGATGATCATCGATGGCGAGGCCGTTGTGCTCGACGAAGAGGGTCGTCCGGATTTTGGGCTGCTGCAGCAATCGCTGGGCGCATCCGGCAAACAAGCTGGCAACCGTGCCTCCGAAGCCGTCCTCTACGCTTTCGATCTTGTTTATCTGGACGGGCACGATCTGCGCGGAATCGAATACCGGTCCCGCCGACACCTTCTCGAGGACACGTTAAACGGCCCAAAGAGCGACCAAGCCGGCGCCGTCAGGCTATCGGAAACACTCGATGCCGAACCAGCCGTCCTGCTGGAGCATGTCTGCCGCCTCGGCCTGGAAGGCATCGTCGGCAAGCACCTCGACCGGCCTTATCGCTCGGGCCGGACCGGCGATTGGGTAAAAGTCAAATGCATTCAGGGCGAGGCCTTCTTCATCGTCGGTTATGAGAAGTCGGCAGCGTCCCCAGCCGGCTTCGGCTCGTTGGTGCTTGCTGCGTATCGTGGGGATGATCTCGTCCACGTCGGAAGCGTCGGCACTGGATTCAAAGAAGTCGAGGCGAGCAGGTTACGGAAGATGCTGGACACGCTCCGCTGGAAGCGAAAGCAGCCGCCCCTGCCCTATTCCGGAAGTGCCGATGTCATCTGGGTCGAACCGACCTTGATTGCTGAGATCGAGTTTCGCGCCTGGACGGCGGACGGGAAACTCCGCCACCCATCCTACAAGGGCTTGCGAGAACGCCAGGACAATGCCGAGGTCTTCCGGCTCGACTAGCGAAAACAGCGCCGTCCGCTAGATTGTCCGCCATTCGAGCTCAATCGGAGTAGATGGCCTGCTATGTGCAACCTTTATCGCATGGAAGACAAGGACTGGGTCGCAAAGTGGGCCCAGGACGCGGAAAGCCTGATCAATCTGATGCCAGCCTACCAGATGAACCCGGATCAGATGGGACCGATCGTCCGCAACACCGCCGACGGAAAGAAGCAACTGGTCCATGCGCGCTGGGGACTGCCTTCCCCGCGTTTCGCGCTCGAGAAGGCGGCCAAAGCGAAGGCCGAGAAACTTGCGGCCAAGGGCAAGGCTTTCGATCTCGAAGAGCTCATCCGCATGGAGGCCGACCGCGGCACGACCAATGTGCGCAAGCTCAGTTTTCCGCACTGGAAACGATGGTTTGGTGTCGAAAATCGATGCCTCGTCCCGGTCACCAGTTTCGCGGAACCGGATCCGGCCAGCCAGAAGGTTGGCGGAAACGTGCCAAATGCCTGGTTCGCCCGCGATGAGCAGAAGTCGCTGATGTTCTTTGCCGGTCTGCATGTGCCGCAATGGCAGAGTGTCCGAAAGGTCAGGGATGGCCTGACCACCGACGACCTCTATGGGTTCTTGACTACGGATCCCAACGACCTGGTGAAGCCGATCCATGAGAAGGCCATGCCGGTTCTGTTGCTGACGAAGGAAGAGACCGACATCTGGATGCGCGCGCCCTGGGATGAAGCAAAGGACCTTGCCCGGCCGTTACCGGATGACGCGCTGATCATTTCGTCGCGCGAACCGTACGGGTCCACGATCGTGTCGAAATCCGGAGAGCCGGTGGAACAGGGCAGTCTGCTTTGATGCCTGAATTCAGGGCTTGAATATCTCGGAGAAACGAAAAAGCCTGCCGCGGGAGGAGGTGCGGCAGGCTTCTCGAAAGATTGAACAACGGCTGGGAGGAGGAGTGCCGCTGTTCTGTCAGGCTCCCCTTGGGAGGAGGAGTGGGTCGCCTGAACACGAAGCTCTGCGGGAGGAGGTGCATTGCTTCGTTGACCTCAAAATATCAGAGGCTGCCTCGACCGCCAGCGCTTAAATCGCAGTGCAGTTATGCACATGTTGCAATGCAATATAGGCCTTGTGCTCATTCTTCGGCCATTATGGTTGAGACGCAGCCTTCTCTATGCTGGGCTCAAAGCCGAGAACGAATTCGATCACCTTGGCGCAGGACATTTCGCACGGCTTCAGTATAGGTCCATGTCCAGCCAGTCGATAGAGGTTGAAGCTGACGATATCACTTCCGCTAAGCTCCTCGCCATAGAGCCAAGTCCGTTTGCCATCCCGCGACCGCTTGACGGTCACGCCCCATGGTCGATTACCAAAATATCCGTCGACATAGCCGTCCGGCAGTTTCGCTAGCGCGTCTTCAAATATCGCCTGGATCGATGGAGGTTTCTTGCCGTCGGCAGTCATGGTGCCAGGCATTCGTCGCAGATCCCGCAGCCATCGTCACCCATGCTCGAGGCCGGACGTAAACCTTCGACAGCAAGCACATGCCGTTGCATCCAACGCACACTTCTCAATCGCGGTCCGGCGGAAGAATTTCGTTTCATACTTTCGGCATATCAGCCGCGCTTCGATCCATGGCCATGCTCCAGTGTTGGGGTACACTAGAGATAGTGAGCCTCGAAGGCTGCACAAGCCGAGAGAGATTGCTGTCGGAGATTGGCAACGCGTTGCTGCTGGCGCCCGTCTCAAAATTAACTGCCAAGGGCTGCTCTAACCGGCCATTCCCACGATTAGCTTCCAAACTTGGCCACCGTGCTCAACGTTCGTAACATCATGGCCAATCGGCGCCTAAACGCAGGCGATCAGCTTGACAGGAGATTAGCGGTTTGGACATACCCGCAGGGCCCGTTCTAACAGTGAAAATGACGTTGCTGCAAGTTCTGAGGCCATCGTGGGCGCAGGGAGCAAGCGCCAAACACATGTCCTTCTCAAGGCACATAAGGAAGCAAGACTTTGATCTATGAGCTCAGAATTTACGACTGCCTGCCCGGCCGATTGCCCGCGCTGCTCAACCGCTTTGCCGAACACACGCTGGCAATATGGGACAAGCACGGCATCAAGCAGGCGGGTTTCTTCACCACAATCGTGGGCGAAAACAGCCAGCGTCTCACCTACCTCATCGCCTGGGAATCGCTAGCCGATCGCGAGGTGAAATGGAAAGCTTTCACCACTGATCCCGCATGGCTTAAGGCCCGCGACGAGTCAGAGCGCGACGGGCAAATCCTCTCCAATATCTCTAACCAGTTGTTGTCACCGACCGCCTTTTCGGCAGTAAAGTAAGACACCACGGATCGCCGCTTGCCGCCAGTCGACCGTTTTCGCCTCCGTATTTCGCGGCCCTTGCATGTCAGAAAAAGATATCATATTTTCTGACACATGAAAGTCGACGTCACATCAGTTCCGGATCGGATCATGCGACGCGCCCGCGCAGGCGGGCGTGGCGGCGTCTTCACGCCTCGTGACTTCCTGGACGTGGCGGCGCGCGCAGCGGTCGATCAAGCCCTTTCCCGCCTGGCGAAGACCGGAAAGCTCCGCCGCCTGGCGCGTGGCCTGTATGATTACCCCAAGGTCCATCCCAAGCTCGGCCCGCTTTCTCCAACTCCCGACGACGTTGCGCAGGCGCTTGCACGCGAGACCGGCTCACGGGTGCAGATCGCTGGCGCGCGCGCGGCGAACGCGCTCGGCCTCTCGACTCAGGTTCCGGCGAAGAGCACGTATCTGACTGATGGCCCCTCCCGCCGCGTCGTGCTGGGCAAGCGCGTGGTCGATCTGCGTCACGCCTCGCCCAAGCATCTGATTGCTCCGGGCAGCGCGGCCGGCACGGTCGTCCAAGCCCTTCGTCATGTGGGGCAGGTGCGCGCCGCCGACGTTGCACAGATCGCAGCGCGGCGTCTGTCGGCCAGCGACAAGAAGACACTTGCCTCCACCGCGGTCCAAGCCCCCGCTTGGATGCGGCCGACGCTCGTCTCGATCGCCAACGCAGCGTCGGGCGACATAGATGGATAAGGTCGCTCTTCTCCCAGCCACCGATCGGGCGGCCCTGTTTGGCGAGACCGGCGCGGGCCGAGGGGTCGCCGACACGATCATCGAAAAGGACTTCTGGGTCTGCTGGACCTTGAAGCGGCTTTTCGGCCTGCAAGGGAAGGACGCTGCCACTTTGGTCTTCAAGGGCGGCACGTCCCTCTCAAAGGCCTTCGGCGCGATCCGCCGCTTTTCCGAAGATATCGATCTTTCCTTTGATCGTGCCGACCTCGGCTACGTCGGCGACCGTGATCCCGAGAAAGAGGGAATTAGCCGAAAAAAAGCGGCTCAACTCATCCAAGATCTCGTGGGCGACGTCGAGGCGCATATCGCCGAGAAGTTGCTTCCGGCGCTTCGCGCCGCCATCACAGAGCAACTCGGCGAACCGACCGATGGCGCCTGGTCGCTGGAGATCGATGCCGGCGACGCGCAGAACGTGAACTTCCACTATCCGACCGCGCTACCCACCGCCGAATATGAGGGCATGGCCTACATCACGCCGCGGGTGAAGCTCGAACTCGGCGCGCGCGGCGATCCCTGGCCGACGGAGCAGAAGGTCATGCGCCCCTATGCGGCGGAGGATTATCCCGACTTCTTCGAAAATCCCGACGCAGCTGTCACCGTTCTCGCTGCGCAGCGGACCTTTTGGGAGAAGGCCACGGCGTTGCACGCGGAGGTCCATCGCCCTGCTGAATCCGCGACGCCGCAATACTTTTCACGACACTATTACGACCTCGCCATGCTTCTCGATACCGACGAGGGCAAATCCGCAGCAAGCGATTTCGACCTTCTGGCGACGGTGGCGAAGCACAAGGCGACCTTCTTCCGATCGGGCTGGGCCAGCTATGACACCGCGCGGCCAGGGACGCTGCGCCTGATGCCGAGCGAGGCGCGGGTCAGGGATCTGCGTGCAGACTATCGTGCGATGGCGCCGATGATGTTCGATGACAGTCCGCCCACCTTCGACGTCATACTTGCAAAAATCGAGAAGCTCCAAGAAACGATCAATAGCTAGCGCAAATCTACAGGCCGGGGTACTTGGTATCTCGAAGCTGGCTCCCAGTGATGTAACGCTGCCATCTCCATCGCGCTAGGATTGTCTCCTCTTGCCCTCGTAGCGCGAATAAACGGTTGCCTGCCCCTCGAGCGATGCATAAGCTCCCATAGCGGCGCGCCGCGTTCTACCGATAACGGTCCGATGCCGCTGAAAACCGCCTCGCCGAATTTCCCAAGGGCCAAGAACAACAATCATGACCGTCGCCATTCCCACCATGACGCGTCCCAAGACGCATCTCGCTGTGCTAGTCATTCTGGGTCTCACCCATCTCCTCAACGACCTGATGCAGTCGCTGATCCCGGCCGCCTATCCGATCCTGAAGGACGCCTATGCGCTGGATTTCGTGCAGATCGGCTTGATCACCATGACCTTCCAGATCGCCGGGTCGCTGCTGCAGCCGATAATCGGCATGGTGACGGACAAACATCCCGCGCCCTATTCACCGGTCGTGGGGATGATGTTTACACTCTCTGGCCTGGTTAGCCTTGCCTTCGCCCATAGCTACGCGGTGATTCTGGTATCAGTTGCGCTGATTGGCATTGGATCGTCCATCTTTCACCCGGAAGCGACGCGCATGGCGCGCTATGCCGCCGGCGGGCGCCAGGGGTTGGCGCAGGGACTGTTTCAGGTCGGCGGTCAGGCGGGGGGCGCGCTCGGCCCGGTCTTCGCTGCGCTGATCATCGTTCCCTGGGGACAGCCGAGCCTCGCCTGGTTTGCCGTTCTCGCGTTGATGGCCATGGCACTTCTTGTATGGATCGGTAGCAAGCAGCGGGAGATCAGCGCCGCATTCATGGCGATGCGGGCAGACGGCAAGAAGGCGGGCGGCGCCGTTCGTCACGCGCCAGCGACGATCGGGGTAGCCCTGGTGGTCCTGATGCTGCTGATGTTTACTAAGAATGCCTATGGTGAGAGCTTCCGCTCATTCTACACCTTCTATCTCATGGAGAAGTTCGGCCTCTCGATCCCCTCCGCACAGATGATGTTGTTCATCTTCCTGCTGGCTTCGGCGGCGGGCGCGCTGATCGGCGGCATCGTCGGTGATCGCATCGGGCGTTATCGTATCATCTGGATTTCGGTTCTGGGGCCGCTTCCGCTGACGTTGATCCTGCCACACGTCGACCTCTTTTGGACCGGCGTGCTGACGGTGATGATCAACCTGATCATGGCGAGCGCCTTCGCATCCATCCTGATCTACGCAATTGAGTTGCTGCCGCACCGGATAGGACTCATTGGTGGGCTGTTCTACGGCCTGAATTTCGGCCTTGGCGGTATAGCCGCAGCGCTTCTCGGGCTGCTGGCCGACAGCTATGGTGTCGAAACGGTTTACTACGTCTGCTCCTTCCTCCCACTTGCAGGGCTTCTCGCGTGGTTCCTTCCGAGGATTGAAGAGGGCCACGCTTGAAGACATCGGTCCTATGGCCGGAGGCCCCGTGGTCATAAGGTCCTGTCGATACATTCTGCGATACTGGACGCACAAATCGGAAACAAACACAGCACAATGCTCGTGAAGCTTTCCCAACAGTGTCGAACTCCCGAGTTGGGAGGAGCAACGTGCCGCGCGGGTTCCCCGATCAAGCATCGTTTCCGTTGGCATCAGCAGCCACGCCTGCGCCGGCTGGAGGAGAGTATGGGCGTTCGTCTTCTCGCGAGAACAACGCGCAATGTCGTTGCGACGGAGGCCGGAGAGCGGTTGATGGAAACGCTGCGGCCGGCCTTCAACGACACTCGGAGCCGGATCGAAGAGCTGGAGCGCCATGCGCCAAAAACCAGGAGGGTCGGTCCGTATTACATCCAGCCGGCAAGCCGCGGAAACGATCATCATGCCCGCCGTCAAACGGCTGATGGCGGACTATCCGGAGGTCAAGATCGAAATCTCAATCGACCAAAGGTTCGTGGATCTGGTTGCCGAGCGCTATGACGCCAGTGTCGAGAAGGACATGATCGCGGTGAAGATCGGTCCCGAAATGCGAATGGTCGTGGCGGGTTCTGAAGGGTATTTCGAGCGGCATCCGAGGCCGGTGACCCCGCACGACCTGACGCAGCACAACTGCATCAACCTGAGGCTTCCGACGCTCGGTGGACTCTACGCCTGGGAATTCGAGCAGGACGGGCGCCCCATCAACGTCCGGGTCACGGGGCAATTCATCTGCAACGACGTCGCCATGATCGTCGACGCCGCTCTCGATGGGCAGGGCGTTGCCTGCCTGCCCTGCGATCACTTAGATCCGCTCGTGAAGGAAGGACGGCTGATCCAGGTTTTAGCCGACTGGTGCCCTTCGTTTCCCGGATACCATCTCTATTACCCGAGCCGCCGTCTCGCATCGCCTGCCTTCACACTGCTGGTCGACGCCCTGCGCTATCGATGACTCTAAGGTGAGGAACTCGGATTTGGAGGCAGGTGACAGGGGAGTTTGTAACACTCAAGGCTCATCCGAACGCCCCCGAGCGGGACGCTGCCACATCCGCGAGGATTGAAAGTGCCAGGGAAGCAGAATCGCGGGCGGGGCCGAACAGACCTATCGGTGCTTTGATGCGTTCCAGTTCGGGTTGATCGTGTCCTAGCCTCAGCAACCGATTGAGGCGCAGTTGATGTGTCCGCCTGCTCCCCAGAGCGCCAAGGTAGAAGCATGAGGTTCGCAGCGCGGCCTCAAGAACCGGCAACTCTTGTTCGAGGTCATGGTGTAGAAGCAGGACGGCGGAAAACGGATCGACCACTTCTTCTATCAAACGCAGTCCCCTCTCCGGTGCCAGAACGGTAACCTCGAACCCCGAACATTCTGCCAGACGCGCAACGCTTCGCACTTCGATCGTCTGCCCTGAGATGACGATTTTCGTAGAGGGGCGATAGATGATCAAGAAGTCGTCACCGAGCCATCCCGCGCGCTCCACCGGTTCGACCAGGTCCAGCGTTTGTTTGGCGGGCGAGTATCTCAGAGCGGTCGCCTGTCGTAGCCTCAAGGATTCGAGCGCCCTTTCGACTTCTTCCATCCTCCGCATGACGTGGATAGCGACCGTGATCCCTCCTCCGCACGGAAGCACAACGTCGAGGAAAGGGGATCCATCGCCGAAGCGCACCGTTCGATCGCGACCCTGTGCCATGGCAAGCAATGCTTCAGCGGCGACGGCAGCTTCGACGCACCCTCCAGAAACGTACCCGGCAAAGCGACCATCGCTGAGCACAATCACCTGTGAGCCGAGTGATCGCGCAGCACCGCCCCGGATTTCAACCAGTGTTGCGATCGCTACCTGCGAGTCCTTGAATGCTTCAGCGGCGAACTTGAGGAGTTCAATGGGGTCGTCCGTTAGACGCGCCCTGACAGGCGTCGGCAAAATGAGAAGCGGATTGTCGTTCACATCAGTTCCATGAATTGGACGGCCACCGCCCCTGGGCGCCAGGTTAGAGTGCCAGGCGGAGCAGCCCGCCCGGCTGTATGCCTCGCTCTCAGACTCGTAGGAGGGTCTTAATCGCGCGACGTTCATCCATCGCGCGGTAACCTTCGGCAACGTCAGCGAGAGGAACCTCGAGATCGAAGACCTTTCCCGGATTGATCTCACGGTTCAGTACAAGTTCCATGAGATAGGGGAGATAGCGGCGGACGGGAGCCGGGCCGCCCATCAGGCTCTTCTGGGCGAAGAACAGGGTCTGACCATCGATCTGGACACCATGCGGTACGCCGACAAAGCCGATGTGTCCTCCGGGACGAGCGCAGTTCATCGCCTGCGTCATCGCCTCCTGCGTTCCGACGCATTCAAGAACGGATTCAGCCCCGACGCCGCCTGTCAACTCTTTGACCCGTGCGACACCTTCGTCGCCTCGTTCCGAGACGATATGCGTGGCACCGTATTCGAGCGCGAGATTCTGACGAGTCTTGTGCCGGCTCATGGCGATAATCTTCTCAGCCCCCATTTGCTTGGCCGAGAGCACGCCCATCAGACCGACCGCGCCGTCGCCGACGACGACGGCCGTCGACCCGGGCTGAACCCGCGCCGCATCTGCTGCATACCAGCCGGTACCAAGGACATCCGAAACGGCCAACAAGCTCGCGATAAGGTCGTCGGACGGCATTTCGGGGGTCGCCACCAACGTGCCGTCAGCGAGCGGAATTCGGGCATAGGGCGCCTGCGCACCAGACATGAACTCCCGCTGTTCGCAGGAGGACGGAAAACCGAAGCGGCAGTGGGGGCACGTATTGTCGGAAATGCAGAATGATCCCACGACGAACTGGCCTGGCTTCAACGTCTTGACGTCTTCGCCGACTTCGACGACGACGCCGCAATATTCATGGCCCATGTGTGTCGGCCCGCCCACCGGCTGGAGCCCACGGTAGGGCCATAGGTCGGAGCCGCAAACACAGGACGCCGCCAACTTGATGATGGCGTCGGTGGGTTTGAGAATTTTTGGTTCGGCGACCTCCTCGCAACGGATATCGCCTTTGCCGTGCAGAACCGTAGCCAGCATGCTTCACTCCCTTTCGATGGCGTCAGGACAGGCGTTCGACGCGAAGCGGAAACTCGCCGCGCGTGAGCAGCGGCTCGATGCCGCCATCAATGCGACCGAGCCGAATGAGATCTCTCGTTGAGATGTAATCGCCGTGGAAGAAGGCAAGATTGCCCCACGGGATGTAGTAGCAGAGGTCGCCTGCAGCCTCGTTGGGGAAAGGTCCTCTTGCTTCCAGATGGAGCTTGCGCGGCAGGTAGGCGATTTTCTCGTTGGAGAAATCCGAGAACGCCAGATCCAGCGGAAGCATCGAGGCGAAGTCACGGGCAGACGGATTGTCATTTAGTGTCACCGTAAAGTCGTGATCAGCGAAGATGAAACGTGCCTTCATGTGTGTCTGCTCCTCAGCCCATGCGAGATGTGGCAAGGCCGTGCCGACGATAACCGCGCCGAGCAGAGTGCGGCGCGTCATCGAGGTGGCTTGCCGTTTCATCTTGAACGCTCCCAATCCATCCACGCCGCAAAAGCTGCCGCCGACGATCCAAGCAGGAGAATGGCTGCCAATGCGAACGAACTCCACCATCCGCTCCAGTCGAACAGGAATCCGCCAGCAGCCGCGCCAATGGTAATGGCAAACTGGATGACGGCGACCTGCAGCCCCCCGCCTGCCTCTGCATCATCGTGGAGTACCCTGCTCAACCAGGTTCCCCAGCCGACGGGCGCGGCGGTGCCAAAGAAGCCCCAGGCAATCAGGAGGGCCGCAACGGCAATCTTCGCCGAGCCAAATGCAATCAGCATTGCAGCTATCGCTGCCATGACAAGGGGAATACCAATCACGATCGGGTAAAGGCGCGTCGAAAGCAGCGAACTGATGCTCCAGGTTCCGACCACGCCGGCGAGTCCCATTAACAAGAGCACCAGAGACAAGGCGGAAACGGAGTAGCCGGCGACGGACTCGAGGAAGGGTCTGAGATAGGTGAAGAGCGCAAATTGCCCCATGAACAGCAGTAGGATTGCTGTCATGCCGATCGCGACTTGTCTGCGCTTGAGCAGGCGGAAAACATTGCCGGCGGCGCGCCGTCGACGCGGCGGCAGCGAGGGCATGTTCAGCCACTGCCAGATAAGCGCGATCAGCGCCAAAGGCACCACGAAGAAAAATGCTCCGCGCCATCCAATGTAGTCGCCCAGAAAGCTGCCCAGCGGTGCGGATATCGTCGCCGCAATCGCGTTCCCAGCGTTCAATATCGCAAGCCCCTTCGGCACAGCGGTGGCGGGCAAAAGGCGCATGACAATTGCGGTGGACATCGACCAGAAGCCGCCAATCGCAATCCCAAGCAGTGCGCGACCTATCATCAGGACTGTGTAGTTCGGGGCAAATGTGACGATGAGGCCTGAAGCGACCAGCAAGACCGAGAACGATGACAGGACAACCTTGCGATCGATGCTCCGGGTGATCCCTGCAATGAACAGGCTCGTCACCACGGCGAACAGCCCGGATATCGAAATTGCCTGTCCTGCCTGGCCTTCCGTCATGACAAGATCGCTTGCAATCGGCGTCAGGAGACTGACGGGCATGAACTCTGAAGCGATCAGTACCGCGACACAAAGTGCCATCGAGACGACGGCGCCCCAGGCCGCGGCGGGTCTCGTCAGTGTCTCTTCATACGTCATGTGGGTCATTAGTTTCGCCCTTCAATTCAGCGAGTTTTCTCCCGTGCGAAACTGATTAGCACGGTGGAAAAAATCGAATTAGCCGACATCGTTCACTTGCATTAATCGAAGAGGCGCATAAATCCGCGAACCAACGAAGTGCGGGGTGGCGGCGCCGAGCAATGCCGCCGCCACCCCGCATGCTTGCCTGTGCCTAGCGCGAGCCGAGGAACTCGATGATCGCACGCCGCTCTTCCGCGTTGTTGAAGCGTTGCGTCATCCGCGTGCCCCGGACCATCGCGCCCGGGTTTGTCAGGAACGTATCCAGCGTTTCCGTCGTCCAGGTCACTCCCGATGCCTTGAGGGCGGGAGAATACTTGAAGCCCTCATCACTTCCGGCCGTCCGTCCGACGACCCCCTGCAGATGGGGCCCAACGCCGTTGCGAGTGGTGGCGATCTGATGGCATGTGCCGCAGCGTTGCTGGAACAGCCGCGCTCCAGGCGCGGCATCCGTCTCCTGGGAATAGGCAGGCGCAACACTACCGGCCACGATGAGAGAAGCCAAAGAGGCCAGAACGAGTGTCTTCAACCGTCACCCTCCTTGAGATCAAATTTGGACATTGGCAGGCTTCGAACACGCTTGCCGGCGAGGACTGAGAGGGCATTGGCTACGGCCGGCGGAACGCCGGGCAGACCTGGCTCGCCAATACCACCCATGGGCGCACCGCTCTCGACGATCCGGACATGAACCCGCGGCATGCGGTCTGGCGTTAGGATCTGATAGCCGTCGTAGTTTCGTGCTTGCGGCACGCCGTCTACGTAGACGACTTCCTCAAGCAGAGCCGATGAAAGTCCAAGGGCAACGGCCGAGTTCATCTGCGCTTCGATAATTGCAGGATTGACGATGCTGCCGGGATCGATCGCCACCCAAACGTCATGCACGGCGATTTCACCATCGCGCAACGACACCTCGGCGATCGTCGCCACTTCGCTGCCAAACGGCGAGGCCATAGCGACGCCTCTGGCGCGCCGGGTGCCGTCTTCGGCAGCGAACGGTCCACGCTTCCACCCGCCGGAGAGATCAGCCACGGCCTGAAGCAGCGTCTTGTGACGTGGACTGCCAGCCAGGAGACGGAGGCGCAGTTCGTAAGGATCCTGCTGACCTGCATCCGCCATCTCATCGAAGAACGTCTCGTAGAAAAAGTCGTTCATCGAATGACCGACAGAACGCCAAAAGCCGATGATCGCGGGGTCGTCAACATGGATCTGGCCGACACGTCGATTAGGGATCGCATAGACCTTGCCGGCTATCCCCTCGACGGCGGAACTGTCGACCTTGTCGGGTTGGCGACCGAACCACCGGCCCGTTGGCCCCTCTCCGACCGCAACGGCTGAGAGTGCCACCGGCGTGCCGCTGGCATCAATTCCGCCGCGGAAACGGACTGCAGCCATCGGCCGGAGCGCATCGCGCAGGAATTCCTCCTCTCGGCTCCAGAGGAGCTTGATCGGGCGTCCAACCGCCTTGGCAAGCAGAATTGCCTGGGGATACGGGTTCGCCGTCTGATAGAGAAAGTGGCGTCCGAAGAAACCGCCCAGCATCGGTGAGTGGATAATGACCTTCTCTGGTGCGATGCCGGCGACCTTCGCGGCATCGGCCTGAAACATCTCCGGTGCCTGGTTGGGGAGCCATAGCTCGAGAGATCCGTCCTCGTTCCAGCGCGCGAGCGCCGATGGCGGTTCAAGCTGTCCATGCACGAGATAGGGTGCATCATAGACCGCTTCGATCACACGCGCCGCTCCCGCAAGCGTGCCAGCCGCATCGCCCTCCGTTTCGAAGGCTACGCCATCACCGGATGTGGCTTTCAACTTCGCCATATGCGCTTCGGAAGAGAAGTCCGCCGGCATGGGGTGCGACATCCCGGAAGCAGCCTCTGTCCAACTCACCTGCAAAGCCTCGACAGCGCGTCGCGCACGCCACCAACTGTTGGCGACCACTGCAACAGCGCCGGGTAGCTTATGGATGGAGTGAACGCCGGGCATGCCACGCACGTCCGCTTCGTTCTGCATCATCTCGGGCTCGCCGCCCAGGCGCGGGCTGTGCTGGACGGCCGCATAGAGCATGCCGTCGATCGTCTGGTCGATCGAGTACTTCGCCTTGCCCGTCGATTTGTCGCGCGCGTCAAGCCGCGCGAAAGGTTTGCCAATCCAGCGGAAGTTTGCTCGATCTCGGAGCGTGACATCAGCCGGCAACGGCAAATTCGCGGCGTCGTCGGCAATATCGCCGTAGGGGATTGCGCGACCGGAAGCGGCGTGGACCACCCTCCCCGGTTCCGTCGAAAGCTCGGGCGCAGGCACGCCAAGCTTTGCCGCGGCGGCCTGCAGCAGCATATGCCGAGCGGATGCACCGAGCTTGCGCATCGTGTCGTAGCTCATGCGGACCGACATGCTGCCGCCCGTGAACCGCCCGCCACCGGTCAGGAGATAATCCGGGCCGGGGGGAGCGCCTTCCACGACGAAGTTCGCCGGATCGACGTCCAGTTCCTCGCCGACGATCTGCGCCATGGCGGTAAAGATCCCCTGGCCTCCTTCAATGAAGGCACTGCGGAAAAGTACCGTGCTGTCGGGCCGGATTTCCAGGAATGCCGCAACCCGGGAACCTGGCGTGACGGACGCCGGAGCGGCCGCTAGTGCGCGGGTTCGAGCCGCCGGAAGCGTCACGCCAAGAACAAGCGCGCCGAGCGATGCGCCAAGAAAGCCGCGTCGGGATACCTTGAAGGGTTTGCCGTTCTCGGTGGCCTGAGCTTCGGGAATGATGGGTGTCATGTCGTTCATGGTTCACCTCGGATCAAGCTTGCGCGGCATCGCGGACAGCCGCCGCGATCGCGTTGTAGGTGCCACAGCGACAGAGGTTGACCATCGCACCGGCAATGTCCTCGTCCGTCGGCTTCGGGGTTTGTTTCAAGAGCGCCGTTGCCGCCATGACCTGACCGGACTGGCAGTAGCCGCATTGGGCGACCTGGTTGGCCACCCAGGCCTCAACGACCTTTTGACCAACCGGGTCATCAGCAACCGCCTCGATCGTCATGATGTCGGCGCCGGCGACGCTCTCAACGGGAGTGACGCAAGACCGCGTCGCTTGTCCATCGACAAGCACGGTGCAGGCGCCACATTGGGCGAGTCCGCAACCATACTTCGTGCCCGTCATCGCGAGTTCGTCGCGAAGGATCCAAAGCAGCGGTGTGTCGGGTTCGATGTCGACCTGGTGTTTGGTCCCATTGATGGTGAGTTCCATGGCGGTCTCCTTAGGATGCGCACGACGATCTCGAACGAAACTGTCTCAGCACAGACGCTAACAAAGGAGACGGCTATGGATTAGACGCCATGCTTCGCTTACATTTATCGACACGCACCATAAATCGACCGAGGCGGACCAAGCGAAAATCGATGGCCAAAGAAGACTTCAATGACCTGTTATGGTTCCTCGCCGTTGCCGAGGAGCGCAACTTCACCAAGGCAGCCGCCAAGCTTGGCATAACCCAGTCGACGCTCAGTCACACGATCAAGCGGCTCGAAACCCGGATGGGGCTGAGACTGCTGACTAGGACGACGCGAAGCGTTGCCTTGACTGAAGCCGGGGATCGCTTGTTTCATTCGTTGTCGCCGAGAATATCCGCAATCAGGAGCGATCTGGCGGCACTTACGGCGTTGCGCGACACGCCGTCGGGTACGATCAGGATTACCCTGTCGGATCATGCGCTCGAAACCATCGTCTGGCCCAAGCTGAAACCGATCCTGTCGAAGTACCCTGATATCAAGATTGAGCTCAGTCGTGACAATGGCCTGCGCAACATCGTCGAAGACGGCTTCGATGCAGGTGTTCGGCTCGGCGAAAGCATCGAAAAGGACATGATCGCGGTCAGGATCGGACCCGACTGGCGGATGCTCGCCGTGGCCTCTCCGCAGTATCTTGCAGATCGGCCGATCCCGGAGCATCCACAGGATTTGATGCAGCACGACTGCATCAACATGCGCCAGGCAACCGGCGGGGGTCTCTATATCTGGGAGTTTGAGAAGAACGGCCAGGAGCTTCGCGTCAGGGTCGACGGACAACTCGCGTTCAACACGTCCTATCCCATGGTAGACGCCGCGCTTGCAGGTCATGGGATAGCCTTCTTGCCGGAGGACTTGGTGACCGATCATATCGAGGCGGGACGTCTGGTCGCGCTGCTTTCCGACTGGTCACCGCCCTTCCCCGGCTACTATATCTACTATCCGAGCCGGCATCAGAACTCGCCGGCATTCAAGGTGGTGGTAGACGCCTTGAGATATCAAAGGTCGTAGTTCCGGTCACAGGCAGGATAGGATCCACTTGCTTCGACTGTGCCGGGACCGAGTGCTGGCGGCGGCTGGCTACGCCTCGCCCTTCATGCTTGTGCGCACGCGGAAGGTACCAGACGGCGATCGGTCGCCGACGCCCGCGCACGAAGTGCATCTGATCTGGCCGCAGTTCCTCGATTGTAGGCCCCAGATTCGAGCTTTGCGCCTGTGCCGCGATCAGTAGGTCCTCGCTGACCGCAAGGGATGTCCCAATCGTGCGCGTCAGCCGTTCGAGCCTGCTCGCTACATTCACCGTGTCGCCCAGCACCGTGTATTCGAGGCGACGCTCGTCTCCGATGTTTCCGACGATGACCTCGCCGTAATGGACGCCGATGCCGACCTCGATTGGGTATTCGCCAGAAGCGAGCCGCTGCTCGTTCCACTGCCGGACCTGCTCCAGCATGTCCCGCGCGCAAGCAAGCGCTCGCGCGGCATCGTCCTTCCGGGGACGAGGGGTGCCAAAATGCACCATGATCTCGTCTCCGATATATTTGTCCACGGTCCCGCCGTGGGCAAAGGCAACCGTCGCCAGACGTGCGTGATACTCCTTCAGCAGTTTAACGAGATCCTCTGGTGCGAGCCCCTCCGAAACCCTGGTGAAGCCCACCATATCGGCAAAGAGGATCGCGGCCGTCTGGAGCGAAGGCTCTCCAAAGCCATTCGACCCGCTGGACAACTCGCGGACGATGTTCGGCGAGAAGTAGCGCGACAAGGCGCTGCGCTGGGCCTCCGCCGCGACCTGCTTGCGAACAAGCCGGCGCGAGCGCCAAACAGCGATCGCGAGAATGATCGTCACGAGCACCAGGAACATCGTCTGATATGAGAGATTGATCAGGCTCACGGAGCGCGGATCGAGCACCAGCGCGATGATGTCAGCATCACTCAACCCGCCATCGAGCAAATCTCTCCCATATGCGATGGAATCGGGCCGCGTGGCGACCCAGCAGTAGGCGATGTTCCAGACGATAATGGTGACCGCGCCGCTCCAGACGACGAGGGCTGGCGAGTAGGTGAGCGCCATGCTCACCAGAAACACACCCAGATACAGGAAATTCGGTAAGCGAAGATTGAGCTGGGACGTCCAGCCTTCGACGGCGAACGGCGAAGGCGTGACAAAGATGTAAGTCAATATCGCTGCGTCGATGACGACGAACGACCATGTCGCCACTGTCGCAAAGCGACTGCTGCGTGCCAAGCCAAAGGAAAGTGCATTGAGCAACCCGAAAGCCACGATGGCAGCCACATATAGGCCCGAACGGTCGAGCGGGACGGCAAGGACCGCCCCCAGGGCGAGCGTTCCCAGCGCGACCAGCCGGCCCCAGAACATGTAGGCAAGGCCCTCTTTTACTTCACGATCGATAGCATCGCCGAGCGCCTCCGCGGAGACCACGGGGCCGGTTGCCTTACCTGCCAGGCGACGTCGGGCGCGCCCCAGGAGAGGCGCAACGCATCGCCGCGTTGTCGTCCAAGGCTTCAACACTGGCTCAAAACGGGTTTTCATGGATCCTCCCGTTGGGTTGCATGGCTTCGCGGCGATTGCTGGCGGTCAACGATCAACCTGGTAGAGACAGTACCTTCGATCTGGCTGCGCGATTAGCGCCGGAAATGCGCATGCGCTTATGAAGCGCATCGATCAGTCGGCTGATGATCTTCGCCCGACTGAGCGGGACTCATGAACTAGGCCCATGACGGCAAGCGAAGTGGCAGAGGTAATCGGATGCTGCTCGACCGTTTATATTGGTCGGTGTCGAAAGGCTTGAGCAGGAACGAAAGCCCCTCGATCCCGATCATGTCGCGCCGGAAACAGTGAGCCGGTGCCAACCGAGAGAACGAAAGAATGTCGCGCTTCAATCGTCAAATGGTTGCACTCTTGCTCGCAGCCCATTCGGTCGCAATGCCCACCATGTCCTTTGCTCAAACAAAGGATCGCAATCCGACTTCAGTGATCGGTAGGGTCGTGCGGTTCACCGATGGTGCAACGACGGTAGACGTAACAGTCGGCGAAGACAGTCCAGCAGTGCGCGACTTCCTTTCGATGCTGCCGCTCACACTCAAGCTTGAGGAATTCGCCGGCCGCGAAAAAATCAGCTATCTGCCCCGTAAGCTCAAGCACATCGGCTCGCCCGGATCCGACCCCGAAGACGGCGACCTCATCTACTTCGTCCCGTGGGGAAACCTCGGCTTTTACTACAATACAGCCGGCATCGATTACTCAGACCAGACGCTTCACATCGGGACCTATAAGGCGTCGCCGGCAACTCTCGAGAAGCTTGCGGACCGGCCGGTTACGGTCGAAGTTCTCCCATAGCAAATTGGTTGACCACCGCGCATACGACGAGGAAAAACGGAAGCAGCAGACGCCGTAGTGCACGGTGCGCCAAACCTTTGCTGGCGGGACATCAAACTGGCAACTGCCCTGACTGACACCGCTGAATGCCCGCCCCCGGTTGCCACACCCACGGCTCGCCTCCTCCAGCTGAACTGCACGAGGCCAAATCGCCTTATTCCCGTTGATACATTATGCGATCTGGTGGGAGCGCGATTCTGTCCGCCTCTAAGGCGACGTCCACGCTTAAGTCTGTGAACGCAGCATTGCGCCCTCAAGTTGGTCGTTCATAGCACGCGATAGAGTTCTGAGGCCGACGGTCTGCTTCTCCAATGGCCACATTCGAAAAGGGAGTGTGACAGGGTTACCTTGCGAGTGACCATTAATACTAAATCCAAATGCAACCGTGGAACACATGAGACATTGGCCTAGACGGCGAGAGTTGTTGAGGCGATACTAGAATCGCAATTCTGTTGGGGGCAGCATGGCTACGAAACGTCTTGATCGAGCCCATGACCAACTCTCGTTGCGCGATCTTCTCGATGCACGAGACCAGTACCACATCCACCTCATGCGCCACGCGAACGTGATCGCGACAGCTATCGGCCTCTACCGCATCCGCACCAAAGATAGCTGGCCGACCGAGCGCAGCGAGGGCAAAGTCCACGGCACTTACGCGCGCACGCTCGCGAACTCGCAAGTTCGCTACTACTCCTGGCCAGCGATACTCGTTTTCGTCGAACGCTGGGTTACAGAAAAAGAGCTAGAGCCAGGCGACCTAGTGCCGAAGACGCTATACCTGCCGGATGGCCGCAGCGTCCCGGTGTGCGTGATTGAAGCGCCCAAGGAAAGCCGGAACGAGACGCGTCCGCTCAGCACGGTCTTTCCGGTCAACAATATCGGCGGCGGGTGGCCCGTCATCGCGCGCAACCAGGGCCAGGAGTACGCTGCCACGATCGCGTGCCTGGTGAGCGATGGTCACACCGTCTATGCCCTCACGAACCGACATGTCGCCGGCGAAGCGGGTGAAATTATCTATTCGCGGCTAGGCGGTAAGGAACAGCGCATTGGCGTGAGCTCCGAGAAGCATTTGACGCGCGCCTTGTTCACGACGCACTACCCCGGCTGGCCGGGCCGCGACGTCTACGTCAATCTCGATGTCGGCCTCATCGACATCGACAATCTCGACCGTTGGACCGCCGAAATCCGCCATGTCGGCCAAATGGGAAAGATGGTCGACCTCTCAGTCCATACCATTTCGTTGGCGCTCATCGGTCGCGACGTTCGTGGTACCGGTGCCGCAAGCGGTGAGATGGAGGGCGAGATAGCCGCACTCTTTTACCGCTACAAGACCAATGGCGGGTTTGAGTACGTCGCTGACCTGCTCATTGGCCCCCGTCCTGCTGAGGCCAACAAGGCGAAAGAACCAACGTTCGCAACCCACCCCGGTGATTCAGGAACACTCTGGCTTCTCGAGCCAGACGACGAGGGCAAATCGCCTAAGTCCAAGGCCAAGCACAAGGACTACCAGCCGCTGGCCATGCAGTGGGGCCGAAACATGCTCTATTCGGCCGGCGAAGCGCGCCCGCAGAGCTATGTATTGGCAACGCTCCTGTCGCGCGTGTGTGCCGAGCTAGGCGTCGACCCGGTCCGCAACTGGAATCTCGATCAGCCCGACACATGGAGTGCCATCGGTCACTTCTCGATCGCCAATCGCGCCCAGGTCGCGCTGTCGAACCGGTCGCCGAAACTCAACACGCTGATGAAAAACAATGCCGACATCATCAGTCACGATGACGCCACCATCCTCGCGGGGGAGTTCTCAGGAATGGGTTCTGCGGATTTTGTGGCACTGGCGGATGTGCCGGACTTCTATTGGAAGCCACGTATCGCGAAGCAGGGATTCGCCCGCACCTTCGAGGGGCCCAATCATTTCGCCGACATGGATCAGCCCGATCCCAATGGAAAGACTCTCCTGGAACTTTGTAGGGACGACCCGAAAACGTTCATCGACCCCCGAAAATGGGCAGCCTTCTACGACTCAGTCACCGATCTTGAGAGCGGCGACGCGATAGCCGAAAAGTATCGCGGGTTGCTGCCTTTCCGGGTCTGGCAAACATTCGACGCGATGGTCGAGTTCGCCGCCGCCGACAAGCCCCGAGAGTTCGTGTGTGCTGCGGGCACGCTCACTCACTACATTGGGGATGCGTGCCAGCCGCTCCATATCTCATATCTGCATGACGGTGATCCGCTGCGTCTGGTCGAGTACACCTTCACGCGCGGCGAGCGGAAGGGCCAGACGGAGATGAGACGTTTCGGCAAAGGCGTCCATGGGGGATATGAAGACACCATGATCAGCGCCTTCCGTGAGAAGGTCCTGGCTGGTCTTCTCAGCACCCCAAAAACCGAAGCTGAGGAGATGATTACGACCGGTTTCGAGGCCGCCAAGCTAACCGTTGAGATGATGCGCAAGACCTTCACCTCAATTCCGCCGATGGCGGTCGTCAACGAGTTCGGCAGCTTTTTGGGCAAGCCGAAGGAGCGAGCGGAGCACCTATGGCGAAAGTTCGGTAACAAGACCGTCAAGAACATGCAGAGCGGCGCCCACTTGCTGGCGGTGCTGTGGGAGAGTGCTTGGGCTGTTGGCAACGGTGACACGAACGTTACCTCGACAGCGGGATTGACCAAAGATCAGGCGATGGCCATCTGCGCCGACTTCGATTTTATTCCCTCGGTTAGTATCTCGCGGATTGGCGCGCTTCTGAAGCCTCCGATGATCTAACATTAGTCCCTTTTGGTGATAGGCCGTCAGTCCGCAATGCGCCTCCCCGCCTGTCGTCCGTTGAGGTGAGCTGCCGCCGCCTGAAAGCAGACATTGCCGTCGACCACGCTGGAGGTCGAAGTTGCGCCACTAACAGTAGTCATCACCTTCGCGCAGCAGCTCTCCACGAACCGGATACATTTCTGCTTCGCCCCATGCGACCGTCCCTGGGGGTACCGAACATGAAGTCACAGGTGTCCGGACCAAGGCCACTACCCTCCAGGACCCGCTGACCAAAGGCCAAAACCGAGCGCATCTCCTTGGCAACGCCCAGCACCGGCTCAGTGGCGACTGACACGACGCGTCCTCCCATTTCTCGTCGCATGGGCACCTGGGACGATTGTCGTTCAGGCACCACCGCTGGAGAAGACCAGCAACATATTGTTGGTAGGCATCTCGATCGTCTCGCGGAGATTAAGTCCAGCGGCCTCACCCACTTGTTCAAGATCAGCGATATCACGCACACCCCAGGATGGGTTGCGCTCCTTTAGAGCCGCGTCGAAAGCAGCGTTCGAGGGGGCGTTGTGTGCCCCGTCGCGCATGAATGGGCCGTAGAGAAGAAGAAGCCCACCAGCGTGAAGCAAACGGCCAGCTCCTGCGAACAGTCCCAAGCTTGCCGCCCATGGCGCGATATGGATCATATTGATCGACACGATGGCGTCAAAATGCCCCGTTTGTTCGACGCCCCAGTGTCCTGAGCACACATCAATATCCCGCGGTGCCAGCACATTCTTCAGCCCTGCGAATTCGATCCAGCTAGACGTGCTGGTGCGGGCGTCGGCATCCGGATCGCTCGGCTGCCAGGTGAGGTTGGGCATTGCTCCCGCAAAACACACGGCGTGCTCGCCGGTTCCGCATCCAATCTCCAGCACGGCGCCATGTGTTGGAAGGACACGTTTTAGGACCGCGAGGATCGGCGCCGAATTTCGCGCAACGGAAGGCGAGAACATGCGCTGGTCGGCGCTTACGTCGCGCTGTTCCAGCGCAACAGGCGAACGGTCCTTCTTCTCTGGGGGCATATGCCTTGAATCCCCTTTGGGCGATGTCTCCCACCTTATAGCTGAAATGATGGGACTGAAACCAAGGATTTCGGACTTACGAAGGGGGGCGTCGGCGCGTGCGTTCAGCCGAGGGCGACTGAAGGTCCACTTCGCGTCAGATCACGCGCCCGCCAGGCTCAAGGTCTGCTTTCGAAACTCGGAGCCCGGAAGCCTTCGGCCCCCTAGTCGCCACTTCGTTGGGGCTTGTTCAACGCCAATGGGATCATCCTCCCTTTGTATGTGACTGTCCTCTAAAACGGCGGGACATCGCGTTTGTTTCCGGCGCGGGCAGTGGCCTGCCGGAAATTGGATGCCGGAAGGATGACCGGAAAGGGGCAAGCCTTTCAGTTGAAAGATCGCTCCTTTGCCCTAGTTCTTTCGGCACGAATAAAGAGGGCAGCGCACGAACAATGAGGGCAGTGAATGAGTGAAGACCCCAACGTGGAAAAGGCGCAAACGGGAGTATCCGGGCTGGATGACATCTTGGTCGGCGGGCTTTCCAAAGGGCACGTGTTTTTGCTGGAAGGAAATCCTGGCACAGGGAAAACAACTATCGCCCTGCAATTTCTTATCCAAGGGAGTGAGGTTGGCGAGCGAGGCCTCTACATCACATTATCGGAAACCGAACGCGAATTGCGCGCGGGTGCGGCGTCGCATGGTCTGACAATCGATGAAAGCATTGAGGTTTTCGAGCTTGCCCCTCCCGAAACGCTTCTTGACGACGACAGGCAACAGAGCCTGCTGTACTCCTCAGACCTCGAGCTCGGCGAAACCCTAAAACTGATCCTCGAGGCATTCGAGCGTGTAAAGCCGAGCCGCGTTGTTCTCGACAGTTTGTCGGAAATCCGACTTTTGGCACAGAGCTCTCTCAGGTATCGTCGGCAAATTCTTGCGTTAAAACACTTTTTCGCCCGGCAAAGCGTAACAGTCCTGCTTCTCGATGACTTGACCTCGGATACCTTGGACAAGACCGTGCACAGTGTCGTTCACGGCGTCATTCATCTTGAAGAGCTGGCTCCTAATTACGGTCCGGAACGCCGCAGACTGCGGGTAATGAAATATCGCGGTCAGGCGTTTCGAGGCGGTTATCACGATTTCACGATCAAGACCGGTGGTGTTGTTGTCTACCCTCGTCTCGTAGCTTCTGAACACCGGACGAATTTTGCACGCGTGTCGTTGAGCAGCGGGATCCCTGCGCTTGACGCGCTGCTGGGTGGGGGTGTTGAACTGGGATCCAGCACGCTGATCTTAGGCCCCGCAGGTACCGGTAAAAGCACCTTTGCGTTTCAGTTCGTGGCATCGACTATTCGAAGGGGGCAGAAGGCGGCTGTCTTTGTTTTCGATGAAGAACTCGGTCTGTTGTTTTCACGCATGCGTGCCATGGGGATCGATCTGGAGACGATGCGAGAGTCGGGTGATCTCCATATCGAGCAACTTGATGCAGCGGAACTTTCTCCTGGTGAGTTTGCCCATCGCGTCCGTGAGCGCGTGGATAGTGCCCAGGCAAAGACCGTGGTGATCGACAGTATCAACGGCTATCAAGCCTCCATGCCGGAGGAGAACGCACTCATTCTCCACATGCATGAGCTGCTTCAATATTTGAACAGGCAGGGCACCAATACGTTTCTGACCGTTGCTCAACATGGCCTGGTTGGCGATATGAAGTCGCCTGTGGATGTGACCTATTTGGCCGATACCGTTGTTTTGCTCCGGTATTTCGAGGCGGCCGGCAAGGTGCGGCGGGCGGTTTCCGTCATCAAGAAGCGAACCGGATACCACGAGGACACAATCCGCGAGTTCGGTATAGGCAACAAGGGGTTGTCGTTTGGTGAACCCCTGTCCAGTTTCCAAGGTGTGCTGAGGGGGGTGCCGACGTTTGTAGGCACGCCAGGGCCGCTGCTGAATTCCTCAAGCGCGAGTGACGCAAATTCCTGACCCGGTAACATCACTGGCCTTGGTCTTCACTCCGCAGGGGCGAGACGCGGATGTCGCAAACAGGCTGCTGGGGGAAATTGGCATCGCTTGTGCGATAGCGAGTGATCTTCCTCAATTCGCTCAATCGCTCAATGACGATACCTTTTTTGCGGTTGCAACGGAGGAGGCTCTTCGGTTTTCCGATCTGCGGCAGATAACTTCCTGGATAAACAACCAGCCTAGCTGGTCCGATCTTCCATTCATTATTCTAACCCATCGCGGCGGTAGCCCCGAACGCAACCCTGCGGCGGCAAGACTGTCGGAGCTTTTCGGTAACGTGACTTTCCTGGAGCGGCCATTCAATGCTGTCACTTTTGCCAGCGTGGCCCGCACCGCAATTAGGGGACGGCGACGCCAGTACGAGGCACGCGCTCGGATTGAAGAGCTTCGCGAAGGAGAATCGCGTCTTCAAACAGCGCTTCTTGCCGGCCGGCTCGGAACCTGGGAACTTGAATTGGACAGCATGCGGTTTGCGGCGTCCGACACGTGCAAGGCAATTTTCGGACGTCCGGCCACTATGGCTTTTTCCTATGAGGAAGCGCTTTCAAGTATCCACGGGGATGACAGGGAGCGCGTCCTCAACGCCGTGAAGGAAAGCATCGATAGCGGCCGCGACTACGCCATAGACCATCGCACTCTATGGCCCGACGGCAGCGTTCACTGGACGGAAATCCGCGCTCGCGTCGTATCGGACAAAAGCGGCCATCCCGAACGTTTGGTTGGCGTGTCGTCGGATATCACTGACCGCAAACGCTACGAAGACCAGTTGCGGGACCTGAACGATACACTGGAAGAGCGCGTGGCTCAGCGAACGGCCGAGCTTAGCCGGGCGCATGATACACTCTTGGCTGAGGTGGCGCAGCGGGAGCGGGCTGAGGAGCATTTGCGCCACGCACAGAAGATGGAGGCAATCGGACAGCTCACAGGCGGTGTTGCCCACGATTTCAATAATCTTCTCATGGCCGTCATGGGCAATCTCGACCTGTTGAGAAAGCACCTGGTAAACAACCCAAAGGCGGCAAGGCTTCTGGAGGGTGCGATGCAGGGCGCCCGTCGTGGTGCGGCGCTGACGCAGCGCCTGCTCGCCTTCGCCAGGCGACAGGATCTTCAGGTCGAACCCGTTGATCTGGAAAAACTCATCCGCGGCATGACCGATCTTTTGGAGCGTTCCATCGGCTCGGCGATTGCTCTGCGATTGAATTTGACCAACGGGCTGCCGCACGCACTGGTGGACGGCAATCAGGTGGAACTTGCCTTGCTCAACCTGGCTGTGAATGCGCGCGACGCGATGCCGGACGGTGGGTCACTCGTCGTGGAACTCGATCTTGCTCAATCAATGCCCGAGGATAGGCTAGCTTTGGGATCCTACCTTCGGATTTCAGTAACAGATACCGGGCATGGAATGGATGGCGAAACGCTCAAGAAAGCGATTGACCCCTTTTTCTCCACCAAGGAATTGGGGAAGGGTACTGGCTTGGGTTTATCGATGATTCATGGGCTTGCTGTCCAGTTGAACGGCAAATTTCAGTTGTTCAGCGCGCCTGGGCACGGAACCAAAGCGGAAATCTGGTTTCCTTCCACGACGCAGAAAATAGAGGATAAGGGGATGGACCTGGCGCCAGCCCAGCCGGGCGTGACAGCAAGAGCAAAGATTCTGGTGGTTGACGACGACGCGCTTATCGCCATGAGCACCGTCGATATGTTGGAAGATCTCGGCCATGAGGTCCTTGAGGCAAATTCGGGCGCAAGGGCTCTGGAGCTTCTGGGTGGGGGCGATCAGATCGATCTGATGATTACGGATTATTCGATGCCGGGGATGAATGGCGCGCAACTCGCAAAGGCAGCATTGGAAATCAACCCTGCGCTTCCTATTCTGGTTGCAACCGGCTACGCCGATCTGCCTCCCGGTGCTGGAATAGATTTACCACGTCTTGGCAAGCCCTACACGCAAGATCAATTGGCATTTGAAATTGCCAAAGTCCTAAAGTTCTAGTTTTCGTCCATGCGAAGCCGATGCAGCGTGATGCAAAGCCCGAGGCGCCTAATGGCTGCAAAGAAGCTCGTCATGCTCCGCCCTTGCCGGACGACGTTCAACCCAGGCGCGACCTCCAGCCTCTGCCCTCTATTTCAACCGCGGACGCCCTCCCGCGCAGCGGGTTCGTTCTCCGGCCCCAATCGAGACGCTTGGGTCGCACTGCCAAGTATCCACTCCTGACGCTCCTCGGGCGTTCAGATCACTCGACGACCAGAAGGCCGGCAGCAAGGATGTCTCCTATCCCTCGCCCTTGAACGGAATCAAACCACCGAACCTGAAATGTCATAGTCAACGCTCTAAAGGAGTTACCCGAGCGTTCGCCGTATTCTTTTCTTGACAGATCGTTCCAGAATACCTAAATCGCATCCATGGCAAGGAACAAGGAATTCGATCGAGAGCAGGCGCTGGATGACGCCATCGAGGTGTTTCGCGAACACGGTTTCGAAGGCACGTCCACCCAAATGCTCGTCCGTGCGATGAAGATTGGCCGGCAGAGTCTTTATGATACGTTCGGCGACAAGTGGAAGCTCTACTGCCTTGCTGTCGAACGCTACGCCGCTGCGGAAACGGAAGCCCACATCGCCATGCTGCGCGGTGCGCCGCGTGCCCAGGACGGCATTCGGGCGATGATGGACCGAGTGGTCGAAAATGCTTCACGGGCCTGTCTTGGCGTGAACTCGGTCTGCGAGTTCGGCCAGAACCGACCTGACCTAACGGCAATTCATCAGGCTGCTGATCGGCGATTGAAGCATGCCGCCAAGCAATGCATCAGCGAGGCTCAGGCGCAAGGGGATCTCGACGCAACGCTTTCCACGGAAGAGACTGCCGATTTCCTCTTCGCCAATGTTGCCGGCATCCGCATCGCTGCGCGCGGCGGCGCGGGGCCAAAAGAGCTCAAGGCCCTAGCCAGGATCGCGCTTCGGGTAGTGACATGAGGGCAAAATATTTTGCTTGTTTCTGGAATGATCAGTCAAGAAAGGAAGATCATGAGAGCCGTGGTTATGAATGAAATCGGTGGCACCGAGGTGATGGAATTTGTCGATCTCCCAGAACCGGTCGCCACCCCGGGGCATGTGGTGGTCGAAGTCGCGGCCGCAGGCGTGAACTTCATGGATATCGGCGTGCGCCAGGGCATGGCGTGGACAGACAGCCCCAACCCGAAAATTCTCGGCGTCGAGGGTGCAGGACGCATCGTCGCGCTTGGTGATGGGGTCGATGGTTTCGCTATCGGAGACCGGGTCGCCTGGGTCTACGCGCCAGGAAGCTATGCCTCGCACGTCCTGATCTCAACGGATGCGCTCGTGCGCCTTCCCGATACTATCGATGACAAGACAGCAGCCTCCCTCATGATGCAAGGATTGACCGCGAGCCACTTCGCCACCGATTTCTACCCGATCCAGCCTGGAGACACCGCACTCGTGCATGCTGCGGCGGGTGGCGTCGGCCTGCTGCTGACACAGATCGTCCGGCTGAGGGGTGGACATGTGATCGGCCGCGTTTCGTCGACCGACAAGGTGGACGTCGCAAAAGCGGCTGGCGCGAACCACGTTATCGTCGACACGGAGGGGAAGTTTGCCGCTGAAGTTTTGCGTCTCACCGGGGGAGAAGGTGCGAGCGTCGTCTATGACGGTTCCGGTCCCAAGACCTTTCAGGGGTCGCTCGCAGCACTTCGTCGCTCCGGCACATTCTGCTGGTATGGGCCGGTGCTTGGCGGTCCGGGGCCACTCGACATCATGAGCCTGCCGAAGAGCATCAAGATCGGCTATGCGACATTCTTCGATCACATCAGTACGCCCGAACTTCTTCGCGCCCGCACCGAGCAGTTGTTCCGTTGGATTCACGATGGGTCGCTCAAGCTGCACGTCGGTGGAACCTACGCGCTTTCTGATGCCGCCCGTGCTCATGCCGACATGGCAAGCCGGGCGACCACCGGCAAGCTATTGCTGATCCCCACGCAAAGGGGTTCAGCATAGCGCTGCCTGAAAGGCGGGAACCGGGGTCGACCAGCCCCGGCAAGAGGTTCCGCATTTAAGGTGCAGCACCAGGGCACCCATTGCCGGGGAATTATCTGCCGGGAGTAACGCTGGAGTAGGTCATGTTCCTTGTTGGGAGGCTGCTCCAATCCCTCCATTTGCAGGTTCGCGCGCATTAATCCTTCGTCCGAACAACGACGGCGCGGCTTCACCAGTCAAATTCTGGACACCCCGGCCCAGCCGTTCGGAACCTTAGTAGTGCTCGTTAGTTGAACGGATCAGAGAGGCACCTCTTCTCAAAGGACATCCCCATGAAACAACTGATTTTGGTTTGTCTACTCGCCGGGTTGGCTACTACGCTGAACGCACAAACACCAACACCCACGCCATCGCCTCAAGGCGAGACGCCAGCAGTAGCAACTCCCGACAGCCAGAACCCGACGGCCCCCGTCGAGGGCGCGAACAGCTTCACTGAAGAACAGGCCAAAGGACGGATCGAGGCCGCCGGATATGCCGGCGTCACCGGGCTGAAATTGGATGACAAGGGCATATGGCAAGCTTCAGCGACCAAGGATGGAAAGTCCGTTATGGTCTCGCTCGACTACCAAGGCAATGTGGTTGCGAAATAACTCCAACGAACCCAACTGGAGATGGTCATGAAAACCGCAACGGGACTCTTCGATGACTATTCCGACGCACTGGCCGCGGTGGGAACACTGCAAGATGTTGGATTTACCGACGAAGAAATAAGCGTGGTTTCCAGCAACGCTGCGGAGCGATACCCTGACAATGACAATGGAGTGGCCGAAGGTGCCGGAACTGGCGCCGGTCTAGGGGCTTTGGCAGGCGGGGCCGGCGGTCTTCTTACCGGTTTGGGCCTCATGGCTATTCCAGGCGTCGGGCCAGTGGTTGCGGCCGGTTGGCTTGCGGCGACAGCCGCAGGTGCTGCCGCTGGCGCTGTTGTCGGTGGGGCTGCAGGAGGGCTGATCGGAGCGCTGACGGGATCCGGGGTCGCGGAAGATGATGCCCACGTCTATGCCGAAGGCATTCGACGCGGCGGCACGGTTGTAACCGTCAAGACCGATGAATCCAGGGTAGCGGACGCACAGAACATTTTGCAGCGATCCAACTTGGTCGATCTGGCCAGGCGCCGCTCGGATTACCGGGAACAAGGCTGGACGCGTTTTGATGATGAATCAGACCCGTTCACCCAAGCCGAAATCGAGGCAGAACGGATCCGTTATAGAACTGGCCTGTAACTGCAAGCATCGACGCCCCCAACAAAGCGGTGATCTCGGAATGATCAAACGGGGGGAGACCTCCACAACATGCATGCCAACGATGTTGAGGTCCGAGATGCCCCGGATCGTCTCGATGACATCCCTTGGCGACAGCCCATCGACAACCGGCGTGCCCGTGCCAGGCGCATAGGCCGGATCGATGCTGTCGACGTCGAACGTAAGGTAGCACGGCATTTCGCCCACGGTTTTCTTGATTTCATCCCCCAGACCTCGAGGTCCGAGATCACGCGCCCGCGGGCAAAAGACAACGTTGATCTCATGGTCCATTGCGTAATGAGTCCGGAAATGACGCCGCCTTTGGCGCGACTAAAGTGCCGCGCCAAACGGGATGTACCAAGAGGCGATTGGATAGACGGATTATTTTGGGACCCAATTCGTCAGCGCCCCAAAGAAGGCCTCCGTCTCCGCATAGGGGGTGTCGTCGGCCGGCGGGAAATAGCTGAGCTTGACCATTACAGTCTGCGTGTCAGGGTCTACGTAGACGTACTGCCCCTGCAAACCTAAAGCTTTGTAGGCCTCCGATCCCTCGCGCGTCCAGAACTGAAAGCCGTATCCGCCCTCGGGGCCCGCCTCGGAACCTACCGGTGTGCGCGCCGTTTTTATCCAATCCGAGTTGACAACCTGGCGCCCATCAACAGTCCCTTCGTTCACCAGCATTTGCCCGAACCGAGCCCAGTCGCGCAATGTCGCGTTGAAACCGGCCCCGCTAAATTCTCTACCAACTCCAGGCTTTCCGTCCATGATGTAGAAGCCGTCCGCCTCTGCGCCCAAAGGCTCCCACAGCTTTTGGGTCGTATAGGCCGCAACTGTTCCGCCAGTGACACGTTCGATCACCCAACCGAGAATTGCAGTGTCGATGGTTTTATAGGCGAAGACCTCGCCCGGTTTGGCGGCAGTGCCAATGTCGAGCCCAGCATCGGCAAACCGCGCGACGTTTTTGACCAGAGCGTTGATATGATTGTTCGCGGCAATGCCCGGATTTGCAAAGTCGTAGCGCTCCTCGTAATCCACGCCCGAGCGCATTTCCAAAATCTGTCGAAGGGTCACCTCACGATATCCGCCTTTTTTCAGTTCTGGCAGGTATTTTACGACGGGATCGTCGATGGACGCGATGTATCCATCGGCAACTGCGGCTCCGACTAGCATGGCAGTGATGGATTTCGTCATGGACCATCCCATGAAACGGGTACTCGCATCGCTGTTATTGCGATAGATTTCCGTGACGATCTTGCCGTTTTTCATCACCAGGAATGCGTTTGTATAACTGCGTTCCAGAAATTCCTCGGCGCTGAAAGTCTTCCCGTTGAATTCATATGAAAAATCTAACTTATGATCCTCCCGCGGGAGGACCCATGCGGCGCCGGAGTGAGGCACGGTGCGAATGGTGAAAAGTTCGTCCATATTGCGGAAAGCAAACGCATTGACGTCGCCGTCATTCATATGCCAGCGCAATATCTGCGTCGCGATCGGAACGTCTGAAGGCTTACCTTTCGCAATCTCGTCAGGCAGTCGCTGTTGTGCCCCGGCCGTCGTGATGTTTAGCATGACGACCGTCATGGCGGCGGCGCCCAGATTGATCAATTTCTTCATTTTTCCTCCCATTTGTCTGTTGCGTCGAACGTGAACACATGTCCGCTCGACTGTTCCTTCGAAATCGCAGACGCTTGCCAATCGCACCGTCCATGGAATTTGCGTTCGACCAGCTGAAACGCGGCGCTGATAAATCCGCTCTCCAAAATTGCGGATGGTCGTCACCTGTGCAGCCATTTCGGCGCCCCCTGACGGCATATGAATCGACAGGACAGGGGAACGAACTGAATAGCTGCCAGTGTTGCAGGCATGACAACAAGGTGGGAAAGGCGGGCGCGCCAGGCGCCCACCTTTTCACGAGGTTGACGTCGCGCGCCTGCGGCGGGTCAAAAGCCAGGTCGCAATGCCGCCGAGAACTGCAATGGGCAAGATGCCCGTCAGCACTTCGGAGGCGCTCTGACCCGCGGCAACGAGTGCTCCTGCAAGCAGCGGTCCTGCCACCGATCCGAAGCGCCCCACCGCGACGGCAAGGCCGACGCCCTGACCGCGCACCTCTGCCGGATAGCATTGCGGTGCGATGCCGTAGAGCACTGCTTGCACCGAGATGATCGCTGCGCCAAGTATCGCCCCTACCACGAGCGTCACGAAGATATTCGCCGGTGCCACGGCCAAAAGCGCAAGCGCAACAACCAGTCCGCCAAAGGAACCGGCAACCCAAAAGGATCGGTTCCGAGCATCGAGCGCCACGCCCCCTAGAAGGCTGCCAGCCGCCCCAGCCAGATTAAAGGCAAGTTGGACCATCCCCGCTTCCGCCCGCCCGAAGCCGCGCGAGACCATAAGCGCCGGAAGCCAATTGAGCAGGAGATAAAGCACCAGTAGCGAAAAGAAGAAACCAGCCCAGAGCAATACCGTCGGCACGAGGTTGCCGCTGCCAAGAACTGTTCCAAGCCCTCTCACATCGCGCCCTTTGGGTGCCATGCGCAGATCGGGCAGGTTCATGACCAGAGGCACGATCATCAAGGGAAGGAGACCGCCGATCACAAACAGCACTCGCCAACCATCGCCCAGCCCGGCGATGGAGATCAGGCTGACCACGGCGCCACCCAAGGGAATGCCCGCATACATGAGCGCGACGGCGCGGCCACGGCGCTCCGCTGGTGCCGACTCCGATGCGATGGCCACGAGATTTGGGAGGGCCCCGCCCAGCCCTACGCCCGTCATGAACCGCATCACCAGCAGAGTCTCGTAATTCCCCGCTAACGCCGTTCCGATGGAAAACAATCCAAAGACGGCAAGCGAGATTGCAAGTCCTGCCCGCCGTCCATGCCTGTCGGAAAGCCATCCGCCTGCCAATGCGCCGAAGATCAGCCCGAACGTTGCAGACGAGAAAAACATCCCCATCTGGGCTGGCGACAGACCGAGCGCCGGGCCGAGGCGCGGCGCCGCGATGCCGGCGACCTGGATGTCGAAACCTTCGACAAGGGCTGCGGCGAAGCATATGAGTATGGCCCGGCTATTGCCGGCACCTGATGTTCCGATTCCCATCGATCCTCCAAAATCAAAATGGTGAGTGGAAGGCGCGTCTCCTCCTGCGACTTCCGTTCGAGGAAGATGTCGTCAGGGCATGTGTTATGTCAAGAAAAAACGCTATGTAAAATAGCGATATAAAATAGCAATCTTGCGGTTGTCGCGCAGCGGTGGGTCACCGTGCCAGGGTATCGGGAACGGTCTGAAGAACGTTCGCCCACGTCGCTATCCAGCCCGTCAAATGCAGGCCCAGATGTACTAATTGCTCGTTGAACGGGGTCACGATTTCGACCGCATGCACGGAATGGTCGGATATGCGCCGGGTCGACATCGGCGGCAGAACTCTCGGCACCCTGCCGGACAGAGTGGGCAGGGCACAGAGCGTCGCCAGCAGTCGGCGTTCGTTCACGCTGTGAGGAATTCGTCGCGCAGGATGTGCTTCATGACCTTGCCAGAGGCGGTGCGCGGCAAGGCATCGACGGTTACGAAGGTTTTCGGGATCTTATAGCGGGCGAGAGAGGCCTCGCAATGCTGGGCCAGCTCGTTCTCCGAAATCGCCTGACCAGGCACGAGCACCACGAAGGCACGGCCAACCTCGCCCCAGCGCGAGTCGGGCACGCCGATAACAGCGACCTCGCGTATGGCTGGATGGGCGGCCATCACGGATTCGACCTCAACCGGATAGACGTTCTCGCCACCTGAGATGAACATGTCCTTTCGCCGGTCTACGATAGTGATGTAGCCATCAGTATCTGCGCGGCCGACATCGCCCGTTCGCAACCAACCATCCGCGCCGAGCGCGCTGTCCTCCCGGTTCCAGTAACCCCTAATCACGTTCGGGCCGTGCACCAGCACCTCGCCCTCGGTTCCCTGAGGCACCTCCCGCCCCTCTTCGTCAACTAACCGTACGCGAGTAAGAGGGCCGGGCAGGCCGACCGCGCCGGCCTTTTCGCGCACGATCCGGGCCGAGAGAGGCATTCCCAGGATCGTGCCGCATTCCGTCATGCCGTAGCCGTCGACCATTGGTACGCCACGGTCCAACCACCAGTGGATATGCGCCGCCGGATTCGGCGCGCCGCCGGTGAACAGGGCTTTCAGCGCCCATCGATCCGGCGCAAAATTCCTCGCGTGGCGTAGCCCCTCGGCCATTTGAGGGACACAGAAGTAATGTGTGACACGCAACGCCGGATCGGCCAGCCGCGTATTTGTCAGTTCAGGATCGAACCCGGGTGAGATCAAGCATGTCCCGCCGCGCAGGAGCGCGGGCCAGATCTGTGTTACCAAGCCGATGACGTGGAAAATCGGCGTGTCGCAAAGGAAGACGCTGTTGCTGTCCACTTCGCCTAGCACGCCGAAATTGACAGCGGTGGCCAGGAGGCAGCTCGCGCTCAGCATCGCGCCCTTGGGGGTGCCGGAGGTGCCGGAAGTATAGAGGATCGTGCAGGTCTCAGACTGCGAACGAGGCATGCAACGGTCACCCGGCACGGCCAGTTCAACAGCTTCAGCAAAGCCCGTCAGGTCACGATACAAATGCTTCGGTGCGCAATCGGCCAAAAGGATATCGATCTCGGGTTCGGAAAGCCTCCAGTTCAGCGGAACGAAAATACCGCCCATGCGGATTAACGCTTGCTGCATCACTACCTGCCAGCCCGAGTTACGAGCTAATACAGCCACGCGGTCGCCTTCCGTCACTCCCTTGGCCCGCAGTACCGCTACGGCGCGCTCAATGTCAGCATCCAACGCCGCGTAGGTCCATTTCTTGCCCGTAGCGAGGTCGAGACACGCAAGAGCATCGGGCCGGAGGCGCGCGTGAAGCGCCACCGGGTCGGGGGTCGTAAAGTCCAGCATCACATCTCCTCCCTGAGATCGTCAGCCTGCCTTGCGTGACGTGTCGTAAGCGCCTAGGCCGGGCTTGTAGCTTTTCTCGTCGATGAACTGACGGATTCCCTCCTTCCGCCCCTCGGCATCGTAGGAGTTCGCGGCCTCTTGCGCACGGACGAGGTAGTCCTCGGCGTCGTCATAGCTCATCGGGCCGACGCGACGGACAGCGTCCTTGGTGGCCTTCAGCGCGACGGGATTCTTTTCCAGAAGCACCCTTGCGACCTCCATCACGCGGGCCTTCAACTCTTTCAAGGGCAGGCTCTCGTTCACAAGGCCCCAGTCGGCAGCGGTCTTCCCGTCGATCGGCTCGCCGGTCATTGAATGATACATCGCCTTGCGGAAAGGCAGCAGCTCCACCGCAACTTTCGTCGCCCCGCCGCCGGGCAAAATGCCCCAGTTGATCTCGGAGAGGCCGAACTTCGCCTCGTCGGCCGCAAAGGCCAGGTCGCAGGCGAAGAGCGGTCCGTAACCGCCGCCGAAGCACCAGCCGTTGACCATGGCGATGGTCGGCTTTTGGTACCAGCGCAGCCGCCGCCACCACCCATAGCTTTCGCGCTGCGCTTTGCGGGTGCCGGCAAGACCATCGGCCTCAGTCTCGCGGAAGTATTCCTTCAGGTCCATGCCCGCGGTCCAGGCGGAACCTTCGCCGGTCAGCACCAGCACGCCGACGTCGTCGCGGAATTCCAGCTCGTCCAGCGCCTCCATCATCGCACGGTTCAGCGTGGGCGACATGGCGTTGCGCTTGTCGGGGCGGTTGAAGCGCAGCCAGGCGATTCCGTCCGCGATATCCCAAATCACAGTATCAATGTCGTTTGCCATGTGTTTGTCCTTTCAAATGGGGAAATGTCCGGGCTGAGTCTCGATCGTGATCCAGCGCAGCTCGGTGAATTCTGCTATGCCGGCGCGGCCACCGAAGCGACCGTAGCCCGACGCACCGGTGCCACCGAAGGGCATTTGGGCCTCGTCATGCACAGTGGGTCCGTTGACGTGGCAAATGCCGGACCGTATCTGCCGCGCCACCGCGATCCCGCGCGAGATGTCGCGGGTAAATACTGCCGCCGACAGCCCGTACTCGCTGTCGTTGGCAAGCCGTACGGCGTCTTCTTCATCCTTTGCGCGCAGTATGGCGACTACGGGACCGAAGCTCTCCTCGGCATAGATCCGCATCTCCGAGGTGACGCGGTCCACGACCTGCGCGGGCATTAGAACGCCCTCAGCCGTGCCGGCGCTGGTCACGATGGCTCCTTTCGATTGCGCGTCCTCGATCAACGACTGGACCTTCGTCACCGTATGCGCGTCCACGACCGCACCCAGAGGGGCCTTGCCCTGTGCCGGATCTCCCGCCTTCAGCTGCGCGGCGCGGGCGGTGAATTTCTGCACGAAAGCATCGGCAACTTCGCCCACGACGATGATGCGTTCGGTGGACATGCAGATCTGACCTTGATTGAAGAAGGCTCCGAAGATTGCCGCCTTGACCGCCTCGTCGATATTGGCGTCCTTCAGCACCAGAAGCGGAGCCTTGCCCCCCAGTTCCAGCAGGCAGGGCTTCAGCTGCCTCCCAGCGCGTTCCGCAATGATCCGGCCCACCTTGGTTGACCCAGTGAAATTGATGCGTCGGATCGCCGGGTGGTCGATCAGCGCTCCGACGATCTCGGCCGCATCCTCGGGGGCGTTGGTCACGAGGCTGACAAGTCCCGGCGGAAGGCCGCCTTCCTCCAGCGCCTCAACGATTAACGCGTGCGTGCGAGGGCAGATTTCGGACGCCTTGAACACCACGGCATTACCGCAGGCGAGAGGTGTGGCAAGCGCGCGCACCCCAAGGATAACAGGCGCGTTCCAGGGCGCGATGCCGAGACATACGCCCGCGGGTTCGCGGATGCCCATCGAAAGGCAGCCCGGTTTGTCCGAAGGGATCACCTCGCCCGAGACCTGCGTGGTCAGGGCCGCAGCCTCGCGCAGCATCGATGCGGCGAGCATCACGTTGAACCGCGCCCAGCCTTCGGTTGCGCCTATCTCGGAAGCCATTGCGGTGACGAAGGCGTCACCCTTCGCTGAGATCGCGTCGGCGGCCTTAAGCAGTACCGCGCGACGGGCGTTAGGACCAAGGGCAGCCCATGCAGGGAATGCATCGGCCGCCGCTTGCGCGGCTGCACGAGCGTCTTCGACGCTGGCGGCGGCAGCCTCGCTGGCAAGTGCGCCCGTCACCGGGTTATATCTGCGAAACGTGCGGCTCGCTGCCCGCTCCGCCCCCGCGATGCGAAGATTGACAATGCTCACGACAGTCCTCCAAAAATGCTGCCCAAATCGTTGGGCATATCGCTCGAACGGAAACTAGCGCGAAGATTGCTATCTTGCATAGCGGTTTTTTTAGAAAGGTGTCTGACGGCAAATGAATGACAATGAAAAGAGCGCCTTGCTCAACTTGGTCGGCTATCACCTCCGTCGCGCATCTGTCTTTGACCTTAACGGAGCAGTGGAAGCACTGGCCCAGGTGGATGCCCGCCCAATCAGCCTGAGTGTGCTGTTGTGCATGGTCGAAAAGCCTGGTCTGACCTCGGCCGAGATTTGCCGCATCCTCGGCATGCAACGCGCCAACATCGTACAGTTCCTCACAGATCTTGAGGCGAAGGGGCTGTTCACCCGCGAGGCGGAGGCGTCCGACCAGCGCGTCCAACGGTTATTTCCGACACAGGCCGGCAGGGAAGCAGCTGCCGATTGGCTGCATCGCCTGAACGAGCACGAGGACCGGATGCTGGAACGGCTAGACGCGCAAGAACGTGCCGAACTTCGACGCTTGCTGAGCAAGGTCTGGATGGATGCGCCCGGGCGCTAACCGCTTAGCGTACGAAGTCAGGCTTCCATCAGCAATGTGAATCGGTTCGCCCCAACCGATTCAAAATTCTGATTGGACGCAGAATCTCCGGCACGCAATGCTGTGTCCATGACCCAGCACTGTTCCCCAGCCTCTACTTTCAACGGATAGATCCAGGTCGAAACATGGCGCGCTATTATGCGTTGTCGATACAGCCAACACTCTTTGGCGAGATTACCCTCATTCGGGCTTGGGGACAGTGGCGCTCCTGTGCGAAATTGCCCGCCTCGGGCTATGTGCCCAAGGCGAGCCGTGGAAACTTAGGGTACGGCATCGAGTGTCGGGCGCTTGGGACAGAAATCGATGAACCACGACTTGCAGCGACGCGCTCACAGGCCGACTAGATATCGCCAGCATCTCCAGCGCTGTTGCCGTGCTCTTCCCCTCCCGGTGCCAGCGCTCATGAGCAAATGACAGCGATCCGCGCTCAATTGCTAGAAATGCTCAAAGCCGTTGCAGCCGCACTTGGCGAGGATCTGCGTGAGCGAGGATTGCGAGCACCTCGCGTGGCTCAAGGCCACCTACTTCCGGGGTGCCGGTGCCCGGCGTGAACGCGGGATCAAGGCTGTCGACGTCGAAGCTGACATAGGTGGGGCCGCCCGAAATTACCTTGATAGCCGCTTTAATCACCGCCTCCACGCCCATTTGCTGGACCTCCTCGGCATGGATGACGGTCATTCCGGAGTCGTAGGAGAACTCCCAAAGGTAATCGCCGCCACCACGGATGCCGATCTGGATCGTCCGCTTGGGATCCAGGACGCCGTCCAGTACTGCGAGCCGGAAGGGGCCGCCGTGGTGGAACTTGGCACCTTCGTAGATGCCCGCGGTGTCGCAGTGGGCATCTATGTGCAACATTCCCATCGGGCCATGCTTGCGAGCCAAGCCCTTGAGGATGGAGTAGCTGATGGAATGGTCACCGCCCACCGCAAGCGGCACCACGTCGCTTGCGGCAAGTGAACCGAAAAACACCTCGATGTCGGCGTGGCAGCCTTCCAGGTCGAACCTGCTCCTCATCGGGACGTCGCCGATGTCGGCAACTTTCAGCACGGTTGACGGGGCCGCCTTGAGCACCCGATTATAAGGTCCGACGCGCTCGACCTGCCTAACCGCCTTGGGACCCAGGCGCGAGCCGGCCCTGTTCGTGACCCCGAGATCCATGGGGACGCCGACGAGTGCTACGTCGATGCCCGATATCGTCTGACCGGAGAAAAGCGCTTTGGCGGCGTCCTCAACATAGGGCGCGTCGAGGAACGTCCGAACGCCCTCAAAGGGCCATCTTCTGCGATCGCCCGTAAAAAGACCGTCCGCGACCGCCTTCAACGCCGGATCATGAATCGCGCCGCCAGTAGCGCCGGAGTACTTCGTCCTAAGATCTTCGAGTTCCATTTCCCGCACCTTCCAGCTACAGCATCGATCTGCTAAGGCCGCCGTCCACGGGCATCGCCACCCCCGTGACATAGCGAGCCTCGTCGCTTGCGAGGAACGCCACGACGGCCCCGAATTCCTCGTGTGTCCCGTAACGGCCGATCGGTATCTCGGCTTGGCTTTCCCCGGCGATCACGGACGGATCAACACCGCGGTCAGCCGCGTCCATAGTGTCGAAATACACGGTGCGCTCCGTGGCGAACCTTCCTGGAAGGACCACGTTCACGGTGACCCCATCGGCGGCCACTTCCAGCGACAGCGTCTTCGCCCAACCAGCGAGAGCCGAACGCAACGCGTTGGAAGCAGTCAGCCCAGAGATAGGCTCCTTGACGCTCGTGGAAGACACCGCCACGATGCGGCCGAACTTCCGAGCCCTCATGCCCGGCAGAAAGTGTGACGCAATCCTCACCTGGTTGAGGAACATCGCACCGAACTGCTGAAGCCAGATCTCCTCCTCGAACTTCGAAGCCGGAAACGGCGGAGGGCCACCTCCGTTGAGAAGCAGTATGTCGACGTGCCCCATATGCCGATCGACCCAGCCTAGGAGTTCGGACACGCCCTTCTTCTCCAACAGGTCGCAAGAGAAGGACATCGCCACGCCGGGCTTTCCTTCGAGCTTTGCCTCGGCCGCGCGTAGAGTCGCTTCGTCGCGGCCCACAAGCGCCACGTCGACCCCTTTGTCAGCCAAGGCTTCAGCTACGCCGAAACCCAGTCCTTTGCTGCCGCCCAGTACCAGTGCGGTCTTCTTCACGTTTGCTGTGCTCATCTGTCCAATTCCCTCTTCCGTCACGCGGCCTCGGCCGCTTCCGCGGCGATCTCGCGCACGGCCTGGACTAACTTTTCGATGTCTGTGTCAGTGTTGCCAAAATGGACCGAGGCTCGCAGGATTTCCGTGATGCCTCTGATGTCCATGTCGAACGGCGTGTATCCGACGCCGTTCTTTCCGATCGTGATCCCGCGGGCTGCGAGAAGCTCCTTCACCCGCTGGCATGGAATGCCTTCGATGGCGAAAGTCACGAACGCGGCCTTGTCGCGGCCGAGGTCGAGAATGTTTACGCCGGGCACATCCGTGAGCCTGTTGCGGAGCTCCGTGGCGAGTGCGTTGAGCTTCACCCGGGTGTCGAACGCATTCAGGCTCAGGGCTCGCTCGAGCGAGTCGATCAACCCCAGGCGCAATGCCACGGCGAACTCGGCGGTTTCCACAGCTTGAGCACTCTGGTGGATGGCCGCGCGCCCGACGTCGAGCTTGGCGGAGCGGTCGTCCACGCGCCTCGGAACCATCGACACCGCGAGCCTGGGCGAGATATAGGCGAGAGCCGTTCCGCGTGGCCCCCGCAGAAATTTCCGGCCGCAGGCGACTAGGACGTCGCACCCGATCTCCGACACATCGACCGGTAGTTGTCCGATCGCCTGGCTGGCGTCGATCATGTAGAAGGCTCCCGATTTCGCTTGGCGTAACGCCTTGCCGAGCGCCTCGGCGGGATTGATAAGAGCGCCACTCGCACCAACCCAAGTAAGCGCCACTATCTTCACGTCGGCATCGAGAGACCTCACCACCGCCTCGACGTCTACCGCGGTGGTTTCATCCCACGGCATCACCGACATTGAGGCGCCCGAAACATGGCACGCATGCTTCAGGGCAAGCACGTTGCCGATCCACTCCTGGCGGCTTACCAGGACGCGGTCGCCCGCCTTGAGCGGCACCGAAGCGAGGATGTCGCCGTAAAGCTGACCGTGACCGGTCCCGAACGCGACGTCCGTGGCCGCGCACCCCAGGAGACGGGCCGCCCTCGCATATCCAGCCTCCAAGCGGTCCGCGACGGCCGCCCCAGCTTCCATGGGACCCAGTTCCGCTTCGCGGCGGAGATGCGCCACTATCAATTCGACTGTTTCCGGAGCAAGGATGCTTGCGCCCGCGTGATTGAAGTGAATGACAGGCGGCATCTCGCTCTCCTTCAGCGCACGTGGAAGACCGCGTCGATTTCGACGGGAACATTGGCCGGAAGGCCACCCATGCCGACCGCGCACCGGGCATGCTCCCCACGCTCGCCGAATAGGGCATTCATGATTTCCGAAGCGCCATTGCCGACCTGAGAGTAAGCGGTGAAGCCGGGAACGGCGTTGATGAAGATATTCATCTTTGCCATTTGCACGACACGGTCGAGATCGCCGTCGAGCGCTTTTTCGACCCAGTAAACGATGTTGGCAGCGCATATCTTCGCGCTCTGGAGCGCCGTCTCGACGTCGATTTCCTTGCCGACCTGGCCGATGTAAGCGATTTCGTCGGCCACTTCCGGGATCTGGCCGGAAACGTAAAGCGTGTCGCCAATTCGCTTGGTCGGCGCGAAGGGGAGATCTGGCCGGCTGAGCCTGGGCCAGTTAACGCCGCACTTTTCGAGTTTTTCCTTGTAGCTCACGACAGGTCTCCGTCACCATTTTTACTGTGAGGGGAGGTTGTCGTCTGACCGCCATGCTGTGTAGTGTTATAATTCTTAGAAAGCTATAAGGATATTTTATATGGAGCTGAACTTCGACACGAGGCTGTTGCAAGCCTTCATCGCGGTTTCAGAAACTGGGACCGTCAGCAAAGCCGCGGATCGTCTCGCTCGAACGCAGCCCGCCGTGAGCATGCAATTGCAGCGTCTTGAGATGGATCTTGACACGCAGCTGCTCGTCCGTTCCCACAAAGGTGTCTCCCTGACAGACGCCGGGGAGACTTTCCTTGCCTACGCCAGGAAGACGATTGCCCTTGGCGAGGACATGCGCAGGCAAATCGTCGGCAAAAAGCTTTCGGGCAGAGTTCGGCTCGGTATGGTGGAAGATCTCGCCGTCACCAGGCTGCCTTCGGCTATCGCGGACTTCAAGAGGCGTCACCCCTCGGTGGAGATCGATTTGAACTCCTCGCATTCGGCAGACCTCGCAAGGTCGCTGGTGGATGGACGTAGCGACATTGTCGTGGCCGACCCCGCCCGCTTTACAACAACTCCGACTGGCTTTATCTCCCGCCAGCTCATCTGGTGCGCGAGTCGCATGCTGGAAGTGGACGAAAACGCCCCCATACCCATCATCATCTTCGACGGCTCCTGCTCATGGCAGGATCGGATGTTCGCCCTTTTGGCCGAAGACGGAATAGAGTGGACCGCGGGCTGCAGAGCCTCGACCTTCTCCGCTTTGATCTCAGCATTGCGGGCAGGTCTCGGCATCGGACTTCTTCTGCAGGAAGGCCTGCCCGCGGATTGCGAAAACCTCCAAACAAAGTACGGGCTGCCGCCTGCGCCGACAGCCGAATTTGGCGTATATGTGTGTCAGAAGTCTCCTGAACTCGTAGACGAACTCGCGACCTTTCTACGTGCTGGGTTCTAACGGCGCCTTGCGGTGTCCAGGGTTTTTGGAAGCCTCAAAACACGAGCGCGGCAGCGGTGTTCGCCAGCGTTCATGTCTCTTGGCTCAGACCCTCGAAGAGATGCGCTGGTGGTTATTCATCCAGGAGGGCCATTATCGCTTCGCGATGTCGGCCGGGAAACTCCCAGAACATGTTATGCGCCTCTGCCGTGCCGATGACGTCCGTTCAATAGCCTCATCGTAATGCTGGCGCTTGCCTGGCGATCGAGTTTCTCGAAAACCCACGGAAGCATCAATTGGTCGGCTAAAGATCGGAATGGTGGCGCCGGAATCAAATAGGAACAGGTGCCCGGCTTCGTTTCCGAACCAATGACCGACTTCATCGGAATACACACCTGAACCGACGATGAGGCGCAAAAACGCCCCGACCGCATAGGCGGCCGGGGCGCTGCTTGGGAAAGTATGCGTCTCCTGACCCGCAGGAGCGGTAACGTTTAGCATGCAGACCAGCGTCAACCGGGGCAGCTTCCAGTCGATACATTATGCGAACCTAGACGCACAAAACAGGAACAAATTACAAACTTGAATAAGCCTGTGCGTCGGTCATCTGTTTTGTCTCGTAAAAAGTGATCGTTATTGAAGTATGGCCGATGAGCCTCATGATGATATTGAAATGGCGGCGAAAGGACGCAAGGCAGAAGACATCGTCACAAAGCGGTGTCAGGTTGAAGTGCTGATTAACCTGCAGCGTGGTGCGGCCATCTGACGTCGACAATACCGGCAGGTTTTACCGACCGCAGTTGGCAGCTCTTCCTGATGAAGGAGCGATGAGTGTCTGGGTCAGGCGGGTCCATCATCACCTCATGCATGACCCGCCTGTCGCGGGATCACCAACCTTTGCCTCAATGGTTTAGTTAGGGGGCTTGAGTGTTTGCCCGAGTTGTGTAACCGCTTGTTGTGCTCCTGCCACGGAGGGCGGGCGGGGGCGCTTTCGAACCAAGAAATGCTTGTCGGAGTAGCGGATTGCCGGAGAACACGAACCCCCACGTCGACAGAATGGCACGGTTCCTGCCGTTCGATCCCGCCCATGACCAGATCTATGAGGAGTATCAGCTCGCAAGGGACTCTCTCAACCTCGATACCGTCGCGTTTCAGTACGTGATTCAGGCGGTGGAGTCGGGCGCTGACATGGTTGTCCTGACCGGCGACGCTGGCCACGGGAAGACGCATCTCTGTCGAAGGGTAATCGAGCGGTTCCTCGGATACGACGAGGAAGAGGCAAGGAGGCTCATCAACCAGTCTTGCGATGGCCGGCAGATCATAGAGCCCAGGATGCAGGGAGACGCAGATCGCGCCCTCAGGATCTTCAAGGACTTCTCGGAGTACGCTCCGGAAATCGCTGCCGGTCTCGTTGAAGAGTCGGCGGGCAGCAAGGCTGTTACCATCATCTGTGCGAACGAAGGGCGGCTGCGAGCCGTCCTGTCCTCGGGCAGTGCCGGCCCACGTTGTCTCGAACTCCTCGCCAGTTTCGAAAGCTCCTTCACCAATGGACGCGCCAGTCGGGACGGCCGCATTCACATCGTCAACCTGAACCATCAGTCCACGGCAGCAGGCAATGACGGGCAGTCGCTCGGCGATCGTGCAATCCGGGAGTGGACTTCAGGTGTCCGCTGGAAGAACTGCCAGGATTGCGACGCGCGGGCGGCCTGCCCGATCAACCGGAACCGGGAGTTGCTGTCGCAGCGTGCGGACGAACGCCTCGCCGCAACAAGAAAGCAGAAGCTTCGGCTGCTCTTCGCAACGCTGGAGCGGATCGGATATGTCATCACCATCCGGGACATGCTGATGGGTATAGCCTACCTTCTGACCGGAGGGTTGAAGTGTGAAGACGTCCACAGGATGAGGCGGCGTCGCCGGAAGGGTTGGCAGCAGGCCTACGCGTACTACAACCTTGCCTTCGAGCTGCCGGATACGCTCTCCGTGGAACAGTTGAAGAGCCTACCGCTGATGCAGCAGCTTGCAAGACTGGATCCCGGGAGGCGGGCCATCAGGGAGATCGACGAGCGCATCGTGAACGAGCAGGAGATCTTTGCTCACGGTCAGCTGGATCTCCAGTTCCAAGGTCCTTCTTCCTCTGCAGATGACCTGATCGATGCAGCCGATGGTATCGACGAGATCATCGGAGATCCACGCAACAAGAACCAGCGGGCCGACGAGGCCGCAAACGTCGTTCGGGTGGTCAGGGCGCTGAGGCGCCGGGCCTTCATGGATGGCATCAGCGGTGACACGCTGGAGATGACGAATCTCGGCTTTCCGCATGGCGCGGACTTTCTTGCCATCGTTCATGGTCAGCTGGATGTGCCAGAACGGACGCGCCTGAAGCAGAAGGTGATAGCTGGACTGCACCATATCCAGGGACTTCAGTTCTCGGAAAAGGTTCCGACCCTGCATCTTGTCGATCCGGCATTCGGACGATCGATGTCTGGAACCGCCATCCTGGCTGCGAGAATCAGGCCAGCCAATGTCGACCTGATCGCTCTCTCGGAGAAGTGGGGAAGAAGTGACGAGGCTGACCACCATGTGAAGCGAAGCGTCGACTGGATAGACCGGCACGTGGTCCTTCGCATCGTTGACCAGAAAGGCCCGCCCCATGATCTCCTGCTCGACCTGATGACATTCGACTGCATCCTAAGGGCAGCCGCAGGGCACGTTCCCACCAGGTTCTATGAGCACGACATACGAAGGGTCGCCAGCTTCCTGGGGCGCATTGCCCAGTCGGCACATGCCAGCACCGACCAGATCAATCTCATCAGGGATGGCCGGTCGCAAACGATCTCTATCGACGGCAGCACCATACAGGTCGGTGCAGGAGCCTGAAGGAAGGATGAGCCTGTCCATGCATGATGGTGCGAATATGAAGCCCCTGAAGGGGCCGGATGTTTCCCGCCAGCTTTTCGGAGGTGTCCTGGATTTCGATGCGGCAGGACACTATCCCGGCCTCGAGCTGCTGAACCTTGTCTACTGCGGTCCTGACGACGAGCTCCTCCCGACCGGGGAACAGGTCAGGATCATCCGCCGCTCGCACGATTTCGGGCGACGGCTTGTCTGGGACGGAGGCTTCAAGGATGATCCGCGCAGACACGACGTGCTGCTCGACGACCCTGTCGCGGAAGAGACCCTGCGGGAATTGCTTCGCTGCCTGCAGCTGGACATCCCGAACGGAACGACCGAACCCAAGTGGTCGAGGGCGCACTTCTTTCCCTACACTCCATCGCTCATCCACTGGGACGCGCGCGAGCGCCACGGTCAGGTCCGTCTCGAGCGCCTCTACCTTCGGGGTGGAGGAGCTCTGGTATTCAGGATCCTGAGATCCGACCCCGACGAAGCGCGGCTGAAGCGGGTCAGGGATGGTTTCCGGCAGCTGTACTCGGCAACGGCAGGGAGCCCTCTGGAGCTCCTTGCGGAGTTCATCAACGGACAGAGCAGGATGGACAGTCAGCCCGTTGTCGACGAGATCGAACGGCACACGCGGGCCAACCTGGACGATTTCGAGGATGTCTACCGCGATGGCATCGTCAACATCCTCGAGCAGCGGGATGCGACTTCGGTTGCGAAGGTCCGCGCCGTCATGGGCTGGACCGGCTTCTGGCTAGTCCTCATGCAGAATCGGCGCGCCCGACAGATCCTTGATCTCGAGGATAGTCCGATCATCTGTGACTGCGGGGCAGGCAGTCCGCAATTGCGGCGGGTTTCCCAGCGCTGCCTGCAGGAAGTGCTCGGCAACATCGTCACTGCTGTGGGGACAGGCATTACGCCACCCCAGCGGAACAAGATCCGCAGCTTCTTCTGGGCCACGGCGTCGGCGAACGGATTTCTCAACAGCTGGAGGGGAAGAAAGCACTTCACCTTTTCTGTCGATGCCCTCGAGATGATTGTGCTTGCGACAATCCCCACAGGTGGGGAGCTCCCGTTCGAGAGGTTCGCGACCGAAATCCTTTATAATCGTCTCGGAATCGCCGTTGGCCGCACCGCAGCGGAAGCCTCGGGTCTGGTGAACTCGATCGATGCCAGCATCTTCGAAGAGAACGAGGCCCAGCTGGCGCTTCAGATGATCGCGGCCGGACTTGTGACCCAGTATTCCGACGCCACACGCATGGTCAGCCAAAGAACAGCTTCGTAACCGGATCACGAAATGAGCGAAACCGAAAAGATTATTGCAGGCACGGCGTTCGAGATCGTTGCAAGAAGCCTCTCACTCAATGGCGGATCAGAGCGAAACTCCTTCAGACTGAAGAACCTGACGAAGGACGAAGCGCTCGAGTTCATCCACACTTGGCAGAGCGAAGCATCAGGGCGCAATCTCGGCCTCGTGCGTCTCCTGGTCGCCAGCGATTCTCACGAGGATTTCCCGGCGGACTTCAGAGCTGACACTCATCATTCGATTACCTACTATCGGAACAGGAACGAGCATGGTCTCGTCTACATCGAGACCAAGGTCCAGAGTGACGAGCAGGGGTTGAAGAACCTCTTCACGCTGCGGGACGTCAACTTCCTCGATGGCACGTTCGACAGGGAGGGGGAGTTCTCGGTTCCCGATGAGATCGTCCGTCAGGCACTGCGTGTGGCTGGTTCTCCTGATCCAGGGGGCAATGAGCTCCTTCGTGCACGTCTTGTGGAGGTCCTCACGGAGCTCAAGGGTGTGGGCACCACTGTCCCGGTGAGGAAGTTTGCAGCCTTCGTCCGGGCGGCGGCAAGGGAAGTGACTGCCGGATCGACGATCTGGACGCCGGAGGAAACGGATGCGCTGGTCGGCAGATGTCTTGTGCATCTCGAGATGTTCCCCGACGAAAGCTGGCGTCAGTCCACCGGACGCGCTGGTCGGCGTCTCTCCCTGAATCTCCTCCGGTCCGAACTGGCTGCATCGCCCTCGGCGGATCTTGATGCCGAAAAGGTCGCCGAAGACTGCCTCAGAACCAAGTTTGCCGACGAAAAGGGCGTCCAGCATGGTTCCGAAATTCAGACCCACTGGCGCAACGAATGTCGCGAATACTGTCTTGGCCCGAGCCGCGCACGAAGGGAACGGATTCCCTATCGGATCTTCGAGCAGGTATTCAGCAAGGACGTGAAGGGATTGCCACTGGGGCAACGGCTTGCCGAGGAAATAGCGGACAGTGCTATCTCGAGAAAGCCGGAATATGACGAACTGGGGGTCGAAGCAGGGCTGAACAACCGCTCTGGCGACGATGCCCGCAGATTCCTTGATAGCCTGCCTGACGATGCGGGACAGTTACCCCTGAAGGCGCTTCTTTCGAAACAGACCCTCCGGATGGTGGAGAAGCTTGCAGCACCCGCTGCCGAGCGGATCCAGAACCCCCTGATAAAGCTCTCCCGCGTTGTGGGAGACTTCAGGGAACGTCACGTTCGGGAGGAAGGCGAGTTCAGGATCGAGCTTCGGGCTGGCCAGGCGCTCGCCGAGCAGCACGGGCCAACGGCCGGGCTGTTCGCCTTCCTCTACGGGCGGTCGCTGGTCGGGATACAGGAAACTCTTGCGGATGGCATGGGGTCGATCTCGTTTCAGGTCGATGAACGTCTGACACGGCAGATGCCGGTACCTCCGCTGAGGAAGGAGATCGATCCCGAGGCCGACGAGACCGACAACCTCTCATCGGAGGAGGACGAGGGAACAGTCTGGCGACCGCTTCCTCTCGAGTTCATCTTCGTGAACGCGAAGGATGGCACGGAGCTCGACAGCGAAACCGCAGTCGAATGGTTGCCGGATGACCTGCCGTATCTTGCGCTGTTCTGGATATCGGTCTGCGGCGAGGACAGGGGCGACGTGAGCATGGAGCTTCATGCTCCCTCCAATCGTGGCGGCGAGGCGTGGATCGAGGAAGTCGCGCACCGGGTCCTTCCCTTCGCGAACAGGAGAGCACGACCGATAGGGAAGGAAGTGCTCGGGCACCCGGTCATCAGCCGCCTGATTGATATCCGGTCCCGGTTCCGGCAGGAGGCGGAAAGGGACGGCCTTTCCGCAGAGATGCTTAACAACATCTTCGATCAGTGGTCGGTTCTTCTGGCCGAAGCGCGGCAGGTCTTCGTTCCCGATGGTGACATCCCCACTGGCATGCAGGAGTTCCTGAACGCCGATTGCGTGCAGGGCTTCGACGGCGATCGCGTTCTCATGCTCCAGTCGCACCCGCTGAAGCTCAGGTGGATTGCTGCCTATCTGACGAAGTCGTCCAGGCTTGCGGCGGATTCCATCGAGGGATCCCTCAAGCTGAACGAGCACAACGAGAATCTGTACCTGAACTGGATAGAGGGTCTTTCGCCCCACCAGCAGCCTGCGCTGCACACGGCGCCGGAGGGACACGTCCTCTTTGCGGACGGTGAACGAGGGTGGACCGAGAATTTCCAGAAGGCTGCCTCTTCCGGTGGAACGGCATCAGGAGACCGGCTCCACGCGAGCCTTGTGTCCGAGGTCATCCGTCAGATAACGGCCTATCTCCACGCACATCCCTACAAGATCGACGGTCTGCGGATCCTCATCGTCACCAGTTCTGCCAGCGCGTTGCCGGCTGATATCGTCCAGGGCGTTCGCAGGGCCGAGTTCCGGAATCTGGTCCTGACGATCGAGTTCGTGGCGCCAAAGGCATGTCGGGATGAGGCCGCGCGGCACCTCGAGCTGGTGGACACGGACAACCGGCTTTCGGGAGGAGCTGCGCTCTTCCCACCGGTGCAGCTCAATCTGCACGATCTGGACAGGGTTAGGGAAAACCCGGAGGAGGCGCTCGAAAGGATTGTCTGCGATCTCGCGATCGTCCCGCAGTTCCTTGACGAGAACATAAGCACCGATGCGAAGACGGAAGACGAGTCTGCGTCGATCGGGAGGTTCGACCCCCTTCTCGATGATCCGACCTATATTGCGTCAGGGGCGGGAGCTGCGGCGCTCTGGGTTTCGCTGCGTCCCCGGATGTCGGACAAGGCGCTTTCGGACTGGTCGACCCTCGTGGTCAGGCATGATCGTCGGAACCCAGTTGCTGCGGATCGTCCGGAGGCCACCGATTTCATCGACATCCGTATCAATTTCCACAACACGGCACGCTTCTTCGGAGTCCTGCACAAACGCTCGCACTGGGTGATAACGGTCGAACGTCACATAACGAGGGAGCAGATCGAAAGACTTGAAAGTCGCCCCGAAGTACTTTCCCTGCGAGACGGCGTCGGACCCGGTGGCCTCTTCACGCTGATCGTGTCGTCCGACTCCGGCAGGCAGTTCGTGGTCGACAGACTCAGGAGGAAGCTGAAGCGCATTGCCACACTGACAGGCAGCCCCGAACTTGCAGATGCAAAGGCAGGGAAGCTTGCCCAGAGGATCTATGAGGAGGCGAGGCAGATCTCTCCGAGGCTCACCCTGGACGCGCTTGGGATCTCCCGGGTCACCGAGGAAATCCTTGGATTGAGCATCGCACGTCAGATCGCCGACCGGCAGTTCCCCGTCGAGACGAAGGAAGGCTTTGTCGCCTGGATCTCGCTCGACGAGCATCCCGAGTGGTTCGCGTCGGCAGGTTCGATGCGCGCCGACATGATCAGGCTGGCCGTGAACCTCGGGGGCGATGGCCTGTCGGTCGACCTGCTGGTACTGGAAAGCAAGTTGAGACGCTCCGGCTACGATCCGCATGGGGCGGAGCAGGTCTACAAGAGCCTGAAGATGTTCGATTCCGTCTTTCCGATGGATTCCGAGCCGGATCGAATTGATGGCCAGCTCTGGCGAGAGACGCTGCTTGCGGCAGTCGACATCGTCAGCGAACAGGCAGTCCGTATATCGGCGGACCCGGGATCGGGAAGAATCCCACGCCGCTCGAGGGTTTCGGAAGTGATCAGGGACCGCTTCCGGAAGGGCGATTTCTCGTCGGTGAAGGTTGCCGGGCTCTATTCCATCTGCGAGTACTCGCATCTTCGGGAGATGACCATCGAGACACATGATGCCGACCCGCGCGTACAGATTGTCTTGACCGGTGGCAGGTCGCTCGTCGAAAGGTCTGCCGGCCCGGTGGTGCATGAAGCGGTCGAAGCAGAGCCTCCGAACACAGGCTTTATCGAGCCGCCGGCCCTGTCTGCCACTCCTGACATCGCGGTAGCTGCCATCGATCTCCCGACACCCGTGCCCTCAGATCCCGATGTCAGGACGGAAGATCCGGATCGCACCGAGCGCCCGACCGAACAGACAGTGCCAGATCCGGACGTCGGCGTGGTCCGCAACCGATTGGGCGCTGCGGAACTCGATCGAAGATACCAGTTGATGCTCGACACGTTCGGCCAGTACGGCATCAGCGTCAACAAGACGGAGCCCGGGGTCGAGCACGCCATCGAAGGACCGGCATCGATCCTCTTCCGGCTGCTGCCTGGCAGGGGCGTCGAGCCGAAGAAGCTCATCGAGAAGAGTGACGCACTGAAGCTCGCGCTGAGGCTCAATGCGTCACAGGAGATCCGGTTTGCAATCGATGAAGGCTACATGACGATCGATGTGCCCAAGCTGGACAGGGATCGATACTTCGTCGATGCGGCCGATCTCTGGTCTCGATGGCAGCGACCTGAAACGGGCCTGACGGTCCCCCTTGGCGAGGACCGCTTCGGAAAGATCGTGGCGATCGACTTCACGTCGTCGAACTCCCCGCATCTCCTGATCGGCGGGACTACCGGCAGTGGCAAGTCCGAGGCGCTCAATACCATTCTCGGGGGCATGACAGCCCACTACACTCCGGATGAGGTCAAGCTGCAGCTGATCGATCCGAAGGGAACCGAACTTCAGCATCTTGCTGACTCGCGGCACGTGGAGGGCCAGATCGGCTGGGACGAGGACGATGCGATTGCCATCTTGGAACGGGCTGTGGACGAGATGCAGGAACGTTACCAGATGTTCAAGGCTTCGAGGGTAAGGACGCTTGCGGAGTTCAATGCGCAGGCCCCCGCAGCGGAACGCCTGCCGAGGCGGGTCATCGTGCTTGACGAATATGCTGATCTCACGTCCGAACCGGAGGCCAAGAAGACGATCGAGATGCATCTGAGGCGCCTTGCGCAGAAGGCGCGCGCCGCCGGCATCCACGTCATCATCGCTACCCAGAAGCCGGATGCCACCGTCATCAGCACGAACCTGAGGTCGAACCTGCCGGCGCAGCTTGCACTGCGCGTGAAGAGCTCCGTGGAAAGCCGTGTCATCATGGATGATGCCGGCGCGGAGTCACTGACTGGGAAGGGCGATGCGTTCTTCAAGGAAAGTGGTGTGCTCACCCGCGTGCAGTGCGCGCGGATCTGACCCCCGTCCGGACCGTCAGCTGATGGCGGACCGGACGAGAGCTGCAATCTGGCGCGCCAAGAATGGCGGCACCGCATTTCCGACCTGGACGTACTGCTGCGTCCGGTTTCCGAGGAAGAAGTAGTCGTCGGGGAATGTCTGAAGACGTGCGGCCTCCCGCACGGTCAGGCTGCGGCACTGGATCGGATCCGGATGAATGAAATAGTGCCCGTCCTTGGATATGTGGCTCGTCACGGTAGTCGAGGCTTCTTCTGCGATCTGCACGCGGAAGCGGTCGTTGAAGACTCCACTGTGCCAGTTGCGGTGGTCCGGGCTTAGCGCGAGAGGAAAGTCTGCAGCCTTCGGGCTGTACCCGTTCACTGTTCCGAAGACCGAGGCGAACAGGTAGCGGCCAAGATCGGATGCCATGTGCCCGCGTGTCTCGTGCTGTGCGAGGGCGCGCAGCTCCGGACGCTCCAGCCATCGCAACAGTTCGTTGTTGGATGTGCCGTAGCTTTCGGGAAGTCGCCCGTCGATCCTCCGGCGCGAGGTATCGATCGCCATCTGCTCGGCCACTGACTCGAATGCATTCCGGAGTGGCTCGTTCCCCGTCTCTTCATGCAAGCCGGCCAGAAACAGTGCCGCGTCCGCCACCTCACGTTCCCATGCTGCGGCATCGTCCGCACCACGGCTGATTCCGCTGCGCAATGGGGGCAAGGCACCGATCGTCTCGCTGACTGTGCGCGCCGTTCTTGCAACCTCGATGCCGGTACTGTCTGCCTTCTTCGCGAGATCCGACCTTATACCGACAATGATCACTCTGTGGCGCCTTTGTGGAACTCCGAACTGCTCGGCCCTGACGATGAAGTCGGATGGATGCGACACAGGCCGAAGGCTGGCCCTGCCGTCCTCGATCCGTATCGCGCGAAGTTCGTACTGATGCCCACGGCCCGTGCCTAGCGACGACAGGTCTTCCATCAGCATCTCGAAGACGAGGCGGCTCTCCACGGTCGAGGAAAGGATCCCCTTGACGTTCTCCATGACGAACGCGGCTGGCCGAAGCCTGTCCAGCACGCGGATGTACTCTCGGAACAGGTAGTGTCGTTCATCCTCCTCGGGGACGTAGCCGACCTTGCCCCTGGATCGGGCGCGACCCACAAGCGAATATGCCTGACATGGCGGGCCGCCGATCAGTACCGTGTCGTCGTATTCGGCCTTGAGTCTGGCAATCGCCGAATCGATCGCGCTGGCGGCAGCCTCGGTTCCCAACTCGAGTGCTCGCGCTTCCTCGCATGCGAGCTTCCAGGCTTCGGCGTCGACTTCGGACCAGTCGGGTTCCGCAATCGCGCCTGCATGGAACCGGATGAATTTGTCCGGCAAGGCGCCGTGGCGGATACGGTACTCGCGCAGGAACGCTCGCAGCGTGAGGGTCCGATGTGCAGAGGCCTCCTTCTCGACCGAGATGCCGATTCGGAACGGTGCATGACCATCTTCCACGAAAGACGCGAATCCTTCCCCGAGCCCACCCGGGCCGGCAAACAGATCCACAATGCCGAATGTTGAAGGCAAGGCAGGCTCCTGACAAGTTTCAGCCAGCCGGTGTATACTACGTTCGGAGTCAAAGACCAGGGTGCAGATGACCGATATCGTGGATCAGCAGACACGGTCCCGCATGATGTCGGGGATAAGGGGCAAGAACACCAAGCCGGAACTGCTGCTTCGACGAGAACTGCACGCCCGCGGTTTCCGTTTCCGACTTCATTCCGGCAAGGTACACGGCCGACCGGATCTGGTTCTGCCCAAGCACCGCGCGGTGGTCTTCGTGCATGGATGCTTCTGGCATCGTCACGAAGGGTGCCGTTATGCCACGACACCATCGACGCGACCAGAGTTCTGGCAGGCAAAGTTCGAAGCGAATGTGGCGCGGGATCGTGCGGTTCGCTCTGCTGTCCTGGCAAGCGGGTGGCGCATGGCCACGGTCTGGGAGTGTGCCCTCCGCAAACCCAATCAGATAGAGGCAACCATCGCAGAACTGGATGGCTGGCTCGTCGGCGATGCAACGGAGATCGAACTGGGCAGTCCCGGTCTTCATTGCGATCGCGGATGATGCTCCGGTCCCGAGCTGGTCTCGCGGGTCTCTCCGCATAAGTTTCCACGTCGATGATGCCGCGCGCCTCAAAGGCTTTCACCCGTACGTCCCGAATGGATGTCGTCGGATAGCTGCCAAGTCCCATTTCGCGGCGCTTGCCGGTCGCAGGTGACAGGAAGCGCCAGATCCACTTTCCGCTGCCGGGACTGCTGCCGGTCGGGTTCCGTCCTGTCGCTTTGCAGTTAATCGGGTTCATCCTCAACTTCTGTGATTCAGCGGCGGCATTCTCGCCCTCATCAGCTCTGGACCGGCGAGACCGTACATTGCTCGCTTCAGCATCTTGAGGCGGTTGATCTGCCCTTCGGCTTTGACCGTTGCTCCATGGGAGTTCGATTGCATTTTTGACGGCATCAATATCCCGGCGCAAAACGCTGGCGAAACGCATGATTGCCGTGAGCTCGGTATCAATGGCATCGTCGATCCATTCATGCAGTGCCTCCGAACTCCTGCTGCGCAAGATGCCGTTGAAGCGCATGGCCAAGCCACGCATTATGGCGAACACTGTCGAGCCCTACTTCAAGGCAATGACCTTTCTGGCCTGACGATCTGTCAGCAGGCCGCGCGGTTTTATGCACAAAGCTGCGGCCACGACAGACGAGATCATATGGCCGGTGTCAGGATCGCGGCGGGTTCTGAAACATCCACATCTGGAGGCGAGTCGTCGGGTTGAATGTTTTCGGCTTCACGCCAGACCTTCAACAGGCGCTCCAGATTGGAGCGGCCGCCCGTGTAGCCGCGGTACTTGATATCGTAAAACAGATGGCGCCCACTGCAGTTTCCGTTCTTCCAGCATTCAGCCAGAAATGTTTCAAAATACAATGGCGATGTCGCATTCAATGCTGCCCGGTTTCTGTCTCGAGGTGCGTTGGAAGTAAGCCAATTCGCGATGCTGCGGCGCTCGTATCCGCCTTGCAATCTCGCTGTAGGTGAGGCCCTGCTGGCGCAAAGCTTGAAGCGTGTCGAATATTTCCTGACGGAATTGTCTGTGCGCCAAGCGGGCTCGGCGGTGTTGTGCCGTAGCGCTGGTAATAGCATCTTCGGAGAGAATGGGTCTCACATGGGCGTGACCATAAACGCTCATCTGTTCCTTGATCGCCGCCCTGAGATTTTGGACCAGATGAAAACGGTCAGCCACCTGGCGGGCCTGCGGCGCGCCTTCCCGGGCTGCCTGGGCATACAGACCACAACGATCTCGGCTAACGACCTCGATAGTCGGACGTTCTTGGAACCATGCTTTTGCGCTCTCGACGCTGCGGTCGTCCAGAAGCTCGACGACCGAATGATGCTCGAGATCGACCATGATCGTGCCGTGCCGCGAGGAATGCCGCCAGCTCCAATCATCAATGCCCACAACCCGAATATTGTCTTTTTGCATGGACGCCGGATTCATGTGCTTCAATTGCCGCAAGATCGTGTCGTCGCTGACCGGCATGCCGAGCCGATGCATCAAGTATTCAGCCGGGCGACCGCCCATCCTGTGGCCAATCAAGCCTACAATCTCAGCCATCCGTTCAGTTCGTCGCATGTAGGGTGAAGCAACCTCAGGCAACCTGTCGGTGAAGGTTCGTCGCCCGCATTTCCGGTGTCTACACTGCCACCGGTTCAGTGCGAGTTTGATTTTCACAACTTGACCCTGAACAGGCAAGTCCTGGAGGCGGCGGTTGTGCCAGCCGTGCCGGTGCCGGCTTCGCGTTCCGCAATCCGGGCAGATACCGACAGGTTTCGCAGCGGCAGGTCAGTCAACCCGTGTATTTGACAAACGCCAGTTCATCGCTATCTCGCTATCCTCGGCACAGACTGACGAAGAATGTGGGAAATGGCCCGATCCGATTTTTGAAAAGGCGAGCGTCAGACGTCCGCCTTAGCCATCGACTCACTTAATGGCGCCCCGAATGAGGTCATTTTTCAGTCTGATACTTGCAGTTCGCCAGACATGAGTCTGCCCGTACACTCGCGGCGTCGCCCATCGACTACCCGAATGAGGATAATTCGCGTCGCTTCAGCAATATCGCCAGTTAATTGCCCGCGAAAATTGTCCAAGAAGTGGTCCATCATTATCGATGGCTCTTTGTAGAGTTTCCCGGCGCCTGGATCGTACCCGAGTTGAAATCTCATCCGGGTGAGAACTTGCTCACATTCCGAAGCGAAGTTCCATGTTGGAGGAATGGGAGGATAAGGAAATCCGATGGCATACACTGTCAGGTAGCCACTATCCGGATTGTAGCCAGCGCCAGTCTCGTACTGACGAAGTCGCTTATCAGGCATCTCCACCTCGATGCCTTGTTCTCGGAAACGTTCGTGCAAATCTCGTTTGAGTGAATAGAGCCCAAGATCGAAAGCGGAAAGTGGAGTGTTGCGAAGTTCGGTAATGGCGTCAGCAGTATCAGCACTCGCGATTTCGCCCCTGAAAATACAGCTCGCGAAAGCGGCAATCAACAAAACCCTATAGAAACGCATTAATTCCCCACAGAGCTATCCAAAAAATGCCTGTCCGCAACCACCAGTTCGTCGGCATCATTGCACGAGCGAAGAGGCAGCCGTAAGTGCCAGCAGCGATTCAACCGACGAATGCGCCAATCGCACAGTGCTTTATCAACCACCATTTTCAACGTAGCGACCTGGCACGTAGATCATCTCTGCGATACGAGCCTCAGATTCGTTGTAATCAGCCTCTCTACTGCGCGGAACAGGCTCTTGGCATGGTCATCAGGTCAGATCCTCGCTTTGGTGGACCAAGGAAATACTGTCTGCCTGGGTCACTTGATCAGTGGGCTTTCAGCTTTCAAGCCTGCTCAGCGAACGCAACTACAATGGTCAAAGGCCTTACGAGCTCAGGCGAACGCTTCATTGCCATGAAGTTACTGAGAATGTTCGCACTCTCCTGCTCGCAGAGCCGCGACATCTCGAGAGATCGCTCCAGCGCGGCAATCTGGCCCAGCCGGAGCTCGCGCGGCCCGGCATCCATCGGCGCGCTTTTCCTTCGTTCGAGCACCAGTTCACGGTTTCGGGATTCTTCCTGCCAATGAAAAGCGAATCTGGACTGCAATGAGTGAGTAAGCGGGGAAATGATGGTGCGGGCCTTATCATCCAGCTCCCCAATCCTGGTATTCATTGCGTCAATCTGCTGCCGTCTCACTGCACCAGTGATCTCGGACCGCAACAGCGGCCGGACCGGTGTCCGCCCCTTTGCGCATTGGACATGCGCACCGAACACCAGTGGCCTCAGGATGGCATCGATTTTATCAGGCGCGACATCTGCCCACTTTCCAGCTGTCTCAGATGATGCAACCTTGCAGAGTTGTGCTGGCGCATTGAGACGAACCCACCGCTGAACCGCGCGCGCCATGAAATGAAGCGACAGTCGATCGGCAGCCAGCGCGTCGCGCTGGGTATCAGAGACAGCAGCCGCACGAATCGCGCTGGCAGCGGGAGACCACAGCGCCGGGAGCATTTCGTCCGGGAACGGATCAAAGTCTGCCACAGTGACCATTGTCGGAGGTTGCCCTTTTCCCGGATGTCCTTCGGGAAGCGTCACTGTTGAATGAATGACGGGCTGTGCCCTCCCAAAGGTCTTCTGGCCTTCCGAAACGTATCCCTCCACCAGTGCATCGTGCAGCAGGCTGCCGTGATCGAGAAAGTGAAGAGGTCGCCCGGCATCTTCCCCGGTGTCAGTGACTACCGTTTTCCTTGGTGGTGCAGGTATCCGGGAACGGTGGATGATGTAGGGCTGGTGATCCGACATCCAGTTTTCAGCTCTGGTCCCGGGAAGGGTAAACGGTATATTGGCAGGGCGCCCTTTCCCGTTCAGGCGATAGTACCAAAGCGTTCCGAACCAGAAATCGGGATCTTGCTTGTCAGGCTTGGTTCCAATTTCAAAGTCACCTGATCTGGTAATGGTTTCGAGCCAGGAGCGCATCGCCCCCTCCGAATTCTCGATTTGTCCCTGTACCTTTCGCTTCAACATCGCCGGTTGAACAACAGGCCGTTTTAGCCATGCTTCAAAGTCGGCAATTGCGTTCTCTGTTGTAAACGGATCCAGATCCTGAAGGGATGTGACTAGGCCGGTAGATGCAGGATTTATCCTGGCAAGCCCGGCGGGCGCAGCGCGGCGGATGGCGGCCTGTGACATGACTTCGTACACGCCTTTACGTTCATCATCAGACAGCGGCGGCAATGGCGCGTCGAAAACCCCCAGCTGCGACGCAACATCGGCAATGGCCGCCTCTTGGGCTCCCTCGTGTACAAGTCGCCATATACGAACCTGTCTTTGCCGTCTCTCACGCCTGGATGCCGATCCCAGCCGGTCAACGCGTCCGATCAACTGGTCGATGCTCTCCATTTCCCAAGGGATCGAATAAAATACGACCCGGCTTGCCGCGTGGTGCAGGTTCAGCCCCGCCTGCACCCAGTCTCCGACAAGGAGCAAGCGGGTCGAGCCATCCAGAAAGGGCGCGAGTGTTTCCTGGACCTCACGCAAATTCGTCACGGCCTCAGTTTCTGCAGTGGCCGGCCGCCTCAGAATTTTAATGCGATCCGCCAGATCAGGAAAATATCGCGGGAGGGCGGTTCTCAGCATATCGATTGTCGGGTTGTCCCCACAAACAATGATGAAGGTTTTTGTCGTATCTTTTTGCCACTCTTCGGACAGAAGATCGAGCAACGCCTCCAATCTGCTGTCACCGGGGTCATCGAGGGATGCGGCACGAGCACGCTCCGCTTTCTGACCCAGTGCTCCGCCCTGGCTGGCGATTTCCGCCAGAACATCTCTTGCTGCCCGGGCACTTCTTTGTAGAGCGCGCACGGACGTCCAGGGGCGACCTTGCATATCCGCGCTGCGATCATTGCTGCCAAGCAACTCCGCAGCAATTGCATGACGTTCACGTTCCGCGGCAAGCGGCTGGATCAGGACCTGCGTGTTGCGCCTTACCGGAAGGTAGGCTCCCCAGCCATCTCGGCCATTCCTGATAACCCTTCGTGTTGCCGCGAACTGCAAATAGGTTCCGGAAGTATCCGGCTCCCTTCGCGAATGCGCTTGAGCCTCACGGTCAGACAGTATGTCTCCGATCGCGCGGTCCTCAAAGCGGGCCCTGAAGGCGGCCGCCGGCTCGACCATTCGCATGATCAGATCACGCCACACTGCGTCGCCCAGTCTCGGGGTTGCCGAAAGGACAAGTACCTGACGGAACCCGTCAGCAGCTTGGGAGATCGTTTGTACAATCTCCCGCGGCATGGTCTGCGGCTCGTCAACAACAAGCAAATCAAACTTACGGCTATCGAGCTCTACGACCCGCTCTGCATCTCCCGGACGACGAACAAGATCACGGGGCCTTGCGAGCAAAACCGGTGTCTTTTCCGAATCCTCGTCAGAGGCGACACCTGCCAGTGCTGGCATGACATGGCCGCGTATCCAGCACTCCTCCTGCCATTGCGCGAGCAGGTTATCAGGCGCGACAATCAAAGCGCGATGCTTTGGATATTGCCATCTGAGCGCGTTCATTATCATCAGCGCCTGAACCGTCTTGCCAAGGCCTACCTCGTCAGAAAGAAGGTGGCGGACATCTGTATCGGAAAGCACACGACGCACCGTCGCGAACTGGTGGGGTAACGGATCAGCTGCAACACCCAAAGCGCCTCCCATCGCGATCGCCAACGCTTCAGTTCGACGCCTTAGTGCCTGAACGCAATTTACAAAACGCAGGTAGTGATCCATCACGCCAGGCTTTCTTCAGGGAAATCCAGCCTTGACAGCTTCCGCCTCAGGGCTGCGTAGCGCACCGCCCTCGCCGTCTGCATGTCGGAAAGGCTCTTTGCCAGATATCGCTGCCATTCTCCCGCCTCGAGAAGGCTTCGTGGTGAGATCCACAGTTCCAGAATTGCCCGTAGTTCCGGCCGTCCGATCCAGCGCAGTCCCGGTCGGCGAAAAGCGTCGACATGGCAGCTGTCGAGCAGATCGATGATCTCATCCTCGGTCGCCGTTTCATAAGAAAACGTGGAAAGTGACTCCCACCTCGGGTTCGGAAGGACAAGCGCCTGGAACATCGACAGACGAGGGATGTCGCGCGCACGTTCGAGCGCAAGCAGCCACGTGCGCGCGTCCCGCTTCATGTCAGGCTCTTCGAAGGCATCGCGACCCTCGTCAAGCATTTGCTTGCGCAAATCCTCATAGGCTTCGATCACAGCGAGATCGAGCTCGCCTCCGAGGTCGTCACTCCATTCGGCTATCGCAGTCTCGTGATCCGGGATTGCCTGATGGAGACGGATCCTGATCCTTCGAGCAAGAAAGTCAGCATCAGCCGAGCGAACGACCGATGGCAGATCGTCGCCGGACAGAAGCCCGTGTCGTTCCGCACTGACGTAGAGTGCACCGGCAGGCGAGAGGACTGAGAGGTTCAGGCGCTCCTCGATCTGGCGCCACCTGTCCCCGCAGAGAAGACCCACCAGACCGGCTTCAAGGCTGTCAGCACCCTTATGCTGCAACCAATGTGCAACTGGATCGCCGGCCTCTGCAAGGCGCCATGCAAGATAAGCGCCTGCCATCTCATCGAGACCGGGAACGCCATCCCTTGAGGGTGCCTCCCTTACTGTGCGAGGAGATAGGGGCTGGACGTATGCCGTCTGCCCCAAACGAAACAGGTTCTTCTCACGCAGAATCCTGCCCGCACCGAGAGCTCCCCAATCTTCACTATCAGGGAGAAGCAGCGTGAATTCATCACTTGCAGCAGTCGATTTTGACGGAAACAGATTTGAAAGCGTTGCCACCCGCGAGACAACCTCCCGCTCGCTATCCTGCGCGTCGGTCCACGACCGGCGGTGCTCGTCGTAGAGGAAAAGGTGTGTCGTGGGCAGAAGCACAAACTGCTCCGCCAGCACCCCCTCCAGACGCACCTGCAGCCGCGCTGCAGCTGCTGACACGATGCCTCGTTTTGCCAGCGATGTCCTTAGCTCCCTGAGCAGGGGCATGCGTCCGGCGATGTGGACTGGCAACCGGTCTATCGTGCCTTCCGATACAAGATCCTCTTCACCCGCCACCACCAGTCTGATCTGGACCGGAACATTCTCAAGCGGAAGAGGCGCGCGGATCCGGATCTCCAATGTTCCTTCCATGAAGTCGGTGAGCGTGGCACCGGCGGGATGGATGGTAATACTCGCCGCGTCGATGTCAGGCGGGTCGACGATCCAGAACGGTACGTGGGATGCCACATCAAAACCTTCCGGACCTATTGTATGCTCTCCGGTTCCAGGCATGAATATTGCCCATTCGCATCCATCGATGGCCAGACAGTCGTTTGCCGCAGCTTTCTGATCTAGTACCAGCGCAGTCTGATTGAATGTTTTTCTTGCCATTAACGGAAAGCCGGTTGCGAAATGACCGTTGGTCCCTGCCATCGGCAATCCGGACAAGACGATGGGCCGGCCACTACGCACAACGCGACCGTGCTTTCTGAGTATCTCGGCATCTTTTGCTGATGATGCGTCAAGCCTCTGGATAACAGACAAGCTGTCGCGTTCTTTCCGGATCCTGACGATCTTTGAATCTTGCTCGACCTGCTCACCCTGCAAGAGTGCAATGGCTGCTTGCGTTTCACCCTCCAGCCGAAAAAATTCTGTCTGTTCAGGCTGCAGGCCGTCCAGGAGCTGTGCAGCCTGTGACGGCAGGGCTGTCGCACCATCGCCACGCCGCAAGGGTGAAGCGGGCCAATCAGCGGTCGTACCGAGATCCAGCTCGCCCCCCGCCAGAAAGTGACGAAGCTGGATGACATCCCGGGACATGGTGGTCCCGAGAACATCTCCCTGCGTTCGCAGGGTAGCAACAACCTGATCACGAAGTTCAGTAGTCAGGACGGGCCCTCTTACGGAAAGCCTGACGACGAGATCACCGTCGAGCGCAATCAGCAATCTTGACGCCGGAACATCGGCCTGCCGCCCGGACCTTCGTGCGGTCAGGCGCCTCGCTTCGCCGATAGCCCGCCGCGACTCGACATCGCGACGCACGTCCGCGTCCAGCCGGCGGACGAACGTTTCAGTAAGCCAGCCATCTGCAGCAGGATCAAGCAGTCGCGTCATCACCTCGCGCGACAGATCGCTTCGCTGTAACCAATTCTCAAAACGTCGGCCTGCTTGCCCAGAAGCTACATTGCGGACGTAGCCGAGAAGAGTATCCTTGTTGTCAGAGGAAATACCGGCCCGCACAGCAGCTCTTAAAGCCGACGCGAGTGGCCCTTGCACCTCAAGTGGAACTGCCGCATTGCCTATCGGCCAGGAAATATGCGGGAAATGTTGTTCCCAGGGACTGTCGCCGGGTCGGGCAAGGCCAAATTTCCGGTGCGACAATTCGAAGAGATGCGACAGATCTGCCGGAGAAATTGACCGCGGATCGAGATCAAGATCTCGCGCAAGCAATGGCCAGAAATCAGTCCCGGTTCCACGATATCTGTATCCTACCTCAGCCGCGATAACGACAAGCGGAAGGTAGCTGACACCCCAACCAACACCCGTCAGATCCGGATCAATTTCCAGCTGTCTGGAAACCTGCCGACGGAGCACCGGCAAGGCAGCAGCTTCGAGGCCGTGCTCGATTGCGAATACCGGCAGACCTGAACGGTCAACTGACAGTTGACTGAAGCGATCACCAAACGCTTCGTGGCAATCCTTCAGGTGCGTATCAACCGGCATGGCGGGCTTCCAACAACATCGAACTGGCGAAGAGTGACAATTTGCGCGTCCCGCAACTGAAATTCATTGACGGGAATCACTCCGGCAGACAATCTTCGCAATGTGTGGTTGCTGAGTAAAGCCCTTGGAATCAAAATCATATTACCTTGCCGGACTGGAAAAAATCTATCAGGACAATCAGCTCGACCGGGGTATTATCGCCGATCTTGTTCGCGCGATGGTCAGGGCTCGAAGGGGTGTCAGCAGATACTCTGTCTGCGAATGGATCTTGGGCTTTGTCGGTGAAAATCATCCTGCAGCGTGCCGACCGGTAATTGAATCTGTTGTCGATGTACTCTGCGGAGCCGGAGATATCGGCACGGGGCTGATGCATGGTGAGAAAGTTCTTGTCGCAGTGCCGCACCAGCGCATTGCGCTACCTGACGGTCGGGTCATCGGGCTTGGCGACCATGGAGAAATAGTTAATCGCGGCCCTCACGAGCTTTTCCCGACTGTCTCCGGACACGCGACCGCGACACTTGTTGATTTGCTTGAAACACGGCGAACGACAACAGAGGAGATCTCCTCACGCTTCCTGACCGCCGATGGTCAAATCCCTCCCGATGAGGTGGTTCCGTTGGGAACTATCATCGTGCTTTCGCTCTGCGGAAGCTTCAATCCGGACCCGGGCTCATGGTCGATAGGGGAGCATAATGCTGCCTTCCTGAGAGACTGCTTCGGTGTCCCGTCGAAAAGAGAAACAGAAACCGAATTTGCTCCGGACATGGAGCAGAAGCTTGTCGCAGCAGCAGGCGGGACAGAGCGCATTGTCGTGGAGGCAGGACCAGGCACCGGCAAGACGAACACTGCAGCCGAGCGCGTGGTGAGGCTCGTGGAGGAAGGATTGGCGCCTTCCCGGATTGTCCTGTTAAGTTTTACCCGTGTTGCAGTTGCCGAATTGAGGGAGAGGATCAAGAATCGTCTTTCGTCAATTCCTGGCGTCGCAATGGTACAGATACATACTTTCGATTCATACGCAGCACGATTACTTGTCGCGGCCGGCGCCAGAATGGCAGGCAGTCATGATGCGACCGTTCAGGCTGCGGCAGGCCTTTTGCGAACGCGAGACCCCCTTGTGGGAAATCTCGTCGACCCGCTTGAACACGTAATCATCGACGAGGCGCAGGACCTTGTCGGATCGCGAAAAGCGTTTTGTGAAGCACTGATCAGCGAAGTCCATCCGAAATGCGGTATAACGGTCTTCGGGGATTTTGCCCAGGCGATCTACGGATATCAGAGCTCCCGGAACGAGAAAGATACGCTTCTCGATCATGTCCAGCAGCTATCACAATTTCGCACGATGCGGATATCGCAGGATCACCGCGCCAGAACAGAAAGCCTTCGATCGCTTTTCCGGTCAGCCCGCGATTTTCTTCGCGCCAACGACCCTGTAACCCGGGACAAATATTTCGAACTCCGTGACCAGATTGACAAAAGCGCCTCGGAAACACGGATCCGCGACTACACCGGACACCCGTCAAGCTCCCGCGGCCTGATCCTCACCCGTTACCGGTCGGGTCTTCTTGAAGCTGCCGAAGCGATGCGCATGAAGAAAAGACCCTTTCGCATCCGCCTTGACGACAGGCCGTTGCGGATCGAGCCGTGGATTGGCGCCTGCCTCGGCGGACTGGATCCGGACACGAGACTGACCAGAGAAGCATTCGGCCAGATGTATGCGGGCTACCGGACCTCGATTTCCCGGTCGTCCGATGAGTGCTGGGAGATTCTGCGCGAACTCGATGACAAGGGCCGCAGCGAGCTTGCCGTTGGCCGAATTGCCGAGGGGCTCGAATACCCGCCACCAGATCTCATCAGTGATCATGAGGGAACGTCTGGGCCGCTTCTGTCGACCATACACGCGATCAAAGGGCGACAGTCAGATCGCGTCCTTGTTCTGTTTAACGCTGAACGCCGGGAGGAAGGCGTTGACTGGTCTGAGGAGGCACGCATCCTCTATGTAGCGGCCACGCGTGCCAGCGATGAGCTTCGTACGGGCTGGGCGCCCAGCGGTCGCTTCTACACAGCCGGCACTCCCGAACGGCACTGGCGGGCACGACGGGATTATCGAGAGATTGAAATCGGCCTCGAGGGAGACCTCATCGAGTGGAGCAGATTCATGCAGTCTGGCCACGGTGTCCCTCCACAAGATATTCTCGACTCCATCTGGCGTGCGTCAGCTGATCGATTGACTGCGGATGCGGTGCCCGTCAGCAGAGACCAGTTATTGGTTCGGTTGCATTCCAACGGAATGCCGATTGGCATACTTGGCCAGCAATTCACCGACGTGCTGCGAGAGATAATCAAGGCTCCGGAGGGATCCGGGTTGCCGGAGCTATCCGGAATTTCTGTTACGGGTGCCACAACGGTTGTGGTGGCGGGATCCGCCACGAGAGAGCCATCCCTGGCGCTGATGCCCTTGCTGGGCGGCTTCGCCAGAGTTTCCGGATAAATTTATGAGGGGGGGCAGGTTCATGTCCGATGCGCGAAACACATTGATTGACCGGATGAAAGTGGATCTTATGGGACCGGAGGCACCCGAAGAGGTAATATCTGACCGGCCTACCGATCGCTACCTTACCGGCATCCTCTTCCCTCCGAGAACGGCGATCCCCGCCGAAGAGGACGATGAGGCAGCCGAGAGTGAGGACGCGGAGATCAACGGTACTTCGCTTGATAGCATAAAGGCCGCTTCCATATTTCGTCCGAGCACAGCTGGCCTGTCCTTTGCAATAGCGCCGGCAGGAGGCAATCCTGTTCTGAGGATCAGGGTTGATGGTGCTCGCTATGTTGAGCACGAGGCAGAAGAAGACGAGGAGCCAGCGACCCGGAAGCAGCAGAACTGGAAAAGAGATCCGCGATGCGCCGAGATCCTTGTTGATCTTGAAATTGCGTCGCAACCGGGCTTTCCCGGAATAAACCTCGGCGACAAAGGGCAACCGGGTGTAACGCTCCATTTGCGGATCGCGCCATGGAAATCAGTCCTGCTGGTCACGCTAGCCATCAGCAACGACGCCGGCCCTTCAGAGAAGGTCAGCCGCTCTGCGAATGAGAAAGCCGCGCTTTTTCAGGTAAAGATGACTGTATGGTGTGAGGCCAACTGCGGCTTCGTGCCGAAACCAGCTCCCGCTGGCGCTTCGGACCTGGAGGATGAAGATCGCTCGAGTTCTGCGCTGCTGTATCGCCAGGCACGACAATGGGCGGTGGGGCACACATGTTCGGCAATCTGGGACGAGCCGACTGAAGCCACCGTGGGCTGGGTTTCGACCAGCTGGTTTCCGGAATCCACCGTGTACGTTGTCAGCGCGAGCGGTGCCGACAACTTCCGGACCGGTCCCATCGACAAAATCCTGTCCGCATCCAACCTCGCAGAAACAGATGACATAAATCTGGTCTCGGGACTGACCTCATTCGTCGATGCCTACCGCGACTGGATAACAGAGGCTGAAGGTCGGGTCGTCAACCTGCCAGCGGGTCTTGTTGGACAAGGCGATGTCCACATGCGCACCTGCCGTTCTGCAGAAACTCGCATGCGAGCGGGGATCGACGTTGTCCTGTCGGACAAAAATGCCCTGGCGGCCTTCCGTATGGCCAATGCTGCCATGGCCCTTCAATACTCCTGGCGAACTGATACCAGTCCGGACGGGCTGAAATGGCGACCCTTCCAGTTGGGTTTCGCCCTTCTATGCTTGTCTTCGATCGCCCGGCCCGAGGACGATGACCGGGAGACCATGGACCTGCTCTGGTTTCCCACGGGTGGTGGTAAAACTGAAGCATATCTCCTGCTGACCGCTTTCACGATCTTCCTTCGCAGACTTCGGGCAGCGGGCGATCCGGCCGGAGGTGGCGTTACAACCTTCATGCGCTATACGCTTCGCCTTCTCACGGTTCAGCAGTTCGAGCGAGCTGCAGCTCTGGTGCTCGCATGCGAAATGATCCGGAAAGGCCGGGCAAAAGCCGGTGCTGCAGAGGCTCCTTCGCACTTCGCCACCGACACACCGATCTCTCTAGGCTTGTGGGTGGGTCAGGGCGCTACTCCAAATTTCGTCAAGGATGCCGAGGCAGCCCTATTGCCGGAAAGCGAGAACTCGCCGGCGCAGCTTCGCGCCTGCCCGTGCTGCCACGGGACCCTTGACTGGCGGGTTGCTCCGGACCGCAGTTGCGTAGAATGTCGATGCGAGACCACGGGGTGCGCCGTCTCTTCCGCTATGGAGCGCCTCCCGGTGTGGACTGTCGATGAAGATGTCTACAATCGGCAGCCAACTCTGGTGATAGGCACCGTGGACAAGTATGCGCAGATCACCCGTAACCAGCACACTGGCAAGCTGTTCGGGATCGGTACTCCCGCGTCGCCTCCGGATCTTATCATACAGGACGAATTGCACCTTATCTCCGGACCACTTGGAAGCCTGGCCGGCCTCTACGAAACCGCAGTTGATGAGCTTTGCCGCACGTCCGACGGGCGTCGCGCCAAGGTTATTGGTTCAACCGCAACGATCCGGCGCGCATCCCAACAAATACGCGCGCTTTTCGACAGAACCTCCTTCCAGTTTCCGCCACCTGGTCTGGACTATAGTGACTCGGGTTTTGCCGTCGAAGACCGAACGCTTCCCGGACGACGGTATGTCGGTATCAGTACCGTCGGTCGGTCCGCCAAATTCACCCAGCAGGCCGTGTCAGCCACTCTCCTGCAGGCTGCAACGGATCCGGCAATCCTGGATAATGTTCGTGACGGTTACTGGACACTGATCAACTACTTTAACTCGTTGCGTGAGCTGGGCGGCGCTCTCGTTCTGATGCGTGATGACGTCACAAGGAGCATTGGTGACTATGCTGCACGCCGCGCAGGCGAGACTGAACGCCTTACCGACAACCAGATCGAGCTCACCAGCCGTGTCCGGTCAAACGACATCCCCCGATATCTCAAAAATCTGGAACGTGGCTGGCAGGATGAAGAGCATGTCGACATTGTTCTCGCGAGTAATATGATTTCCGTGGGAATGGACGTATCACGGCTCGGGCTCATGCTTGTGAACGGACAGCCAAAGACAATAGCCGAATACATCCAGGCAACCAGCCGCGTTGGTCGAGATCGGCGCTGGCCGGGGCTCGTTGTCACTCTCTTCAACGCGGCAAAGTCCCGTGACCGAAGCCGCTACGAGACGTTCGCAAGCTGGCATAACAGCCTCTACAGAGAGGTCGAGGCGACAAGTGTTACCCCCTTTGCCCCGCGCGCCAGAGACAGGGCGTTACACGCTCCCTTTGTTGCGCTGGTCCGTCATCTGGTGGCCGGCATGGCAGATCCCGGAGCGATTGATGATCACCAGAGAGAAGCCGAAGCCTTGCTGGACCGCATCGTCGAACGCGTGCGCAGAATCGATCCCGGTGAAGCAGACGCATCGAGAGAGCAACTGGATGCTTTCCTGACTGACTGGTTCGATTTCCAGGGGCTCAAGTCATACTGGAGCGACTACGATCCGGCTCTTTTGACCTCAGCCGAAACGGCGGCGGCACGGGGAAACAAAAGCCGATACCGATACCAGAGGCCCACACCCAACAGCCTCCGCTCAGTTGAGGCATCGACTCCATTTGTTCTGCTCGAACAGACCCGCGGCAGAGAGGACAGACAATGAAACCGATCGGGAACATCAGACGGAGCCAGGTCCTTTCCGGCAACGGACCGGGTGCCATTATCGACTTTCGCGGCGACGGAGGCGCGCCACTTTCGGTCGTCGCTGCGGGGCTTGAGGCATGGGATCAGTTTTCAGCACGGCAAGGGCTGCTGAACGACCAGCGCATCTCTCACGAACCACTGCAGGCCCGACTGGGCGTTCGAGGATTTCGTCTTCCTCCTGTGGGTCAGGAACGGGTAAATAATATAAACCGTGACCGGCTGTTACCTGCCTACCGGTTTCCAGACTGGCATGTGTGCCCCAAATGCGAGCTGCTACAACGCAGTCACTCCTGGGGAAAGGAAACCGATCGTCCTGAGCTTTTCTGCTCCGCCTGCAGCACGGGTCGCGGGCGGCGAGCCAGAAAAGCTTTTGTTGTCCCTGTCAGGTTTGTGGTTACCTGCCTAGATGGACATCTCCAGGACTTTCCGTGGGCATCCTGGCCCCGCCATGCGGAAGGGTGCCGCAGGAAACCGCTCAAGCTCAGGGGCGCCGGATCCGGCCTGAAGGGACTGCGGGTTCACTGCACCGAGTGCGCGGCAGAAAGAGATCTCGATGGCGCTTTGAGCCCCGGCACGCTGAAATCCATGAAGATCCGCTGCGATGGACTCCAACCCTGGCTCAAGGGTGAAGGTTGCGAATGTTCAAACGAGCCGGTGGCCATTCAGCGAGGCGCGTCTAACGCCTATTTTCCGGTCATTGCCTCAGCATTGGATGTGCCGCCATTCGGTGGTTCGTTCCGCGACGATCTTGAGCGGTTCTGGGACGATCTGAAAGAGCTTGACGATCCGGAGCAGCTGCCCCGGTATGTCCGTCAAAAAATCCATCCTGAGTGGCCGGATCAATCTGTGACAGCAGATCAGCTCACCTCGAAGATAAAAACGTTGCTGACAATACTATCGAGCGATTCAGCTGATCTCCGCCTGAATGAGCACATGATGCTTTGCTCCGGGCCTCGACGGGACGAGGAATTCCCTGAGTTCAAGATCAATCCCCAGCGGGTCCCCGCCTCACTTGGGGTCTACTTTTCCAACCTTGTGTCGGTCGACAGACTTCGTGAAGTCCGTGCACTGCGCGGTTTCACACGCCTGAGCCCGGCAGAGGCCGAGGATCGGAATGCAAAAATTGCTCCCTTGTCTCGCGAAAAGCTGAACTGGCTCCCCGCGATAGAGGTTCGTGGAGAAGGTATCTTTCTGAACTTCGCTCCGGACAGAGTGAGCGAATGGGAAAATAATGAGGAAGTAAAAGCTCGCGCGGCAGCAGCCCATGCTGCTGCCAAACGCGCCTGGGAGGAGCATAACGGCTCGGACCGTCCTTTTCCGATGGAAATTTCACCGAGATTTCTTCTTGTTCACACAACAGCCCATGCACTGGCCGAGCGTCTGTCGCTCGATAGCGGATACTCGACTGCCTCGATACGCGAGCGCCTTTATGTATCGCCGGGGCAAGGCGGGATGTGCGGTTTCCTGCTCTACACTTCTGCCCCTGATGCGGACGGGACGCTGGGCGGCCTTTCGCGCAAAGGCCGGGCGGACGAGCTGGAGCCGATCCTTCTCGCCGCGCTTCGCGACATGGAATGGTGCTCTTCCGACCCTCTTTGCAGCACCGGCATCCTGTCACTGTCGGAGGGATCCGGATCCGCCGCGTGTCATTGCTGCGCCTTCGTACCGGAAACTTCGTGCGAGCATTTTAACCGCCATCTCGATCGGGGTCTGCTTGTAGGTACGCCCCAGAATCCGTCACTCGGCTTCTTCCACAAACTCCTGGAAAAAGGGAACTGAAATGGCTCGCATGCATCCAAGGACGCTGGTTCCGCATATCCTGAATGATCCAAAACGATCTTCGGAAGTCCGGGTGTACGATCGTATCCGGGATCAAGTCCCGGACGACTATGTTTGCTACTATTCGCGCTCCTGGCATCAGGCTGACACGGACGGCGCCGAGCACGATGGAGAAGCAGACTTCATTCTGGCCCACGCAAAGTACGGGCTGTTGTTCATCGAAGTGAAAGGTGGGCGTGTCAGTTGCCGCGAAGAGGATGAGCAGTGGCTAAGCACAGATCGGGACGGATTCCGGTTCAAGATCAAGAATCCCATTGCGCAGGCAAGGAGCAGCAAGCATCATTTTTTGAAGCGGCTGAACGACAACAGGCGGCTGGGTCGACGATTTATCCGCGCTCGCCATGCAGCTGTTCTGCCGGGAAGCGCCAAACCCGCGCGCGCACTCGGTCCTGACGCGCCGCTCGACATCATAGCGTTCGGCGATGACATGGATACTCTTGGGAAATGGCTGGTTGACCGGATCAAGGAAGGTGGAGATGCGCGTGAGCAGCCACTCGGCCTCGACGGTATGCATGCGCTGGATGAGCTGATAACAGGCCATTTCGAGCTGCGCGCTCACATTGGAACGAGTCTTGCCGAGGATGCGCTGGTAATCGAGCGGCTGACGGCCGAACAGGCGTGGCTTCTGGACTCGCTCGAAGATAATCGTGAGATGGCGATATCCGGTGGTGCTGGAAGCGGAAAAACTGTCCTGGCTATCGAGAAAGCGTTCCGGTCTTCAGCGGACGGTCGACGAACGCTCCTGACCTGTTTCAATGCTCCCTTGGCCAACTACCTCAAGGAGATTTGCAAGGATCGACAAAATCTGGTCGTTGCCAGCTTTCACTCGATCTGCCGTACACTCGCCGAACAATCAGGAACGTCACTTCAAAGGAATAGTGGTCCGGAATATTTCGAAACCCTGCTTCCGGAAGCTCTTGTTGAAGCCGTCACTACGAGCCCCGAACTCGGATTTGATACAATCATCATCGATGAAGGTCAGGATTTCCGAGATAGCTGGCTCAACGCCCTCAGGCTATGCCTGCGCGATATCAACGACGGCGAATTTTATGTGTTTTACGATGACAACCAGCGGCTTTTCGCTCAGGACGACACGTTCATCCGCGCGTTGCCGCAATCCAGTATCTCGCTTACCCGCAATCTCCGAAATACTCGCAAGATTCATTCTCTTATGTCGAGGTGGTACCGAGGGAAGTCAAACCGCGCTGTGGGACCGGAAGGAGAAGCAGTCGGTGCAATCGGCGTCAAACGACCCGATCTGGCATTTGCCCGTGTCAACGAGCGCGTTGCGCACCTAGTGCGTTCCGGCCAGGCAACTCCTGGCCAGATTGCTGTTTTGACGGGTCGGACGAGCGATGTTGAAGCCGGCTTGTTTCGTATCGCAGGTGCTGAAACGTGCCGGGCAGACAATATCCATCCGGAGCGGATTATTTTCGACACTGTCCGGCGGTTTAAAGGTCTCTCCCGTCCGTGCGTCTTCGTTGTAGGAATAGAAGATATCCGCGAACCGGAACTTGTCTACGTTGCGACGAGTCGAGCAAATTTGCTACTGGAACTGGCGGGCACCGAGCAAGACATCGCGCGATTTGGCATAGCGATCGGGGAATAAGTGGCACAGCCTTCAAGCGCAGCACTGCACTTAAAAATTAAAGCCAGTGGAAGCAGTATGGTCTACGCCCGTATGAAGATCTACGATCTTGTAAATCATATCTGCTACAAAGGTACTTCGAGATGAGCCGACAAGTTTTGTATGGAGCGGCGGCTGTCGCGAGCGCTTTATGGCTTCTATGGGCCTCAACTCCGGCAATTTTCCCGCTTCTCGGCTTGGAGTGGACGCCAGATCGTGTGGGACAGTGGGGAGACGCTTTCGGCGGCTTGAACGCCTTGTTTTCTGCTTTGGCGTTCATTGCTATACTTCTGACGCTCCATCAGCAGCAACGCCAGATTGACGAAGCAGCAAAAGATCAACACCTTCAACGGTTCGAGAGGACATTTTATGAGTTGCTCCGGCTTTTGCGCGAGGCTCGGGAAGATGTAGAATTCAGATACACTGATGAGTACGATGGAGGCACTCGAAAAAAAGAGGAAAACCATAGCGAACGTGTCTATGGCCCGGAGGCATTCAAACGCGCTCAGTTTGAGGTAAGATATTGGGCAGAAGTTGCAGAGGCGCACACTGGACACCTCTCCACGAGTAAACTTGCAAATATTTATACTGAAAAGTGTCACGACCGATACGAGAGCACATTCGCTCCTTATTATCGATTGCTGTATACTATATTATCGCGAATAAAAAGCGATCAAGTGCTCGATCACGACGACAAGAACAGATACGGAAATCTTTTGCGGAGCCAACTGACCAGCCATGAGGTTGCTCTTTGTTGCTATAATGGCCTTGCCGCAGTGTCTGGGAGCTTCCAGGAGCTACTTGTCGAGTTCAGGATCGCAAAATATCTACCTGACGAATTCGGCCGCCGCATTTTTCAAGATCACTATCCAGCATCAACTTTCCTCGGTCGTGATGTTGCGCCAAGTGCGCAGCCTAGCTCTTGAGCCAATTCGAACCGGCGGCATGTAGTTAGATGCACGTCTAATGCTCGTAATTTCAGTCAGTTAAGCAATTTGAACCGATTTCGGTCGCGTTAGGTAAGTGTCCGGCGGCGTCGAGTTCGCCTCATCTCAGAACAACCCCGACAGGGGCCTCGAAAGCGCTCGTGCTAGGTTGTAGTTAGCAACTTCGATTGCAGTTGATGAAGATCCCCTGACCTGCCACTGAACTTTCATCCAGCGGGTCGCTACTTTGAATCGGAAGGCAACCATAGCGAGACGCGCGCGAAGACGACAAAGATTTTCAACCGCAAGGTCGAACGTTTTGACGGTGGCGGCCCAAGGCGCGTTGGTGACAGATCGCCTCGCCTTTGTAAGGGCATTGTCCTGTCCCTGCAGGGTCGGGGCAAGTCTCCCCAGCGGGGTAGGCTCGCTTCCGGGTTACGTCCACCGGAATGTTGGAATAGACCCGAAAACTTGCTTGCAGTCCTTCGTGAGCATGGCCATGACGGCCGACACGACCGCAGTCTCGTCTTCGTTGTCTGTATGCAAATATGTGCGACCGTCGAAACGCGGCACGGTTGCACCACCTTTTACGATTTTATACTGGTTTCTCGGTCGACCCAGCTGCGTCAAAAGCTCCTCAGATCGCTTGACGTATGCGTCCATACTTATGGACGAAGAGCTAAGGGACCGTCTCTCCGGAAAGACCACCCTGGCACCTGCACCTCGAATGCCCTCTACCGGCCAGCGATGGAATTCGAGCGCGAGGCGATCACCCCAGTTTGATTTAAGGGCCGTTGCTTCCAATTCGTACATCATCGGGATGCACCGATACTCAGGCAGCATCTCGGCCAGGCCTGGAAGTTCGCGCTGCACGATCTCAGAGTATGCTGCCTGGCATCGGCGATGGTAAATATCGAGCGTGCTGGCGAGCTGAATTCGGTGGTCAGGGTTGGATAGATAAACCGCCGACGGCTCAATCCACCATGCGGCCAACTGTGAACACCCAGACGAAATTAGCCCTTTAATGTCGTCCAACAGCTCTGAGAAATCGATCAACTGATATCGATCAATGCTCGACGGTCCCACACGACGGCCGTTCCAGGGAGCAAGCTCTCGCAAACAACTGGGAAGATGGTAGGGAGCGGTGAAATTCATCCGATGCCGCCGCGCCAGATGCCTCAGTTGTCCGAAAACCCTTTCCTCGGTCCATATGGGGCCCCCCTTGAACCAGCGATACTTTATCAGATCGTCGAGGCCTTTTTGAACAGCAATCGCGCCGAGCACACGGCCCCCTTGGGCGTCGTAACCCTGCTTGTCTAGCGAAATTCCGTAGCTGCGCGGTGCATCTTCGTCGGCGCCAACGCAAATGGAGGGGTCACTATGTCCAGCGTCAAACCCGGAGTAACTAAGGTAGCCCTCTCGAATTTGCCCTTTCAGCCCGAGACGCCCAACTTTTTGACCCGCGATCATCCGTCGAATGAGTTTCCCGACGTTGTCGGAGAAATTCGTACCGATGAGACACTCAATTCCTTCCAGAACGTCAGCTAGCAACTTGGTGGCGGTCACCGTGTTATCGGAAATTTGGCGCCGCTCCGGACGACGCGGCCACGATCGCACCATCTCGGAGATCGGAGAACAAGTCATCCTGCGCGATCACTTCGTTTGCGCCGAAGCGCTGCAGCGAAAACGATACCTGCCCGCGCAAATCTTTTCGACATCTCTGGATTTCGCTGCGTACATAGGAGGACAGGTCCTGCGCGAGAGTCGCCAGGTTCTTGAAGCGGAGCTGATTTGATAGCGCCAGCAAAGCATGTCGCGATGCGATTGCTTCAATATCACCGCGCCTGTCGGCAAGCTGCTCGAGGGTGCAGCTGAGGACGAGCTCAGATTCACCGATGCGCTGAAGCTGCCAGAATTCAAGGTTGACGCCATTGGTCAGGATGAAGAGAGGAGTCCGCAGGTTCTGTGCATAGGATTCCGCCTGTTCCTTCCCCTCCTCGAGCTTCTCAGTAGGCCGTTTGGCTTCGACGACAATTAGTGCCGTGTCGCGCGTATGGGGCAATTCAGAGTACACGACGAAGTCTGCCTCCGGTTTCCTACCGGGTCGGCGAGTCCGTCCCTGCTGAAACTCGACAGGCTGCTTTGGGCGGATGTCGCTAAGCTGGTAGCCCAGAGCGCGAAGGAGTGGCAGGACCACACGGATCTCGACATCAGCTTCGGTCGACAGATCACTCCAGGATAAGGTCCAGAAATCGCTCATGGAGTTTCACATAGTCAGTTGCAACAGCGTTTAACATGTTGGCTCGCGACTCACAGCAGACCAACACTTCAGGGGACTATGATCAATTGCCATGCGAAACGGTAGCGTCAAAGTTGCATGGTTCGTGATTAAGAATTAACGTGCCTCGCGTTGATCGCCCCGAGGCTAACGCACGCCTCGGCATAAGAGTGGTTTCTCATGAATAACCGTCCCGTTAAAGACACCCAGGCAGCCAATCCAGCAGCCAGCGGGCCGGCCGGCGCTTTGTTTGAGGGGCAAGTCGGTGCCCATTATCTCCTGACGCTATTGGCTGAAGCAGACGCCCGCGGACTGCCAGGTGTAGTACCGGAAAAGGTCGAACTGCAAAGGGCTGGAGAAGGGCATCCTCTCGATGATGTTGTCATTCGAGGAAAGACGCGTACCGGTTCGCCAGCCGTGCTGGAGGTGCAGGTTAAGCGGACAATCACCTTTGCGCCGGCCGACCCTGTGTTCAAAGATGTGGTCGAGCAACTCGGGCGAGCTTTTCGCGATCTCGACCTCAGCAATCTAGACCATCAATTCGCCGTTGCGACCGAACGCAATTCGTTCAAGATCACTGGCGCCTACCAGGATGTGCTTCGATGGGCCCGTGAGCTCGGCACAGCATCTACCTTCATCGGTCGCATTAGTCGGAAGAATGTCGGCAATGACGACATGCGCACCTTCATAGAAACGGTTCGCGGTCATCTTAGCAGGTACGGTTGTGCGAACGACGACGAGACCATATGGCAGCTTCTGCGGCGGTTCCAAATCCTCACCTTTGATTACGGTGCGCCAGGATCGCAATCGCTTGAGCTCGCCACTGAGCGTTGTCGAGCCGTACTCGATCTGGATGAAGCTCCCAGGGCAAGTGCTATCTGGAGGGTGCTCACTGAAGCGGCAATTCGCTCCGCTGCTTCGGGTGGAGAATTCGATCGTGAAAAGCTGGTAACAGAGTTGTCCTCGGTCGACGGCTTCCGTCTTCGCGGAACGCGACGCAACCACGGACCGCGCCAGACACTACAGCATGCTTCGGCGCTCGCCGCCGAAGGCCTCCGGCGTAAAATCGGGGGCGTCACGCTAGCACGCACAGCTCAATTGGACATCGTGAGGGAATCGAGAGACCTCGGACGCTATGTCGAGATCCGCGGCGGCCCAGGCGTCGGAAAGTCCGGCGTCCTTGGCTTGATCGTGAACGAGGTGCTCGCCCAGGGATGTGCGATGGTTCTTACGCCTGAAAGGACACCGCCGGGAGGTTGGCTCGGGTTCAAAGCAGCACTCGGCCTTGAGGGAAGTCCGCACGAGTTTCTTTCAGATCTAGCGAGTGATGGCGGAGCGGTACTGTTCGTTGACAGCCTGGATTTCTTTCAGGACGCGGACAAAAAAGCGACAGTGGTCGATCTAGTTCGATCCGCAGTTAATGTACCGGGTTTTCAGGTCATCGTTACCGCTCGCACCGACTTCGACAAAGAGGAGCCAAACTGGTTGCCGGCAGAGGCCTTGGAACGCCTTGGCCGCGCTCCGACCATTACAATTGCCGAACTTGGTCCAGAAGAGGTTGAAGAGCTGAAGGAAGCTGCACCCGCCCTCCGGGCGCTGCTTGCCGACGACCACCCAGCGGGATCAATTGCTCGAAACCTATTCCGGCTTTCGCGCCTCCTTGAGGTGCAAGGTTCAATCGATGACCTTCGCTCGGAAATAGATCTCATCGAGCGGTGGTGGAAAACGGCGGACGGCGGCGTCGAAGGACGGCGCGAACGCGCTCGTCTTCTATCAGATCTATCAGAACAAACGCTTGCCGGCGCCGACCACATCATCACGCGCTGTTCGTCCGCAACAGTGGAGTCACTCATCGCCAGCGGAACGCTGATGGAGCTTGACCTTGATCGCGTGTCGTTCCGGCATGACGTGTTACGCGAGTGGGGCGTTGCCTCGATCTTAAGAAGCGACTTGTCCAGATTGGATCGCCTGCCCCTATCTAGCGCCGCTGCTGCCCCCTTGGTCAGAGGCGTCGAACTTGTAGCGCGTTTCGTTCTCGAGCGATCACCAGATGGGCTTCAGTGGGGCGAATTGCTTGACCGCGTGAGCATCACTGGCGCGCACCCCTCGTGGCGTCGCTGGTCCCTTCTGGCAATTCTCAGATCTGAAATTTCCAATACACTGCTTGATAGGGCCGCAAACACACTTTTCGCGGGCGAAGGATCTCTCCTGCGCGAGCTCATCCGTACCGCGATGGCAGTGGAATCGCGTCCGTTCAAGGAGACACTCGATCAGGCGGGCGTTACCTTGCCGGCGCCAGTCCCCGAAGGACTCAATGCGCCCAACAACACCTCTTGGACGAAGCTGGTCTTTTGGCTGCTCAGCCGAAAGAAGGATATCCCCCTCCCTGCGCTCTTTGACACCGTCGAGCTTTTCCAATCCTTGGGCGCCTCAATGTTGTTCGCTGACCCGTTAACGCCCAAAATGGCTGAGACGTTGGCCGATTGGCTCGACGAAATCGATGAGGCACGCGATTATAGACTGTATTCAAAGCACGCTCCGAGACCACGCTTTTTGGGCGCCTTTTTGTACAATGATCTCGAGAAGCTCGCCGACATCATGCGACGTGCTTTCGCGCTTATGGCAGGGCGCGCCCCCGACCGCGCGCGGTCGTACCTTAAGAGCGTGCTGGATCGAAGTCACAACAACCCCACCATCCAAAGCATCCTCAGCTTCAGTGGCATGCTGGCCAACGCTGCGCCATCGGAGCTTGCCGAGCTTGTTCGAACTGGCCTCATCCCGACGCCGTCAGACGATGATGGCGACCATGGGTCCCCGTTGCGCGATCGTGTTTTCACTCACTTAGATTCGGATTTCCTTCCAAGTTCTCCCGCCCAAGGGCCATTTTTGGCCCTTCTCAACGCCTCACCTGAGACCGGCTTGGCTCTCATTCGCGATTTGGTGGACCACGCGGTCGCCACGCTGACGAATAGACGAGACCCTGGTGACAATGGGATAACTCTGATCCTGCCGTCGGGTCCGCGCTTCTTCCCTTGGACGAAGACCTATACGTGGTCGCGCGGCACAAGTGGCTTCTACGCGATGGAATCCGGGCTTATGGCGTTGGAAGCATGGTCACACGCCCGTCTCGATCGCGGCGAGGCGCCTGCCGACGTTATTGCCGATATTCTGGGACCGAAGGGCTCATCGGCGGCCTTCTTGCTTGTGGCTGTTGATGTTCTCATTTCGCATTGGCCAAATACGGTGCCATTGGCGGTGCCCTACTTGGGGTGCCCCGAACTCATGTCGTTGGATAGGGACCGACTGGCGCATGATACAATGCCCGCGTTCGACCCGCTTGGCCTGGGAGTTTTTCAACGGAAAGAGCCGTTCGGCGTTGTTCGACTAACCGATCTGAAAGCGCGACCGTCCCGCAAAGTCCCTCTGGACTATCTAATTGGCGACTTTGCGCATCGTGCCGGTGCGGAGGTTACCGAGCTTCGCGCCTTGCTCCTATCGACAGTGGCGCGGCACGGTCCTCCCGAATCTGGCGATACTTTCAATGCACCACGATTCATGGCGCGCCACGCCTTGAACAAAATAGATCCCGCCAACTGGCATCCCGTCGACGGCGGCTGGGCCTACAAGTCGCCGCCCGACGAAGAGTGCCACCTCTCGGCGCTCGAAGCCGAACACACCGACGGTCTGCACGATGTGAATGTCAGCCTCGCCATCCAAAACGCATTGGAGGACCCGACAAGATCGGGCGCGGAACTCGCAGAACAGGCGATGGCATATGCAGGGCGCCTGGAAAACGCCCGATCAACTTCGGAAGAGGACGAAATCGTCGATCGCAGGACTGCCTTTGCCTCGGCGGCCATGATTGTAGCGAGAGATGGTTCCGACCCATTACTACATGCAAACGAGAAGTGGGTGCGGACTGTGCTCAATGAAACCTTCGCGAATGAACAGCGCGATTTCGGCGCGGCTCTGCGTGATGGCATTCGCTACAACTCGGTCGCCATCGCCGCGGTCGCACTCGTCAATCTCTGGCGCCGTCTTGGCAAGAATTCGGATCGGGATACATTGCTAGCCTTGTCTGCTCGAGATACCCCTGAGGCTGCGCAGGGAATTGGTGCCGCGCTTCCCATCATCCGGCAAATCGACGGTCGAATGATTCCTGCTCTGCTGCGATGCGCGGTTCAGGCCAACATCAGACAGTCCCTCAGATGGGATGCGACTGAAGAAGAGAAAGTGGCAGACCGGGCCAATTTTCGACGGCGGGTGCAATCCGCGATCAGCGCAGAGCGCGCCTGGCTGGAGGGTGGTCCGGAACCCAGTTGGCCGGAGTTTCCGCGCCACGAAATTCGTACCAGGCGCGGGATCACGTTTGGTCAGGGGGGGAAGAATCCGCCAGCCCCACAACGCGATCAGCGGGAGGAGACCGTTTACACACAGTCTGTTGCCCTATGGCTTCGGATGGTGACGAGCGACGTCGCGTCAGAAGACCTTGATTGGCAGGCTGCATTTGTCGACGCCTACGCCGAATGGACCGCCGACGCTAATGGCGCTGGTCTCGAACGAACGGCCGACGTAGACCTCCGCCTTAGTGAATGGAACAATGCATACTTTTCAATCTTTGCGCGGTCATTAGCGCGTCTCGACCCAAACACTGCGGAAGCTTTGGCAGTAAGCGCCATCAATGTCCCCGATCGCTCATTTTTCGATATTTTAGTTGAACTCGTTCGCCCAATCGATGCTTCCTTCTTAAACGGTGAGGGGCTAAGCCTCGGCGTGGCTGTGAGGCTAAGAGAGATATTGGCCGATCGGCTCGTGGACAGTCCCGGATGGCGCCGGGAGCAAGGCCGGTCAGAACTTTCGGTCGAAACGCGGATCGGCCCCGCAATTGCAGTGCTCTTTTTTAACGAATACAATCCACTGACGAAGTCCAGATGCTACCTCTATGCCAAAGGTGTTGAGCAGGTCGATCCTTTTTTGCCAAAACTCGCCGAGTTGATTGGCACAGGCCCAGTTCCGTTCACGGCCATGCTTACGATGAATCTCCTAGAAGTTTCCCCCCTTCCGAAGCATATGCCGTTCTTCGTGAGCAGCGCTGACGCTTGGCTCACTCGGCAACCGAACAATGCAGATATTTGGGTCGACGCTGGACTCGGCAATCGTTTGGTCGCCTGGATGGAAAAGGTCGTTTCGCTCGACCCGTCACTATTGGCGACGGGCAGTTCGCTGCGCGCACGAATCGAGGACGTGCTCGGGAAGTTGGTGAGAGAGGGCGTCCCAAAGGCTCACCGGCTGGAACGCCAAATCGCGCAAGCGTCTCTCTAGAGCGCACCTTGGCTTGTCGACTCCAACGCAATCGTCATGCGATGCGGCCGTTTAATTGTCTGTTAACCACCTGTTTTAACTTTCAGAATTTCCGTAACGGTAGTCAACATAGGTTTAAATTCCGTCATCCAGACGCACATTTTCACGGCACATAACTATCGATAGGTCTCGAGTATCGATAGTGAAGGATTTGGAGTCGAAGAAGCTCGACGTCTACCCTGCCCGCAATGTCACGGCTTAACAGGTTCTAACATTGTCCTTGTAAGTTGCGATCCGCAGTCGAGATCAACTGGCCCTACTTTATCTAAATTTTGGTCAGTAATCTAAATTGTGGTCAGTAAGTGGATCGTTTCGCCCAGCGTTTCCAGTTGTGCGGAGCCATCGCCCCATTGTCGCCATGGTGAGCCGCAAAGGCGCCGTCTGGTTGCCGAGGGCGATCACCCCGCAGAGCGCGAGGATATTGGTAGCTGGGTCTCGGGGTGCTACTCGTCCGTGTCGGCCGAGGAAAACAGCTCGTCGATGTCACGGTGTCCCTCGATGATGTTGACCACCTCGAAACGTTCGTCGACATAGCGGAAGAAGATAACATATCCCTTGAACGCCGAGCTGCGGATATCGGCTCGTAATTCTGGCCGTGATCGGCCGAGCGTGCCGGGGAGGTCGGCCAGTGTCCGACATTTTTGTCGGAGTTCCCCGATAAAGCGACGGCCCACGACCAAGCTGCCGCTTTGTCGGGTGATGTATTCGAGAATATTGAGCAGGTCAGTGAGTGCCGAAGGCAGCATGCGAAGCTGCGGCACGCTTAGAACCCTTCCTTGGTCAGCTGGGCGGCCTTTGCCTCCAGCGCAGCATCAATTTCTGCATCCGACGCTTCACCGCCATCGGAAATCGACTTATTGAGCAGGGTAGTCAAAGCCCTCAGCTTCTGTTCCCGTTCCTCGACCAGGCGCAGACCTTCGCGCACAACTTCGCTGGCGGAACCGTAACGACCGTCCTTCACGATGGTGGATACAAAGGCTTCCCAGCGGTCACCAATAGATACGTTCATGTCGCACCTCCTATCGCTTGGTAGGATGCCACAATAACGATCTTTGCGCAATTACTGACATTACGGCAATACCTCCGATGCAAATGATCAAACCTAGATGCGGTTGACGTGACGGAACTTTTATCGATTGAAAGCAGTCGAATATGTCGATCAATTCCGATTCATCGACACGTTTAGGCGGCTCCGGCCCGACCGCCCCTACAACGATCTGCCAATTGCCGCCAGGCGAAGACATTGAGACGAAGCCGCACAGAGGTGTAATCTGGCCGCGCGAACCTTTACATCAATCCGTCTCTGCTCGAACTCCCCACCGGAAACGACCGCAATGAAGTCTGAACCTCGTGTCCGGATGCTGGGTAAGGTTCAGCGTAGCTGACCGTGCTGCCTCCCAAAAGGTGGCATCCACCCGATTCTCTCTGGAAGATTCCTTCATTTTCTGCGTCACGACGCCTTGCGCCCCGGGGCGCCGTTCGCCCGCATCAACGCCATCAGCACTGGTCCGAGCGAAAATTCCGCTCGCCTCGCCTCGCCTTGTCGCTCAGATTGCGCAGATATCCGCCGGCGGAATTAATGTGCCCTGCCCTTTCGAGAATGCAGGCCATCGTCGCGGCCGCGTTCTCCGGCCCCATCGCCTCGCAGGCGTCCTGGTTGGCCTCCGTATCGATAGTGACGGATTCGGGATGATCCACTGATGACCGCACACAGGTGATGGTCGATTGGATCCCGCATCCGATCCTCCGGGAGATTGCAACCAGCTATGTCGGAAGAGCTTGCCCATTGTCTCTCCGTGTCATCGTGATGTGATGATCAAAGGTGTGCTCTTGGATCTCGCCGGCGTGATCTATGATGGCGAAGATGCCGTGCCTGGCGCGACTGAAGCAGTGGCGCGCCTGCACGAGGCCGGTCTCCTGGTTTGCTTTGTGAGCAACACCACCCGCTCAAACAAGCAAGCCGTACTCGACCGGCTCGCCAGGCTTTGTTTTTCGGTTACAAGCGACGAACTCTTCACTCCGGCGCAGGCGGCGCGCAATTGGCTTCGCAAGCACGAGCGATCGCCACATCTTCTGTTACACCCCGATCTAATTCAGGAATTTCAAGGCCTGGAAGGCAGTCGCGGGAAGGCGATCGTTGTTGGCGACGCGGGAGACGCATTCGACTACGAAGCGCTGAATGCGGCATTTCGAGAGTTGGTCGACGGAGCGGAATTGCTCGCTCTCGCAGCCAATCGGACGTTCAGGGTTCCGACGGAAAACTCAGCCTTGACGCGGGAGCGTTCGTCGCTGCACTGGAATTCGCAAGCCAAAGAGACGCCATTGTCCTTGGGAAGCCGGCTCCGGCATTCTTCCGCTCGGCACTCGCCACCATCAACTGCACAGAAGGAGAGGCCGTGATGATCGGCGACGATGCGGAAACGGACGTCGCTGGGGCCTTGAGGATCGGTTTTGCCCATGCGCTGCTGGTGCGCACCGGAAAGTATCGCCACGGCGACGAAGGCCGTTTCGAGCCTGCACCGACGGCGACACTGCGCGATATTTCCGCCGCGGTCGATTGGATTCTCGCAAAGCGCAGAGAAGCGGGGTGAGTGGAATAAGCGGGCGCGCTGCCAGACAGCGATCATCAGAGCTTGGGGTGGTGGCTACTGGTTTTTCAGCGTCTAACTGAAAAGATTCCAACTCCGCGGTCGCTGGTGCGCTCTGTCTGCGCCGAGAGCATCCGGGGTGCCGCTTAGCTACCATTGAAATTCACGCAATCAATGACGAACTGCAATCAATGATGAAGGAGAGGTGCCAATGGCCAGCATGACGATCCGAAATCTCGACGATGCGGTTAAACAGCGTCTGAAACCCCGAAGTGATGGAATCTGGGGCCCCATCTAGCGGCGCAAGGCAGATCGCCCGATCAGCCAGTTCGATGGTAAGATCGCCTCCAGCGCGCTTTCCTGTGGCGCCTCATTGGCAACATTGAATGTATCGGACTTCGAGCGGTAGGCTTGGCGATCAGCTTGCTGCGCTTCTGACCGACGACGATGTCGCCACGCTCAGCATCTCGCCAGCGACTAGCTCGTTAGCCGCGGTCGAATGGTTTGTTGGAGTGTGGTCCGCCGCTGAAGTCCCCATCACAACTTAAGCTGCTTCTTGAAGCGAACACCCACGCCGCCACCGTTTTCAGAGATGAACTCGATGCCGGCGCCCTCAAGGGCAATTCGGATGAGCTTTGAATTTGCAGCAGTGATTGTCGGCAGCCCGTCTTCCGCTTCTGCGCGTCGTATCGTTGAGATACCGACACTTGCTGAATCGGCTAGGTCTTCAGCGGTCCATCTAACTAAGGCCCTTGCCGCGCGAATTTGAGCTCCCGTTATTTCGTTCATAAAGTTCGTTTTCCGGTTGAACTTTTTTCGTTCATATGGCACTTAAAGGTTCAGATCGGCCGTGCCGGTGCTCGCACCACCTGGCACAGCCTGACCACAACCTAAGCTGTAGGGAGCTCGGATCATGGCTGATTCCGACAATAGCAGAACTTTGTCTGCGGTCACGATGGAAGACTGCCCTTCCCTCGGATCGACGGCCCCTTTACCCACATATCAAGAGCTTTCCGCGACCAAGACCCCGACCTTGGGACCATTCGATGACGATCCCGTACTCGCGGTTTGGCATCAATGGCGCATTGCGTGGCAGCGTCTGGACGAATCACAGTTGCGTCAGCAGCGACTCGAAACGTCACTCCTCTCGGTTGCCGCGGCAATCCGGGACGCATCCGGATCCGCGCCAACGGCGGCTTCGCGGGCTTACGACGAGGCCCTCGAAGCAGAGGACCGTGCGTCTATTGCAGAGGACCGAGCAGCGGAGGACTTGTGGAATACTCCGGCGCAATCTGTTGCCGGTGCAACGGCCAAGCTCCAAGCCGTTGTCACCAGGTCGCAACCGTCCCCCACAAGCCAAGAAGATCCATGGCCACAAATCCGCTCCGTCATCGCCGATCTCCTGAAGATCAATAGCGCCTCGGCCGGGGGACCGGCGCATTCAGCTGTTGTCGTCCCAGCGCCTGTCGATGTTTCAGGGCGGCTGAACAGTGATGTCCCAAGTGCGCGTGTGATCCGCGGTTCGGCGTCAGTCTGACAGAAGACCGCGCGACCACGCCTTGCACGCGTTTCGCCCTGGAAGCCACGCGTTGGGGAGTACTCCAACGCGGCGTTCCGACTCTATCAAGAACCAAAACAAGGAACCGCACATGAAACTGGGAAGCCCCTTTCGCCGACGCCTATTTTCGACACTTGTGATCTCGATCATGCTCGGAAGTGCTCCGTTGACGCCGGTCCAGGCACAAGACCTCGGAGAGCTGCGGATCGCCACGTCCTAAAAGCTGATGACGCTCGATCCGCAATACGCCAGTCTCAACGAGAACACCTCGCTGCTGTCGCACATCTACGAGCGGCTCGTCTATCAGGACGAGAAGCTGGAGCTGAAGCCTGGTCTTGCGACGTCCTGACGACCACTGTCTGGACACCCAGTGGGAGTTCAAGCTCCGCGACGACGTCCGCTTTCATAACGGCTCAGCGTTTACTTCGGACGCTGTCGTCTACACGATCGAGCGCATTCGGGACTTTCTCAAACCGCCCGGCGGCGGCTTTCGCTCCTATGTGAGCGCCATCAAATCGGTCTCGGCACCGGATCCCCTCACCGTCGTCATCGAGACCAATGGCGCCGTTCCCAACCTACCCTCTTTTTCTCCTCCATGTTCGTGATGAACCGGCCCTCCGAGGGATTCCAGACGACGGAAGACTTGAACGCAGGTCGTAGCCCCATTGGCACAGAACCGTACAGGCTCGAGAGCTGGAGTTCGGGCGAAACGTTGCAACTCGTGCGAAACGACAGCTACTGGGGCGGTAAGCCTGGCTGGGCGAAGGTCACGTTTCGGGTGATCGAAAATCCCGCCGCGCGCGTGGCGGCGCTCAGCACTGGTGAAGTCGATGTAGCCGATGCCATTCCGGCTCGCGATGTTGCTTCCGTGAAACAGCGCAACGCGAAGGTTGCGAGTGTGGGAGCTGCCTCAATTTCGTGCAGTTCGATGTCGCACGAGAGGTGCTTTTCGGTGTGACGGCTAAGTCGAGCAAGCAGATCCCCAATCCATTCAAGGACCCCTTGGTCCGGCGGGCGCTTGCGCTGGCTGTGGACCGGGGCATTCTGATCCTGGCGGGCTATGGCACGGCGGCAGCACAAGTGTTTCCCACTGGCCTGCCGGCACGTCGGCGAAACTGCAGTCGCAGGAGCCGAACTACGACGAGGCAAAGGCGCTTCTGGCCAAGGCCGGCTTCCCTGATGGCTTCAATCTTATCCTCGCCGGACCCGCTGGTCGCTATTCCGGCGACGCCGAAAGCCTTCAGGCTGTCGCACAAAGCTGGGCCCGAATTGGCGCGTGATCGCCCAGCCGGCAGCAGCACCCTTCTCGGTGTTCAACACGAAACGGGCGGCCGGCGACTATGCCGTCTGGTACGGCGGCACCTCCGGCGAGGCGGTCGACTTCATTCTGCACGCGCTTCTGGCGTCGCCGCACATTGCTTCGGAAAGCGGCGGGAACTTGCTTCTTGCGGTAAAAGGCGTCTCGAAGCAGTTCTCTCCCCGAGGGTTTGCGTGGAGCTTTAACGCCAACGCGCCGACGTTTGGATTGCGAGACATAAACTTCGGCTTGCGCGCGGCACTGTCACCGGCATCGTCGGCGAGAGTGGAAGCGGCAAAACGACGATCGGGCGCATCATCGCAGGCTTGAACAGTGCCCAAGCTGGCACGGTTACCATCGATGGAATCGAGTTTGATGTCTCGAAGAGCGGCCGCCGCGGCCGCCTGCTTGGTCGCGTGCAGATGATCTTCCAGGATCCCTCCGTATCCTTGAACCCCAGGATGAGCATCGACGAGACGCTTGGCGAGAGCATTCGGTTCGGCGCAAGGATAGGCCCCAGGGGAGCGCTCCCCGACCTTTCGACCATGATGGATCGGCTGGGTCTTGCCCGAAGCCTGCTCAACCGCCATCCGCATCAGCTCTCCGGCGGACAAACGCAGCGCGTTGGTATCGCCCGGGCCTTGCTGGCAAGACCTCAGATCATTGTCGCGGATGAGCCGACATCAGCGCTCGACGTGTCCGTTCAGGCCGAAATCGTCGCGCTTCTGAAGGACACGATCGCCGAGCGGGACATGACGATGATCTTCATCTCCCATGATCTGGCGGTCGTCCAGGAGGTCTGCAGCACCGTCTACATCTTCAAGGATGGTCAGGTGGTGGACTTAGGGCCCGCCGCGAAAAGTCTCTGGATGTTGCCTTTGAGGTTTGTCTACTAGCAGCGGCCAACCCACCGCCCCGTGTGGCGACAGGGGCAGGTTCTCGACACCGCTGGCGCCGGCCCCTGACTTGCTGACAGTAAATGCTCGCCGGTTCGACAGCTCTGGCGGGGCGGGTCAGAGATCCCATGCTCTGGAAACCCTGACAGCTGTCAGGGTTTTCTGTGAGGTCATGGCAACGCTCCGTGATCATGAACGCTGCGAGCGCAAATTCCTTTCGCCCTCAACAACGACATCAAAACCGGCCCTAGCGAAAATTGCCCTCGTTTTGATTTCGAAGTTAGAGCCCGCATGTATCCGCCTGCCGAGTTTATGTGCCCTGCCCGCTCGAGGATGCAGGCGATCATGACAGCCGCATTTTGCGGTCCGATCGCATCGCACGTTTCCTGATAAGCCGATGGAGTAACACCAAGCATCGACCTGACGATGACGGATGCCGACGTCAGATCCCGCCAGCTGGCTACCCGCCCATTCGGGCCGTATGCAACGATTTCAGGGCATGCCCGCAACACCATGTCCAACGGAAACACCTTCAGCGCTACGTTAGCCGGTTCCCTGTTTTGGCAAGGCATAGCTCGCTCTTCGACATCAGAGCCCGGTTCAAGTTCATAGAGGGATTCGGTATTTGAACTCTGTTTGTGGTGCTCATTGTGATCATCATTGGCGCTCAAAAATTCCGCTTTTTGCTTTATATTCAATACGTTGAGGACTGCTTCACGCAGCATCTCCATTTCCTCGAGAAGGCCATGAAGATCGGACAAGACGGGTGCACGTGGGATTCGGCGCACGAGCTCGAGGTAAACGGCCTCCAGCTTCTGCCAGTGGCCGTCGGCCCCCTCTCCGATTGCGGCGGAGATGAGCTTGCGGACGTCACGCCGGCATATCGTGAGATCTTCCTTGGCCCTGCGGTATGCGATCCTGTCCGCGCAAACTCGCTGTGCCAACTGGGCGAGCTCCTCCGCGCGCATGAGCAGCGGCGATAAATCGAATCCAAAGGCACTCTCGACCGAGCCGCTCTTGTTTTTGCGTGCGTAGCGCTTGCCGTTGGCACTGTCCCTTCGAACAATCAGCCCAGCTTCGACGAGCAGCGCTAAGTGCCGCCGAAGCGTCGCGCCCGCGATACCGTGGGCTCTGAGGGTCAGTTGCGCGTTCGACGGAAAAACGACAAGTTGGCAACCCTGCCTTAATTCATTCTCGGGATAGAAACTGAGGAGAGCTTCCAGGACCGCCAAACTGCGATCCTGGACGCCTAGGAATTTCCGCGCCTCGGATGCATCCCGGAAGACCTTCCACTTGTCTGTCGTTTTGTCGGATCTGATTTCTTTCGTCGCTATCTGCCGGCTCACCAAGGCAAGCGTTATCGGCCGCCGCCCAAAGGGCGTCGTTACATGTCTGCTTTCCATTTTCTTTCACCTTTCAAGAGGCAAAAGAAATCCGCTCACCAAATTAACGGTGCCAAGACTCTTGACTGGGATTCGGGGAAATGCGATTCTCGAGTTGTCACACTTTGAGAGAGGCTTCCACGACGGCAACGTTTAGGGGGCCTTTTTCTTTTGCAGCGCTTCCTTTCCTGTTACGTCTCGAAAACCCTGACAGCTGTCAGGATTGCTCCTGTTCATGTTCACTGGCAAAGCGCTCAGCAAGGCTGGGCAACTCCGCCTGTAGAAACTTCAGAAACTCGCTCCCAAGCGATCCCTCGGCTGCAATTCGGACCTCTTTTGGAGACGCCACCAAGGTGGCAAGCCGATTACCGCGTTTATCCGATATCGCCGGCGCAACCCTCCTTGGAGGGACGGGCTTGACGGTGTTCAGAAGACGCTGGAAACGCTGATCGGAGGTTTCAGTCGCGTCTAATTTCTCCACCAGCGCAGCCCGGAGTGTTTCGATGGCCGTCGGGACGTCGCTAACCGTCTTGGCAAGTTCGAGCCAACGTGGCCGTCCGATCTTTGGGGCACGGCCGATAGCCTCGATGATATCGGCAGGAACGACCCTGTATACGTTTCGCATTCTCGCCAATTCGGCGTCTTCTACCGCCAGAGCAGCGTAGATATAGCGCGGTTTGATCCCTGCCTGGTCCATCCGCGATGCAAACAACGCCCGCTCGATCCAGCTGAGATCCTGGCGGTTCGCATTTTCTATGCCTTGTGCGAGGACAAGGTCGAGATCCGAAATTTCGACTTCCAGGGCCAGTACGGGCCTGCCAAGCTGTCGAGCAGCAAGCCAACGGCGATGGCCGTAGACAATCTGAAAGCGATCGGGACTGGAGGGATGCTTGCGGACCTGAACCGGAACCTTCTGTCCCTCGGTTTCGATCGAGCGCTTAAATGCCTCGAAGTTCGCCCCATCATCATCAGGCAGTCTGTCCGGGTACGGGGAGGGATCAACGAGTGAGGGATCCAAGTGCCGAACGGCGGCTGCACCCGACTCAACGAGGGCTTTCAGCCGGTCCCGTTCTGATCGGATGTCGTCGATTGCGCGGTGCGCGGCGGCGACGACACCGGCTCCGACACGATTGCCGCCTGACGGCACCGGGGTAGCTGGCTTTTGCTCGACCAATTTAGTTTCCAGCTCCGCTGACAGCAGCCCAAAACTGGCGACGATTGATTTGCGAGGAGATTTGCTCATGCCCGTCCCCAGCTGTCATTGATCAAGCGAACAATTGCCTCATTTACTGCGTCAACAGCTTCCCGGGCACGCTTTTGCGTATCGCGTCCAATCTGTCCCATCTCGAGTTCATAGAGGGAGCGCTTTGCAAGCCCGGCGGCCTCGACCGCAGTACTCTCAATGGCGGTCGGCAACAGCACATCGGAACCGAACAGGTGCCTCAGCATCGCGACGACCTGGGATTGCGGGGCGTCATTAGGGTCGTGCCGTGTTATCAGGTATCGAATGAAATCCTGATCCAGCTGGGCTCCGCTCTCGTTCAGAACGCTAATGAGATCGCCCATCATCAGGAGGAACTGGTTCATCGATGCGACATCGAGCATGGCTGGATGGACAGTTATGATCATGCTGGTCGCGGCGTATATCGCGCTCAGCGTGAGAAATCCGAGCGACGGCGGCGTATCCAGAATAACGACGTCGTAATCGGCCTCGACCTCGGAGAGTGCAAGCTTCAATCGCTCGAAGAAGATGGCGCCAGAACCCGATTTGTTTGCCAGAACGCGGGGTGTCTCGTGCTCATACTCCATGACCTCCAGGTTTCCCGGGATCAGGTCGATGCCATCGAAGTATGACTTGCGGATAATATCGCGGATTGGCCGACGTTCGGCCTCATCATAGCGAAGTGCGGCGTAAATTGTTTCGTTTGGCCCCACATCGACCTCCGGCTGCGCGCCGAACATGGCCGACAGGGACGCCTGAGGGTCCAGGTCGAGTGCAAGGACGCGGTAGCCGTGGAGAGCCAGATAATGACATAGGTGGACGCAGGTCGTCGTCTTTGCGCTGCCGCCTTTGAAGTTGGCAATCGCAACAACTTGGAGATGCTCCCCGGCACGGCGGCGTGGGAGGAACCGCAAGGCCTCCGCCGGCTTCTGCTTGGCGAACAATTCCCGCAGCTCATTGATCTGGGACAGCGTGTAAACGCGATGATTGTTCTCGAGCCGATTGGGCACCGGTCCACGTCCTTCGGTGGACAGGAGCTTGAGGGTGGAATTGGGTATGGACGTCAGTTTCGACACTTCATTGGTGAGGAACGAACGCAGGGCCTTTTCCGACTTTGGCGGATACATGCGAGTTCTGAGCTGCTGCAATTGCCCGGACAGAATCCCGGCATGCCGCATGATTTTGTCGCCGGCATCTTCCTTGGTGCCCACGACGGGTTCTACTCGGTTTGCTATCGCCATTTTTACCTCTTGGCGGCCTTCGGTCGGTTTGAAGGCCGTTACCCGCCAAGGATAGACATGTTTCTCCGAGGCGGTCCAGAAGTTTAGGGTTAACAAAAGGTTAACGACACCGGCCTTCTGGCACAGGACTGCAGGTGGACTTTCTGGTCTTTCCCTAATCTTTTCCGTTTGTTAGCGCGAACACGCTGCCAATTGTTCTACTGTGAATCATGCACGAGCGAAGGTCATCATCGAGCAGCGACAGAGATCTCTTCGCACCGCATTGGGACCCGAACACCTGTTTGGAGCCTGTATAATCCAACCACAGCGCAGCGATTCTATTTCGTGCTCATCTCCACCGCGATTTCCGTAGTCCAGAAAGGCATGCGGGTCATCGCGATTTCGGAAGAGCAGGGCACGTCCAAACAACAACTACTCGACGCCCATCATAGGCTTCGAGCTAAGGTGTTCTCGGGCAGACTAGGTTGGGAAGTCGCTGTCACCGATGGTCGGGAAACCGACGCATTCGACGCACTTCAACCGGACTATATCCTTGCGCTGTCGACGAGTGGCGAGGTTGCAGGATGCGCTGGACTTCTGCCCGCGCTTGGGGCCATCGCTTCTGCCAAGCGGGAGGTCGGACGCCCACCCTTTCATGGTCGAGAGCTCGCGTTTCTGCGTCGACGCTGCCCCGGCGGAGGGAAGAGGGGCGTCCCCGGGGCAACCCGCAGGCATCATCGAGTGGTGCGTGGCCAATGTTACATCGAAATCGCCACCGTGACCGATCTTCGTTTCGAGCGCCTTCTTGCGCGCGTTGGATGGCCATTACATCGCTTGGACGGGCCCATCAGTAAAACGATGGCGGTCGCCCGGATACTGTCCACCAATGTCGAAGCTCCGTCCTTCTGGATACCGTTCTAAACTGCCACCCCAGCAGATAGCATAAGGAGAAATGCGTGATCCCGCTCGCGCTCATCCCGCTTGGCCCCGAACTGTTCATCGAGCGCTTCGGTCACGCATTGCACTGGCGGGCTATCGTCAAGGCTGGTCTGAGATACGAAACAGGGTGCTCCCCCTGGGGGGCCCGATCAACACCCGGAAACAGCGGAATTACATCTCGAAACATTGCCGTTTTGCGACCGTCGAGAGAGACGAGGTAAGCCGCAGTTTTCGAGCGAAGGGATCGTCGCGGACCGGCAGTTTGGCCCGGCGGATTCGGCATTTCGTCAGTTCTCCACGGATGGCGTTTCGTCGGCCGGTCCTCCCCGTTCCAGCACGGCCATGGTGAAGCGAGCGGGCCGATTGCCCGCTGCGGCATAGGAGTGTTCCTGATCCGTGACCAGCCGGGCACCTTCCCCAGCATTCAGGATCAAGGTTTCGGCACCGACGCGAACGCTGAGGCTGCCTTCAGCAACGGAAATCAGCTCGCGTGTATCCGGGCTGTGTGCATCGGCTCGATACTCCTCGCCCGGCATAATGGTCCACGACCACAACTCGAACATGGTCCGGCCGGTCGTGGACACCTGAAGCTGTGCCTGGCTGCCATTGGTGCTGCTCCACAGTATCTTTGGTGTGGTGCGCTCAAGCGGACTATCGGGCGCGTCATTTACCAGATTGCTCAGGAGATCGGAGACAGAGAGTGAAAAGGCGGCAGCCAGCCGACACAAGACGCCGATACTGGGGTTCGCCTTGCCTTTTTCGAGTGCCACCACGGTGCCTTTGGAGAGGCCGGTGAGCTTGGCGAGTGCGTCGAGGCTCAGCGTCCGCTCATGCCGGAGATTCTGGATTCGGCTCGCAAGCACCGAGCCGAGCTGTTGTTCCGTCTCAGCCACCATCATCATATCGGTCATTATATTGACTTTCACTCCTTATGCCTTATACAGTCACTATAATGACCGGCGTCGCAATCTTCAACTTCGCCGTCGAGATCCAACATGGAGGTTCGTGGATGCGTATCGAGACAAAGGCAATCCATATCGGCCGCAGCGTCGATCCGGCGACCGGCGCTGTTTCGCTCCCCCTGCACACGAGTACGACCTTTCAACGCGGCGCTGACGGTACGTTTCCCTCCGGCTTTGAATACATCCGGGATGCGAACCCGACGCGCAACGCCTTCGAGGCTGCGATGGCCTCGCTCGAAGACGGGAGCGCGGCTCTGGCCTTTTCGTCTGGCATGGCGGCGATCACCGCCGTGTTCGAGGGGCATGCCACCGGTGGCCGTATCATCGTTCCGGACGATATGTATTTTGGTATCCGCTCGCTCATTGACGAGACGGACATCGGCAAGCGTTTTGAATTCAAGCCGGTCGATATGCGCGATCTCGATGCCTTGCGTGTCGCGGTCACGGTAGCGCCGACAGGGCTTGTTTGGATCGAAACTCCGTCAAATCCGCTGATCCGTATTGTCGATATCCAGGCGGCATGTGCGATCGCGCACGAGGGCGGCGCGCTTGCCGTAGTGGACAACACATGGGCGACACCGGTGCTTCAGCGTCCGCTTGAACTGGGCGCGGATGCCGTCATGCACTCGGCGACAAAATATATTGGCGGGCACTCCGATCTCATGGCGGGTGTCGTCGTCGTTCCCGAGGGATCGCCGCTGGAGCGACCGTTGCGCATGATCCAGCGACACAAGGGAAGTGTGGCTGCGGCCTTCGACTGCTGGTTGGCTCTGCGGGGTTTGCAGACTTTGCCCATCCGAATGCGGGCACATTGCCAAGGCGCGCAGAAGATAGCGGAAGCGTTGGTTGCTCATCCAGATGTCGAGAAGGTGCTATTCCCTGGCCTGCATGACGATCCGGGCCATGGTCTCGCGCAGCAGCAAATGAGCGGCTACGGCGCAATGCTGTCCTTTGTTATTCGGGGTGGGGCCGAGGCCGCAATGGGGGTCGTCGGTCGGCTCAAGCTCGTGACGCGGGCCACAAGCCTCGGCGGGACACACACGCTCATCGAGCATCGCGCATCCGTCGAAGGCCCGAAAACAATGGCGCCGGCGGGACTGCTCCGCCTCTCGGTCGGGCTGGAGCATCCTCAGGACATCATCGACGATCTGATACAAGCTCTGAAGGGCCCTGGCTGAATCCGCCGATGCCTTATTGCGTCCCGGACTGATATTCAGGCCGATAGTAACAAAGATAAATCATCTGCAGTACGGAATTTGCCATGCGCATGTATCAGGTCGACGCTTTCACCGACCGCCTCTTCGCGGGGAACCCCGCGGCCGTTCTTGTGCTTGACGACTGGCTACCGGATGAACTGATGCTGGCGATTACACACGAGAACAACCTGGCTGCGGGTTTCGGCAAAGTCCGGACAGGGTTTCCGGTAATCTCCGGACACCGTTTTCAGTAATTCCCGGACAGTGATTCCGCTAAATCCCGGACAGTTTTCCGGCGGCGGTTTGGCGGTATGATCCGGTCGGTCCAGCACCTCGTTCGCGTCGTCGACGAG
>NZ_LMDT01000004.1:0-151398 GCF_001425885.1 Ensifer sp. Root1252 | reverse complement strand
GAAACCGCATTTCTCACCCGTTGGCGMGGCCTCRTCGGTTCCTTTGACCGCCCTTCGCTGAAATCCGCCCTGCGACTGGCCGTTCGCGCCAGTGCACGGCCGCGGCAACGCAAGAGCAAAAAGGCGGTGACGGGCGATATCCTGGCGAAGCTTCTGCTCGCGTGCGCCGGCGAGCGTCTGGTCGATCTACGCGATCGTGCACTGCTTCTGGCCGCGTTCGCCTCCGGCGGACGGCGCCGATCAGAAGTGGCRGCGMTGCGCGTTGAGGATCTCAACGATGAGGACCCGGTTCGGACAGATCCAAACGACGAGAAATCCCCTCCCCTCCCCTGCCTGTCGATCCGGCTCGGCCGCACGAAGACGACGACGAGTGAYGACGACGAACATGTGCTGCTGATCGGCCGGCCAGTGGTTGCGCTGAAACGTTGGCTGGAGGAAGCCAATATCGAAGAGGGGCCGGTGTTCCGACGCATTGACCAATGGGGGAATATCGACCAGCGGGCGCTGACGCCGCAGTCGGTCAACCTGATCCTGAAGGGCCGCTGCAAACATGCCGGGCTCGACCCGACATTACAATGACGTGGAACGCAAACAGGGGCGCGCCGCCCGGCTGATCACCTGAAAGCGCCGGTCATACCGGCGGAGGCGTGTGGTCCTGGACGTCCGGCCAGAGGCACCGCTGGAGCAGAACAAACACTGCATGCAGTAAGCTGCAGAATCGCAATGGGCTCAGGTCTGGAGGTTGTCGGCTGACATCTTGCCGGACTTGCGGTCTTTCACCAGCTCATAGGTAATCTTCTGGCCGTCGTTGAGTCCGCGTAGACCAGCTCGCTCCACCGCGGAAATGTGGACGAACACATCGGCAGTTCCGTCATCCGGCTGGATGAAACCGAAGCCTTTTGTTGTGTTGAACCATTTTACCGTACCGGTTGCCAAAGTATCCTCCTTTGATCATTGTCCTGTCGGACTGATAGGCTCGAATGACACTGGTGCGCTCACATTAGTAGACGGTTCCGGCGTCAACGGAAAGTCATGCGAGCTGTCGTGTCTTGGCCGAACGCAGCCAACAGCCGGCGGTCCCGCTATATCGCGTCTATCCCACCGGACCTAAATTCCGGGTCTTGGTTGCTTACCTTTGCTGTAAGCACGGTAGAGCCGACGTATTATGGCTGCAAGAACAAGACGCGCTTATTGCGCCGATGCGCCGCCGAAGCCGGTTGCGACCCGTTCCACAGCGATCTTTCCCGAGCGATCCATATAGGACAGGACCAGGGGACCGCTTTGCTCTAGAGATTTCAGAACCTGAGGCNGCCGAAGCCGGTTGCGACCCGTTCCACAGCGATCTTTCCCGAGCGATCCATATAGGACAGGACCAGGGGACCGCTTTGCTCTAGAGATTTCAGAACCTGAGGCATGATCATTCCGCCATATCGARTAACTCATTTATTGTGCAAARTATATGACTCTATTGGCGACAACGCAAGCGACTACGACAGAYTCGCCGGGGTAGCGAGAAGCTTCAGGTTGCTGCCCTCCAAAGAGCCGTTCGCTAGGCGCTTCGAGCAATCACCGGGTTCGCCCGCAATAGAGCCATCAGCACCGGTCCGAGCGAAAACTCCCCTCGCCGCGCCTTGTCCGTCAGATTGCGAAGATAAGCTTCGAGCAATCACCGGGTTCGCCCGCAATAGAGCCATCAGCACCGGTCCGAGCGAAAACTCCCCTCGCCGCGCCTTGTCCGTCAGATTGCGAAGATAMCCGCCGGCCGAGTTGATGTGCCCTGCCCTCTCGAGAATGCAGGCCATCGTCGCGGCCGCAAGAGCGGCTGCGGCGCCTCGCAAATGCCGGAAATCGCGAAGTGCTTCTCGAGGAACTGGCGGCGAGCCGTAAACGCTGGGCGAAGCTCCCGGTGCTGGATAAGCGCTCTGCCGATGAGATTTTGGGGTATGACGAAAACGGCCTTCCCAACTGNCTGGCGGCGAGCCGTAAACGCTGGGCGAAGCTCCCGGTGCTGGATAAGCGCTCTGCCGATGAGATTTTGGGGTATGACGAAAACGGCCTTCCCAACTGATGGTCGACACATCAGCAATTGTTGCGATCGCGTTCAACGAACCGGACGCAGAAACCTACGAGCAAAAAGTAGTCGACGCTCCGCGGCGTTTCATTTCAGCTGCGACAATTCTTGAACTGTCCATCGTGATCGAGGCTCGCCTCGGCGAGGCGGGCGCTGCCGAGCTCGATCTATGGCNTTCGATCCGCGACTAGTGCGCACAAGCTTAACAGCGCGGCTCCGCGGCGTTTCATTTCAGCTGCGACAATTCTTGAACTGTCCATCGTGATCGAGGCTCGCCTCGGCGAGGCGGGCGCTGCCGAGCTCGATCTATGGCYCTACAAAGCGGGTGTCGAAGTCGTCGCTGTCGACGCGGAACAGATTGCTATTGCAAGACGTGCCTGGCGCARCTTTGGCAAGGGCCGGCACCCGGCGAGCCTGAATTTTGGGGACTGTTTTTCCTATGCGCTGGCCAAGTCGCGCAACGAGCCATTGCTCTTCAATGGTGACGATTTCTCGCGCACAGACATAGAGGCAGCATGACAAACGACGAGCGGGGTCGTCGCACACAAACGGTGAGCGGAGCCCCTAGCCCGGGGTCGATCGCGCCGACCGTTCAAAAATCGAGGGCGGCGTTGTCGACCACTTCCTTCATCACGAAGAACGTCCTTGTCTGGCGGACGCCCGGCAGCGCGATCAGCTGCGTCCCGTGGATCCGATTGAAATCGGTCATGTCACCCACGCGAATTTTCAAGAAGTAGTCGAAGTCGCCGGCAACGAGATGACAGTCGAGGATGAACTTCAGCTTCTCGACCGCCTTTTCAAATTCGCGAAAACTCTCCGGCGTCGAGCGATCGAGCACCACGCCGACCATGACCAGCGCGCCGCGATCGACCTTCTGCGGCGCCACAAGCGCACGCACATTGCTGATGTAACCTTCCTCGAACAGCCTCTGCGTCCGTCGGTGGCATGTCGCAGCACTGACATCGACCATTTGCGCCAGCTCCGCATTGGTCAGCCGGCCGTTCTTCTGCAGCAGGCGCAGCATCTTGAGATCGATACGATCGAGTTCACCTTGCATGGAAGAATCTTCCTTATTCGTCGTGATATGCGGATGTAATCTGTGATCTTATGCAATTCGCCGGGGCAAATGCAAAATCTTTGCATGAGATTAGAGAGCACCTTCCACGTGATGGGTGGTAGCGTTTCCTGACTTTCAAAACAGAAGGAAGGGAACAACATGCTGGAAAAATTCGAACGTTACCCGCTCACCTTCGGGCCGACGCATATCGAGAAACTCGACCGGCTCTCGGGCCATCTGGGCGGTCAGGTCGAGATCTACGCCAAGAGAGACGACTGCAATTCCGGCCTCGCCTTCGGCGGCAACAAGCTGCGCAAGCTGGAATATATCATTCCGGATGCGCTCAGCTCCGGAGCCGATACGCTGGTGTCGATCGGAGGCGTTCAATCGAACCACACGCGCATGATCGCCGCCGTTGCCGCCAAGATCGGGTTCAAATGCCGGTTGGTGCAGGAGAGCTGGGTGCCGCACGAGGACGCCGTCTACGACCGCGTCGGCAACATCATGCTCAGCCGTATCATGGGCGCCGAGGTCCAGATGGTCGATGAAGGTTTCGACATCGGCATCCGCCAAAGCTGGGAGGCTGCGATCGAGGACGTGAAAGCGCGTGGCGGCAAGCCCTACGCCATCCCCGCCGGCGCCTCCGTGCACAAGTTCGGTGGGCTGGGCTATGTCGGCTTTGCCGAGGAGGTGCGTGCGCAGGAGGAAGAGCTTGGCTTCAAGTTCGACTACATCGTCGTCTGCACCGTCACCGGCTCGACCCATGCCGGCATGCTGGTGGGCTTTGCCAAGGACGGCCGCCAGCGGCAGGTCATCGGCATCGACGCCTCGTTCACCCCGGCGCAGACAAAAGCACAGGTTCTCGACATTGCTCGCGGGACCGCCGAGTTGGTCGAGCTCGGCACCGATCTCACCGAAGAGGACGTGGTGCTGCTCGAGGATTATGCCTATCCGGTCTACGGCGTGCCCTCCGACGAGACCAAGGCGGCGATCCGGCTTTGCGCCCGCCTCGAGGGCATGATCACCGACCCCGTCTATGAAGGCAAATCGATGCAGGGCATGATCGATCTCGTTCGCAAGGGCTATTTTCCCGAGGGATCAAAGGTTCTTTATGCCCACCTCGGCGGCGCCCCAGCGCTCAACGGCTACGGCTACACCTTCCGCAACGGCTGATATCTCCGCCGGCCGCCGGGTATCTCGACCCACCGCTTCGAGCGCTACGGCCGGGCAGGACTGTCCGGCCGTGGACAAGAGGACATCAATTCAGGCGAGAGCGCGATCGACCGCCGCAAGCGCATGGAGTTCGGTGGTGTCGAAAACCGGAACGGGGCTGTCGGCTTGGGAGATCAACAGCATGATCTCGGTGCAGCCCATGATGATCGCCTGGGCGCCGCGTTCCGCCAGTCGCTGAATGACCTGACGGTAGGCGTCGCGCGACGCGTCCTCGACACGGCCGACAACGAGCTCCTTGTAGATAATGTCGTGGACGGTTTTCCGGTCCTCTTCGCCGGGCACCAGAACGTCCAGCCCATGCCGTTCGATCAGCCGCCCCTTGTAGAAATCCTGCTCCATGGTGAAGGCCGTGCCGAGCAATCCGACGCGGCTGAGGCCGAGCGCCTTGATCTTCTCCGCCGTCGGGTCGGCAATATGCAAGAGCGGAATGGAGACGGCTGCGGATATGGCATCGGCCATCCGGTGCATGGTGTTGGTGCAGATCACCAGGAAATCCGCGCCGCCGGCTTCAAGGCGGCGGGCCGCATCGGTCATTTCGCCCGTCAGGGCCGACCAGTCGCCAATATGCTGCAACCGCTCGATCTCACCGAAATCCATCGACCACATCAGGCTCTTGGCCGAGTGCACGCCGCCCAGGCGCGCCCGGACTTCCTGATTGACGATACGATAGTATTGGGCAGAGCTTTCCCAACTCATGCCGCCGATAAGTCCCATGACCTTCAATGCACTTGTCCTTCCCGATTGCGAGCAAACCTCAAGCTCGGCGATCCTAATTTCTGCCACATCCGCCGCCGCACAAGCAACACACGCTAATGGATCTCGTGCCAGAGCTCCGCCCCGCAGCGTGGACAAGGCGGCACCATTTCGCCCGGAGAAAGCTTGAGGACTTCGGCGCACTGCACGCAGGCAAGACGGCGTTTCTCACGAACGGCGGATCCGGACCGGAACTGCGTCGGCTTGCTGACGTCCCAGGGCGGCTCGATCAACAGCCCCTGCCTGGTCGACGGCTCATCGAAGGTGAAAACCGACAGCAGCCCGTTGGTTTCGAAATAGGCGGCCCGCACCTGTCCGAGATGCCGCACCTGCTTCAGGCGGAGCTGCTCGAACAGCTCGTCGTGGCCAACGTTCAGCCGCTTCAGCGCCTTCCAGAGGATTGCGCCATCGCGCACCACCTCGACGCTGACGCCCTCGATCACGTCCTCGAGCTTTCGGTTGCGAGCAACGATGTAGCTCAACGACTTGTCCAGCAGCACGACCACGGTGATGACGACGATGCAATGGACGAGCGGAACGTCGGGATAGAACATCGCATCGCCAACCGCAGAGCCAAGCGCGATCACCAGCAGGAACTCCACCAGCGAGAGCTGGCCGATCGACCGGCTGCCGATCCATCGGATCAGGAACAGCGTGTAGGCGTAGATGATCAGCGTCCTCAGCGCGATCTCGAGCAGGAAAAGCGGCGGCTCGTCGCCGATCATCATCCTGCCGAGATCGAAAGCCACGAACGGCTCATTCATGGGAACACTCCTCCACAAGGCGCCGGGAGGCGCTGACGGTTGCTCGTTTTCTATCTGTAGCGCTGGATGAGAAAGGCGAGAGCGAAGTGCGGCCCGGGCGCGTGCGGCGTCATCGCCGTCCCGAACTTTTTGCCGCCATGAATGAACCAAAGCCGACACGAGGCGTTTGCCTATCAGCGCAACCACAACGTCAGGAGATTCGCAGATGGATTGGAATCGTGTTGAAGGCAACTGGAAGCAGTTCAAGGGCAAGGTCAAGGAACAGTGGGGCAAGCTCACCGACGACGACCTCGATCAGATCGCCGGCAAGCGGGATCAGCTCGAAGGCAAGATCCAGGAACGCTACGGCATCGAAAAGGACCGCGCTCGCCGCGATATCGACGAATGGTATGGACGTCAGCTCTGACCGTTCAACGATTTCAGAAACCCCGCTCCGGCGGGGTTTTTTTCTGAGAGCACGACGGAAATGGAACTTTGTCAGGCCAGCCGGGTTGTTGGCGTGGCCGCAACAGTGGCCGCATCATGACCCCAGGGAGAAATCCGACAACGATGGGAAGACCCGTGCAAGAGAACCGGCCCGTGGCTCAAAGAGACGTGGTATACGGCTGGAGCAAGATCTATGATCTGACCGAATTCATCCGCGCCTATGATCTGCCGCCGCTCGAAGCCCGGCCCTTGTTTGAGAAATATGGCCCGTCGCGGCAGGCCCTGGATGCCGCCATGAAAGCACGCAAAAGCTGTACATGAGAGCATCTTTCGAAGACCGGAGAACCCCTGCAAGGAGAAAGAATGCGGCTCTTCCAGTGTAGCGCCTGCGGTCAGACGATCCATTTTGAAAACCGCAGCTGCATGCGCTGTGGATCGACCCTCGGGTTCGATCCAGGCGATGTGGCGATGCACGCGCTGGTGCCACTCGACGACGGACTGTGGCAGGTCCACGGCGGCGGATCGCGGACCTTTCGCTTCTGCGACAATGCCGTCATCGATGTCTGCCATTGGCTGGTGCCGGCCGATCAGCCCGATCGCTACTGCGTCGCCTGTCGTCACAACACCATCGTGCCGACAATCGACGGCGTCGGCCTTGAGCGCTGGCGCAGAATAGGCCTGGCACAGCGTCATCTGTTCTATTCGTTGTTGCGCTGGCGGCTGCCGCATCCCACCCGCGAGCAGGATCCGCAGAACGGGCTGGCGTTCGAATTCCTCGCCGACACCGTCGATACCTACGGCAACACCGTACCTGCCCGAACGGGCCACAAGAATGGAATGATCAGTCTGCGCGCCTCCGAGGCGGAGGACGTCGTTCGCGAAAGCGTGCGAGTATCGATGAACGAGCCTTACCGCTCGCTGCTCGGGCACTTTCGCCACGAGATCGGTCACTTCTACTGGCAGAAACTCGTCGCTGACGAGGCGACAAGGATCGAGGCGCGCGCACTGTTCGGCGATGAGACACAGGACTATGCGGCAGCACTGCAACGCCACTACTATCAAGGCCCTCCCGACGACTGGCAGGAACGGTTCATCAGCCCCTATGCGAGTGCCCATCCGTCAGAGGATTTCGCCGAGTGCTGGGCCCATCTCTTCCACATCGTCGACGCCTTGGAGACCGGGCGCGCCTTCGGCATGGTCCTCGATCCGATCGGGCATGATACGCTCGAGGCCGAAATCCCCTTCGATCCCTATCGGGAGCCGAGCGCAGGCGTGCTTGTCGAGGCGTGGGTGCCGCTCAGCGTTGCGCTCAACGCCATCCAGCGGTCGATGGGCCAGCCCGACAGCTATCCCTTCGTTCTGTCGCAGCCGGTTATCCAGAAGCTGGATTTCATCAACCGGCTGATCCTCGGCGCCGCCACTTCGAGCCGGTAAAGGCCTCCGGATTTGACGCTGGGGCGTGATCACCGAGCCGCGTTGGACAGGATGCAAGCGGAACAAAATCGCATCGCGCCGCGTTGCCCTGCGTTAGCAAGCGCTTGCGGAGGGAATTATGAGCGGCGCAGAAGCATTGGCGGCAGCGCTGGCGGGAGCAGCGGGATCGCAGACGATCGAATCGAGAGCTGTCCTCGACAGCCTTCCGATCGCGATCTACACCACGGATGCGGCCGGGGTCGTCACCTATTTCAATCGCGCTGCGGCGGAGTTGGCGGGACGCGAACCACGCCTCAATGCGGACCGCTGGTGCGTCTGTTGGCGCCTGCATCGACCTGACGGCACGGTGCTGCCGACCGATCAATGCCCGATGGCCGAGGCGCTCCTCAGCAAGCGCGCCGTTCGTGGCGAGGAATTGACCGTCGCGCGTCCCGATGGGACAATGGTGGCGGTGCTTCCTTACCCGACACCGATCTTCGATGCCGAAGGCGAGATGATCGGCGCCGTCAATGTCCTCATCGACATCGGCAAGCACAAGGCGGCGGAAGAGGAACTGCGCGCCAAGACCGACCGCATTCAGGCGCTCGATCGCATCTCCAGGCTTTTAGCCAGCGACCTCGATATCGAGCATATCGTCCAGACCGTGACCGACAGCGCCACGGAACTCAGCGGCGCGAAATTCGGTGCGTTCTTCTACAATGTCGTCGACGAGACCGGTGAGCATTTTCAACTCTTCACCCTGTCCGGCGCACCGCGGGAAGCGTTCGAAAAATTCGGCCCGCCGCGCAAGACGGCAGTGTTCGCGCCGACCTTCAACGGCGAAAGGGTCGTGCGCAGCGACGATATCCGCAAAGACCCGCGCTACGGGTTGAGCGAGCCGCATCTCGGCATGCCGCCGGGGCATCTGCCCGTTGTCAGCTACCTCGCCGTTCCGGTGATCGCCCGCTCCGGGGCCGTGCTCGGGGGATTGTTCTTCGGCCATGACGCACCGGGTGTCTTCACCCGCGGCTCCGAGGACATCGTCGTTGCCATCGCCGCCCAAGCGGCCATCGCCATCGACAACGCTCGACTGCTTGCCGACAGCCAAAAACAAAGCGAAAGCCGCCGGATTGCCGAGCTTTCCGCCCGCCATCTCGCATCGATCGTCGAATCCTCTGATGATGCCATTGTCAGCAAGGACCTGAACGGCGTCGTCACCAGCTGGAACAGGGGCGCCGAGGCACTGTTCGGATACAGCGTGCAGGAGATGGTGGGAACCCCGATCATGCGCCTCATTCCGAAGGGCCATGAAGACGAGGAAATGCAGATCCTAGACCGGATCCGCAAAGGCGAACGCGTCGATCACTATGAGACGAGACGGCAACGCAAGGATGGCACCCTCATCGACATATCGCTGACGATATCGCCGATCCTCGATAACGAGGGGCGTGTCGTCGGCGCTTCGAAGATTGCCCGCGATATCAGCGAACGCAAGGCAGCCGAGCTGGTGCTTTCCGAGCGCCTGCGCGAGCAGGCCTCGCTCTATCAGTTTACCGAGCGAGTGCACCGTGCGCGGTCGATCGCTGCCGTCTATGAGGCTGCGCTCGACGCCATTCAATCGGCGCTGCGCTGCAGCCGGGCATCGATCCTGCTCATCGACGAGACCGGCACCATGCGTTTTGTCGCCTCCCGCGGACTTTCGGAACGCTATCGCCTCGCCGTCGACGGCCACACGCCATGGAGCGCGGAGGCGCAGGATCCCAACCCGATCTTCATCGAAGATATTGGCCTGGCCGACATCTCGGATGAGTTGCGCGCAGCCGTTCGAACCGAAGGCATCGGCGCTCTCGGCTTCATTCCGCTGGTCTCGGCAGGCCGACTGATCGGCAAGTTCATGACCTACTACGACACGACGCATCACTTCGCCGGTTCCGAGGTCGACCTCGCTCAGACCATCGCGCGCCAGCTGAGCTTCAGCGTGCAGCGCATCCGGACCGAAGAGGCGAGACGGCGGGCCGAAGATCTGCTGCGGCACAACGAGGCAAAGGAACGCGCCAGGGCGACGGAGGTGCTCGCGCTCATGGAAGCGGTCCCGGCGCCGATCTGGATTGCCAGGACCCCGGATTGTCGGGTCATCAGCGGCAACAGAAGCTCGTTCGAGCTGCTGCGGCTGCCGCCTGAGAGCAATCCCTCCCTCTCGGCACCGCACGGCGAACGGCCCGCGCACTTCAAGGTCTATTCGCAAGACAGGTTGCTTTCGCCGGACGAATTGCCGGTCCAGCGGGCGGCGCGCGGCGAGGAGGTGCGCAGCTTCGAACAGGAGATCCGCTTTGACGACGGCACGTCCCGGCATCTGCTCGGCAATGCCACGCCGCTGATCGACGCCTGGGGCATACCGCAAGGCGCAGTTGCCGCTTTCGTCGATATCACCGAGCGCAAGGAGACCGAACAGGCGATGCGCGATGGCGAGCGGCGGCTGCAGATGGCGCTCGAAGCCGGCCGGATGGGGGCTTGGGAATGGAACTTCGACACCGGCAAGGTGATCTGGTCGCCGGGCCTCGAAGCACTTCACGGGCTGGAGCCGGGCAGTTTCGGCGGCACGCTCGACGACTTCAAGGCGGACATCCACCCTGATGATCTCGCCATGGTCGAGCTTGAGATCCAATCCGCCATCGAAAGGCGCGAGGACTACCACACATCCTATCGCATCCGCCGCCCCGATGGATCCATTCGCTGGCTGGAGGCGTTCGGCCGTTTTCTGCAAGGCGCAGGACCCTCCTCGCTGCGCCTCGCCGGCGTCTGCATGGACATTACCGAACGCAAGGACGCCGAGGCGCAGCGCAATCTGCTGGTTGCCGAACTCAGCCACCGTGTCAAGAACACGCTCGCGACCGTCACCTCGATCGCCCGCCAGTCCTTCGCCATGACCCCCGACCGCAAGGAGGCCGAGCAGTCGTTTCATGCGCGCATCCGGGCTCTCGCCCAGACGCATACCCGGCTCGCGGAAGCAACCTGGGCCGGCGTTTCGCTGGAAACGATCCTTTGCGATGAGCTTGCGCCCTACAAGAACGAAAACGCCGGCAACGTCTCCTTCGGCGGACCGGCGATCATGCTCTCGCCACGGCACGCTCTGGCCCTTGGCATGGCGGCCCATGAGCTCGCAACCAACGCCGCCAAGCATGGCGCGCTTTCGGTGGAAAGCGGGCATGTCGACGTCAGCTGGAGCCTGGATCGGGCCAACAAGGCGCTTCACATCGACTGGTGTGAAACCGGTGGTCCCGTAGTCGCCCCGCCTTCCAGAAACGGTTTTGGCCGGCTGCTGCTGGAACGCGTCGTCGGCTCCGACCTCGGCGCCGACGTCGAACTGGATTTTGCAAAGAGCGGTTTGAGGTACACGATCCACATGCCCTACGCCGCAGGTGCTGAACGATGAATGGCGGACAACGGAGCGTCTTTGTTGTCGAGGACGAGTATCTGCTGGCGATACAGATCCAGGACGACCTGCAGGCCGCGGGTTTCGATGTTATCGGCCCCTTCACCAGCCTGCGCAGCTCGATCGCCGCGGCAAAGCGGGAGACACCGCAGGCAGCGACGCTCGATGTCAATCTCAACGGTGAGTTCGTCTATCCCGTGGCAGACGAGCTGCTGGCCCGCGGCGTTCCGGTGCTGTTGCTGACCGGCTACGCCGCCTCCGACCTTCCCGAGCAGTATCGCAACCTTCCCCGCCTTTCCAAGCCGTTCAACAGCCGGGACCTCATCCGCACAGTTGAGGGCCTGCTGGCCGGCAAATGATGCCGACCCAACTCAGGTCGCACGCCTCTTCGCGCGCGCGGCGTATTGGAGGAACCGCAGCAGGCGATCCTCCTCGGCACGCAACAGGCTGCTTTGCCTTGGCAGCGCCTCAAGCCGCCGCAGGTTAATTTTGCTCTCGCTGTCGGCAAGGGCGATGATATCTGGGTGAACATAGCTCTTGCGGCAGACAGCCGGGGTGTTGTGCAACACGTCGGCTGCTGCCTCGCACATCCGCTTGACCGAGGGGCGCCGCCCCTCCGCCAGCGTCAGCCGCGCCTCGGCAAAAGCGGCGACGCTTCCCGCCCAGGTGCGAAATGTCTTGGCCGAGATCGGTGCACCGGAGATGTCGGCGAGATAGCGATTGAGCCTACCGGAATCGATCGGATGCAGATCACCGTTCGCGTCCCTGCTGACGAAAAGCTGGCGTCCGGGCAGGTCGGCAATATCTTCGAGCAACCGTTGCAGCCGCGGACTACGCAGCCGGCGAACGACACGCTTGCCGCCCTTGCCCATGAAGCGAAGCTCGATGCCCTCATCGCGCAGCTTGAGATGCCGTTTCAAAAGCGTCGTTGCGCCATAGGTGCCGTTTTCCTCGACATAGGCGGCGTTGCCGACGCGCAGGCTCGCCTGATCGAGCAGTGTCGAAATGGCGGCGAGCACGGTGCGAGCATCGTCAAGCGGCCCATCCATATGGCGGCGAAGGGTCCGGCGAATTTTCGGCAGGGCCGTGGCGAAGTCGATCAACTGATCGAACTTGGCGTGATTGCGCATTTCCTGCCAGGCATCATGGTAGCGGTACTGCTTTCGCCCGCGCGCATCGAAGCCGGTCGCCTGCAGGTGCCCGTTCTGCTTGGGACAGATCCAGACACGCTCATAGGCGGGTGGCAGGCCGAGCGCTGCAATACGCGCTCGGGTGTCCGGATCCTTGAGGGTCGAGCCGTCCGGAAGGCGATAGCTGAAGCGCTTTCCCTTCCGGTAGCGCCTTATGCCCGGATCGGCGTCGGTGACGTAGATGAGGTCGGGTTCCATCGACACGGATAACAAGGTTTACGCCACCGTCAGATCCGTCCCATGAGCAGGAGGACCAAGAGAACGACGAGCAGAACGCCCAATATGCCCGATGGGCCATAGCCCCAATTGGTCGAATGCGGCCAACTCGGAAACGCACCGATCAGCAGCAGAATCAATACGATAAGCAGAATGGTTCCAAGCATGGCTCCACCTTCCCTAGTGCGTTGTAACGTGTTGGGAAAATGCGGCGGAGGCGCATTGGTTCCGTCGCCCGTGCAGCAGCCAAGACGCAACGAGCCGCGACCGTCCCAGTGTGACCGCCATCGGCATGCTCCCTGCACCTCTCGTCCCGATGCGAATTGCGCAGCGTTTGGAACCGAACCGTTCTCTCGCGAATTGTAGCCAGACCACAGGTCCATCGACGAGGGAGGAACGGGACCCGAATATGCTTGATCGAACAGGTGATAAACGACAGGACTTCGATGAAGACAGCTGGTGGACCGTGCATCGCGGTGACAGTCCCGTCGTCGCTACGGCGATACACGACGGGCACGGCCTGCGCGCCGATCTGCGGTCGCTGATAGCCCTTGCCGATGAAGCACGGCTGCGGGAGGAGGATCCCTACACGGCCTATATCATTCAGGATCTGGTGAACCGGGTGATCGTGCATCGCTCGCGCTTCGAGGTTGATCTCAACCGTGCCCGCGACGGTGCGGTTTATGTCGACCCCTTACAGGCCTGGGGGCTTACGGTCTGGCGAGACGCGCTTCCTCATGAACTTCACGAGGGCTCACTCGTCTTGCATGACGAATATTATCGCATGCTGCGATCGATGCTGCTGTCGATCGAGCGGCGGCATGGCAGCTTCGTCGTTCTGGATGTGCACAGCTACAATCATCGGCGCGGTGGGTCGACCGCCACACCCTCTGATCCCGAAGGTGCGCCCGAGATCAACATCGGCACCCATTCGATGAACCGCGACCGTTGGGCCGATGTGCTCGCGACACTGCTCGAAACCTTTCGCCGCTTCGAATTTCAGGGCAGGCGTTTCGACGTTCGCGAGAATGTCGCGTTTCAGGGGCGCGGCGAACAAACGCGTTTCATCCATGAGTACTTTCCGCAGACGGGCTGCGCGATCGCCATCGAGTTCAAGAAATTCTTCATGGACGAATGGACCGGCGAGCCGGATTTCGAGGTGCTGGAGGCATTGCGCGCGCTAGTGGCATCAACCGTGCCTGATCTCGTCAAGACGCTGGATGCGCGCCGATGAAGAGCGCAGCGACGCCAAGGGATCACAGCGCCCGGGATCATCAGGAAGCCGGGCACCGGGCACCAGATGATGTGTGGCTCGGCGAGGTGATCGCCTGCCTTGAGGCCGGCAAGGCGGTGCGGCGCGAATTTGCCGAGGGCGGGCGCCTGCACATCGACCGACCGCTGCCCTTTCTCTGCGTCTTTATCGCCGAGGCAAAGCAAGCCGTCGTGGCACGCGAGATCACCCAGTCCAACGCCTCCTACCTGATGGCACCCGACGCCGCGGCGGCTGCCGCTGTCATCGAGGCAGTCGGAAGCGCGCTTCGACAGCGTCTCGGCGCTTTCTTCGTGCTCGAATATGGCGAACTCGAACGGGACGAGGCGCCCGCCAAGGACGCGCCCTATCTGCCGCTTTTCACGATCGAAGTCACCGCTGGCGAGGACCCGGCTGCTGAGGCAGCCGCGAATGCCTTCCTCGGCTCCGTCAGCACGATCGAGGGCAAGTTTCGCACCGCCCACATGAACCTGCTGTCGCCACCGCCGCAAGACGCCAACGGCAAAACGCTGACGGCGTTCCCCCACATCAGCGTGCGATTTGCGCCGATCTATCGCGAACCGGGCACGCGACGGATCTACCCGGAACTGCGAGAACGCCTGATTGCCAACATTTTCGATGCCGGTCTCAAGGCGCTGGCGGCAGCGACCCAATGCGCGACGGACACGCGCGTTTCGACGCATCGGGCCTTCGGGCGGAAAACCTTCGTCGAGACCGTGACCCGCACCGACCGCGCCATAGACGAGATTGCCTCAAGTTTCGATTTCCTCCTGGCGGTAACGCCGATCAACGCCGATGCGGCCTGGGCGGAGTTTGTTTCGAGCCGATACGAAGTCGGTCCGCGGCTGCTCTATCGGCCGCTGACACTTGAAGTCGAGGCCGCAAAGAAGAAGCTTTTTTCGATCAGCTTCGAGCATCTCGAGGACCCGTTGCTCTACGCGCTCTATCGCCAGAAACAACAGGAGCTCGACCTGCAGCTTTCGATGATCTCGGCCCGCGAGAGCCGCACATTCGTCGAATTCGGCCGGGCGCTCTATGGTCCGGTGGAGGCTAAACTCCTCGACGTCGCCACCGATATCCTGGTGCAGACACAAAAGCGGACCGGCAAGCCCGGACAAAAACCGGCGGTTGACAATGTGGATTGCGACTACGTTCGCAACCGGGCGCAAACGATGGTTTCGGCCTATAAGCGGCAATATGCCGATTTCACGGCCTCAGTGGAGCTGCGCGACGACATTCCCGCCGGATTGCTGGTGTCGAGGAGCCAGCTGTTGATTTCGCGCAGCACTGTCATGAGCCGGCGCCGCGTCGAGGCCCTGCTCAATCACGAAATCGGCGTGCACCTGCTGACCTACTTCAATGGCTCGGCGCAGGGGCTGCGGCTCTTCCGCTCAGGCCTCGCAGGCTATGAGGGCATGCAGGAAGGGCTTGCCGTGTTTGCCGAATATTTGAGCGGCGGCATGACGCTGGCGCGCCTGCGTCTCATCGCGGCCCGTGTGGTTGCGTGCGCGGCGATGTTGAACGGTGCGCTTTTCCCGGAGACCTATCGGCTGCTCGTCGATCAGCACCGGTTTCAGCCTTCAGACGCCTTCAACATCGTCCTGCGGATCTATCGCGGAGGCGGGTTGGCGAAGGACGCGATCTATCTGCGCGGGCTTCTTCAGCTGCTTGCCCATCTGGCCGCAGGCGGCAGTCTTGAACCCTTCTGGATGGGCAAGATCGCCGCCTCACATTTTGCCGCCATGCAAGAGTTGAGCTTGCGCGGCTTGCTGGGTGCGCCGGCGGTGCGCCCTATCTTTCTGGATGACGCCCATGCACGTGCCCGGCTGGACCGGGCGCGTGGGGGAATAACCCCGCTCGACATGGTCGCAGAGTAGGAGATCCGATGCGCATAGCCTTCTTCGTCAACTCGATAGACTCCGAGACAGCGTCCTACACGACGACGGCGCTGGCGCTTGCCGCCCTCTCCCGAGGCCACGAGATCTGTTATGTCACCCCGGCGGATTTCATCCTGCGGCCCGACGACAAGCTGATGATCCGGGCGCGCAGCCTCAATGGGACGAAGCCGAAAAAGCCGGAAACGTTCATTTCGGCTTTGAAAGCCGACGATGCGAAGATGAGCGTCGTCGACATCAGCGAGATCGATGTGCTGTTTCTGCGCAACGACCCGTCCGAAGATGCGGAAGGCCGGCCGTGGGCCGCCAATGTCGGCGCCAACTTCGGGCGCCTCGCCTCGGAGCGCGGCGCGATCGTCGTCAACGATCCCTCCGGTCTGTCGCTTGCGCAGAACAAGCTTTACTTTCAGGATTTCCCCCGGGCCGTGCGCCCGACGACGCTGATCTCGAAGAACATCGAAGAGATCCGCGCGTTCATCGACGATCATCGCGACGGCGTCATCCTCAAGCCCTTGCAGGGCTCAGGCGGCAGGAATGTCTTCAAGATAAAGTCGAGCGAGGAAGCCAACCTCAACCAGATCTTCGAGGCCGTCAGCGAGATCGGCTATCTCATTGCCCAGAGCTACCTGCCAGAAGCCACGGCAGGCGACATCCGGCTTTTCCTGATGAACGGCCGCCCGCTCGTTCGCGACGACGTCTATGCCGCTTTTCGACGGGTTCCGGCCAAGGGCGAGGTGCGGTCCAACATCCACGCGAGCGGCACCGCCCAGGCGGCAACCATTACCCCGGCCATACTGGCGATTGCTGAAAAGCTACGGCCCAAACTGATCGACGATGGCATGTTCCTGGTGGGCCTGGATATCGTCGGCGACAAGATCCTGGAGATCAATGTCTTCACACCCGGTGGTCTGCAATCCATTCGGGCCCTGCATGCGATCGATTTCGCCGAAGAGATCGTGATTGCCCTGGAAAACAAGGTAGCCATTCGCGAGGCCTATGGCGGCGCCCTGTCCAACCGCGCGTTGGCGACGCTCTGACATGGGCCTTCACATCGCCTGGCCGACCAGGAGACGAGTTCCGCGGCAGCGGGGCCTACAGCGCCGCGCGTCTTATTAGACGCGCCAAGGTCGCTGTAGCACTTTGAATTGCTGCATGTTTCCTTAAATCGAAGGATTTAGGGAAACATGCAGAGGTATCACTCCCGGCGCGACGCCAAGAGCTTGTCGATGCGCATGCCGTCCATGTCGATGATTTCGAAGCGCCAATCCTGGAAGTCGAAGGTTTCGCCGACATGCGGAAGATGGCCGAGGATCTGCAGTGCAAAGCCGGCAATGGTGTGAAAATCGCCCTCCGGCCGGTCATGAATGCCGAGCCGCTCGAAAGCGTCGTGCGCCGACATCAGTCCTTCGATCAACAGCGAACCATCAGCGCGGGTGACGATGTCAGGATCGCTCGCCTCCGTATCTGGCAGGTCGCCTGCAATCGCCTCCAACAGGTCGGTCTGGGTGATGATGCCTTCAAGGCTGCCATATTCGTCGACGATGATCGCCAGGCGGACGGGCGCGGTCTTGAAGGTTTCGAGGACACGGAAGACGCGCGCCGATTCGTGCAGCACCAGCGGCTCTCGCATCGCCTTCATCGGATCGAGCGTCTGGCCGTCGAGCAATTGATCGAGCAGATCCTTCTTCAGCACCATGCCCAAGGGATAGTCGATGCCGCCTCGGCCGATGAGCAACTGCTCATGGTGACAATCCCTGATGGTGCGCAAGATTTCCTCCCGCGTGTCGTCTGCATCGATCCAGTCGATTTCCATACGCGGGGTCATGAAATCGGAAATCCGCCGGTCGCCGATGTTGAAGATCCGTTCGACCAGTTCCTGCTGGGCAACATCGAGGAGACCGGCCTCCTGGCTTTGGGCGACAAGCAGCTTCAGTTCGGTGGGCGAATGCATCGACGCCTCGCCGGTGCCGGGCCGCAGACCGACCAGTCGAAGCACGAGATTGCCGAGGCCGTTGAGAGCCAGAATCGCCGGACGCAACAGAAACAGGAAAAATCCGAGCGGACGCACGACCGCAAGGGCCGTTCCCTCGCTGCGCTGCAGCGCCAGGCTCTTCGGCGCCAGTTCTCCGAGCACGATATGAAGCGCGGTGATGATGATGAACGAAATCGCGACCGCGATCGCATGCGAACCGAACGAGGCCCATGCCATCGGCAGGCCGCTCAGCAGCGGCTGGATCAGATGCGCCAGAGCGGGCTCGCCCACCCAGCCGAGCGCCAGCGACGATATGGTAATGCCGAGCTGAGTGGCGGCCAGGTTGGCGTCGAGATTGTCGACGGCATGCTGGAGCGCACTGGCGTTCATTCGCCCCTGTGCCACCAATTCGGTCACGCGGCTGCGGCGGACGGAAACCAGCGAGAATTCGGCCGCAACAAAAAAGCCGTTGGCGGCAACGAGCAGAAATACGGCCAGTATCCCGAGATAGTCGAACATACTGCCATCCGAGCCGGACATGGTCTCCCTTCGGGCGCGTCGCGCCTCGCATTGTTGAAAATGCGATCAGCCTAACATGCTCTTGCCGTACACGTCAGACGGGACGCAGGCGATCTTTGTGACTTCGCCCGCATCCCGGAATGCGCCCGGACGGCCCTGTCGGCCGGGCGTATCGCTTCGTCCTAGTTGCCGCCTTCAAGATTCTTGAGCGCCTCCAGATCCGCATGCGAAACGAACTCGCAGGCGAGCAAGGTCTTGCCGGGAATGGCTTCGCTTTCGCGGGCAACGATCGACACGATGCCCATCTCCGCTGTCGGCTGTTCGGCATCGGGCAGAACCCGTGCATAGCCCTTGGTGGACGTGCCGAGAATGCTGCTTTTTTCGCGCTCCAGCTGGTAGCGGGCCGCCAATTCGTCCGCACGCGCGCCTTCGATCAGCACGCCGACGGAGCTGCCGGCGAAGATAACCTCATTCGTCTTAAAGCCATCACGCCCGATGTCGGACGGCAGCTTGTAGACATAGGCCGTCAGCAGCGACGTATCGGGTTTCACCAGCTTCTCGGCGGCGTCATAGAACTCGGTTGCCGATTGCATCGTGTAGGGCGGGTTGCAGAGGGCGCCGTCATAAAAGGCCGCGACATCTTCGGATGCAAAGGCTGCGGGCACGCCTGAAACGGCGAGGACGGCAAGGGCAGGCAGAAAAACTCTTGAAAACAAAATCATGACTCCAATTGCCCGCGAGGTTACTTCCCCGCTCGGCTGACGGCTGATCGACAGTTGTACACATGGCGCAACACCGAAAGGGATACAACAACTTGTCATGGCAGATCACGACAATCCCGCACGCAGCAGGCGTCGATTCGGCGGGTCAAACCGTCGCAGCGACCGGGGACGCGGTCACCCTGCCGCTCCGGACGGCCATATCTCGCAGAAGCATCGAAGCGGCCTTGCTCCCGCACGACATCGTCCTAACTTGCCAACTATCGGTTGCCGGCGAGACCACGCGGTCGAACGGGCAAAATCTTTTACGCGGGAGCACACATGACATCTCTTGAACCCCGTCTGACTGAGCTTGCCCATGGCGGAGGATGCGGCTGCAAGCTTGCGCCCTCGGTTCTGCAGCGGCTTCTCGCCAATCAGCCGGCCATGCAGCCCTTCTCCCAGCTTCTCGTCGGCAACGAGATGGCGGACGACGCGGCGGTCTGGCAGGTCGACGACCACACCTGCATCATCGCCACCACCGATTTTTTCATGCCTGTGGTCGATGACCCGCATGATTTCGGGCGCATCGCCGCAACGAACGCGATCTCCGACATCTACGCCATGGGCGGCAAGCCGATCCTGGCGCTTGCGATCCTTGGGATGCCGATCAACAAGCTTTCCCCCGAGACGATCGGCAAGATCCTCGAAGGCGGCGCCTCGATCTGCGCGCAGGCCGGCATCCCTGTGGCAGGCGGGCATTCGATCGATTCGGTCGAACCCATCTACGGCCTTGCCGTCATCGGCATCTGTCGCCCGGAACAGGTGCGGCGCAATAGCGGCGCGAAGCCGGGGGATGCCTTGATCCTCACCAAGGGCCTTGGCGTCGGCATCTATTCCTCCGCCTTCAAGAAGAAGGCGCTGCCGCGGGCTTGTTATGAGGAGATGATCGCCTCGACGACCCTTCTCAACCGGATCGGGTCCGAGCTTGCCGCCGATCCGCATGTGCATGCGCTGACGGATGTCACCGGCTTCGGTATTCTCGGTCATGGGCTCGAAATGGCCCGCGCGTCCGGCTTGACCGTGTCGCTCTCCCTCGCGAACATTCCGTTCCTGTCGCAGGCCGAAACGCTTTCCCGAGAAGGCTTCATCACCGGCGCGTCGGAGCGCAACTGGGCGAGTTATAGCAGCGAGATCAAATTGCCCGATGGTATGGCGGACTGGCAGCGTCTTTTGCTCGCCGACCCGCAAACATCAGGCGGACTTCTGGTGGCCTGCGATGCCGCCAGCGCTGACAGTCTGGTCAAGACGATCCGGGACGCTGGCTACCCGCTCGCCAGCATCGTCGGCTACACGCAACCTGGCCCCGTGCAGGTGGAGGTTCGCGCCTGAGTGAAAAGGGGAGATGGAACAACCGGCCGCAGCATCCCGTTGGTAGAGCAACGCTGAAGGAGAATGCCATGCGCGATCCCCGATTTGCCCTTGCCACCGCTCTCTTCCTCGCCTGTCTGGGCATGACTGTCCCTGCACATTCGCAGGAGAACGATGCCAACACCGGATGCGATGCGACCGCCGGGAAGGCGGACCCGGCGACGGAGCCCGACCGTTTGAGCGCGGATGGTACAGCACCCGGCAACGCCGGCTCGACCGGCTGGACCGGCGGAACAGGCGGCGCCCTTATCGGTACAAATCCGCAAGGCGCGTCCGAGGACTCCCCGACATGGCAACCACCGACCGCGCGTGGCCTCGATCTCGCAATGACGCCCGAGGATATCAAGAAAAACGGTTGCTAGCCTGCGCATGATTGCACTCAGCCTTCAGCACAAAGGCCGTGAACCGCTATTGCCGAACGGGACAAGACCGAGACTGGAGATCAATGGGGCTTGATCTCCTCAATCGACAGCCGCAATCCGTCGACATTGAAGAACTCGCCCTCGCGGATCAGTGAGCGGTCCTCGTTGAGATTGCGAACCAGAGAGGCAAGCCGTCCCCTGGCGACATGGTCTTCGACAAGACCCTCCGGGCCGGCGCGGTAAAACACGACGCCGGACCACTTGACGCCGGCGCCGGCGAAAAGAGCGGCCATATCCTGCCATCGGGTGTCGTCGCCGACGACGTGAAGATAGGCCGAGCGCAGGAGGTCTAAACGGGTCTCGCCGATCGCCAGCAGGACGAAGAGCATGGTGAAAGCGCCAGCCTCGCCATAGGTGGAAACGATCCAGTCATCGAAGTCGGTGCTGCAGGGCGCATAAGCCATCAGCGATCTCCCGATGGCGGAAGAGAATGGGAGTCGAACCCACCCAAGACAGCCTCGCTGCCCCACCCGGATTTGAAGTCCGGACGCCCCACCGGGGACGAATCTCTTCCTTGCTTCGCCTCGGGCGTGGCTCCGTCATAAAGGTCGAGCCTGTGGGGATTGACGCGCCGGATGTCGCCGCGCCGAAGCGTCACTCCCTGGCGATCGAAGAACTCCAGGATCTCGATCGCCACCTTTCTACCGCTGTTCACGCGATCCCGAAAGAGACCGGCGGCAAATTCGCCCCGTTCGGCCTTGCCCGCGATATCCCTTATGATTTCAACCATTTCTGCGGTGGTGGAACGGATGAAGAAATGATCGTGCCGGATCTCATCGACACGTCCGAGCCTCGCCCATAGTTTGAGCACCCGCCGGATCTCCCGCTCGTCGACGCCGAGCACGTCTGCAAGGTCGCGCACGCGCGGCGGGCGAAAGCGCTCCTCTCCTTCGAGATGCGGCAAGATTTTGCCAAGTAACGCCTCCTCGCTCTCGCTTAAACGAACCTCATGGCCCGGCAGGCGAACGAAGGCGCCCTCGAGTACGAGGCGTCCGGCGGCCTGTTCCTGCCTGAGCAGGAAGAGAAAGGCAGGCATCGGCAATCGCGGCGTCACCTGCAGGCGCAGGCGCTCTCGGCCGATGCCTTGCAGATCCGGATTTTCGACATGGAAATCGGCGAGAATTCGTCCGACGTCCTTCGACAGGTCGTCCAACAGCGACACAGACAAGGCATGGCGCACATGCCCGGCCTCGATCACGATGGCGTGGGATAACTCGACGGCCTCGCGTAGCTCCTCCTCCGATACGGCCCTATTGCGCACGAAGGCATCGAGATCGACGATATAGGGCGGCGCTTCCAGATGCGCGGCAAGGGCCGGGCCCGTTTCCGCAACGCCTGCCGCATCGAGATAGGCTATCCGCTCGGGTGTCCGGCGCTTGCGCAATGGCGCACGCAGATCGAGAAGCCGCCCGCCTCCGATGGTGCGCCGGGCGGAAACGTCGCGCAGGATGTAGCGATCACCGACCGCGGCGGCGATCGGCCGATCGAGAACAAGCTGGACCTTCGCCCGCTCGCCGGGACCTACAGGGTTTTCAAGCGGCACAATACGGACCCCGACTTCAGCACTGCCATGATGCAGGCGCGCGGAAAACCACTCGCTGATCGGCTTCGGCTCACCCTTGAGCACAAACAGGCCCGCATCGATGCGTGTGGTCGGCGCATGCAGATAGGGATCGAGCACCATGTCGCCGCGGCCGACCTTGTCCTTGGAGATGCCGTCTCCCACCAGATTGAGCGCGCAGCGTTGACCCGCGACCCCGCGTTCCGACCGCTGGTCCTGGGCATGGATCGAGCGCACGCGCGCCCCTTGTCCGGATGGCGAAATCATTACGTTGTCGCCGACCGCAACCGAACCGGAAAGGACCGTTCCCGTCACCACCGTTCCGGCGCCCGAGAGAATGAAGCTGCGATCGACCGAAAACCGAAACCGGCCCGCCGCATTTGCTTTCACGGTTGCCCTTTCGGCCTCGGCCAGGCGGTCTCTGAGATCGGCGATACCGAGGCCCGTGGCGGCGGACACGGGAAGGATTTCGGCGGTGCGAAGGCCCGTTGCCGAAAGCATATTGCCGATCTCGACACTGAGCCCCAGCAATCGCTCCGCATCGGCAAGATCGGCCTTGGTGATCGCGACCAATCCCCTTTCGATGCCGAGCAGATCGAGAATGGCCAGGTGTTCGAGCGTCTGCGGCTTGATGCCGTCATCCGCCGCAACGACGAGGAGGGCGAAGTCGATGCCGCCGGCACCGGCGAGCATCGTATGGATGAAACGCTCATGGCCCGGCACATCGACAAAGCCGGTGACCGCTTCGGCAAATTTCGCATAGGCAAAGCCGAGATCGATGGTGATGCCGCGTGCCTTCTCCTCCTTGAGGCGATCGGTATCGACGCCGGTCAAGGCTTTCACCAGACTGGTCTTGCCGTGGTCGATATGACCGGCGGTTCCGACGATCATGGTCGCGCCTCCGCCGGGGGCTCAAGCGCGCGCCTCTCGGCGATGCCGATCTCGCCGGGCGACAAGCTCTGGCGCACCGGCCCGATGAAGGGTTGCGCCAGGGTACTGCCCCCATTGGTCGCGCGGATCAGCCAGACGAGTGCCGCGACGCCGTCGCGGGCCGTGCCGGCGCCCATGTGACAGGCGGCGCCAAGCATCGCCTGCGCGTCGGCATCGCCCGCCATGGCGCCGCGGCGCCACCAATCGACGGCCCTCTTCGGATCGCGATCGACACCCGAAGCGTTGTGATAGAGCATGCCGAGCCGGGTCATCGACGAAGCAATGCCCGCTTCAGCGGCACGTTCCGCCCAGTGGCGCGCCTCGACCGGATCGGACGGCATGATTTCGCCTTCGAGCAGCATCCAGCTCAGCATGTCCTGTGCCGGCGCGTCGCCCTTCTCGGCGGCGCGGCGATAGTAGTCGGCGGCAATACTATAATCGCCATCCGCGTCCTGCATGTGGAAGGCTGCATAGTTGCGCTTGCCGACGGGATCGCCCGCTTCGGCCGCCAGCCGCAGCCATTTGCCCGCCAGGGCCCGATCCTGCGGCACGCCGAGCCCCTCGGCAAAACAGGCGCCGATATTGTTCTGTGCCCGCGCGACGCCGGATTGCGCCAGGGGCTCCCATAGGCGCAGGGCGGTCTCATAGTCGCCGTTCCGGGCGGCAGTCAGGGCTTGTGTCATCTCATCGGCGTCCGACGCCGCCTCGGGCATACGCCCTGTCAAACGGTCAAGCCAGTGCATGTCCGACGCCCTCGGAGAGGCTTTTCAGGAACTCGCTCTCGTCGGAAAGACAGCGAAGATCGAGGATGAGCGCCCCGTCCTGCAGACGCCCCAATATCGGGCGCGAAAGCGAACGGAAAAGCGCCGCGAGCGCTTCGAGCGCGCTGCCGCTTGCAGCCTCGATCCGGAGGCCGGCGCTTTGGATCGTGTCGACCGGCAGCGCGCCCGAACCGATCTGGCTCGAACAGTGGCAGATTTCCACCCGATGTCCGCTCGAGGCAAGAAGTCTCGCCACCTCGGGCGCGAGCCGTTCCGCCTGCGCGCGGATCTCGTGTTGCGGACGCGCCAGCATGCGAAGGGTGGGCAGCCGCGCTGCGAGCCGATCCGGGTCGCGGTATAGCTTCAACGTCGCGGACGTCGCCGCGATGCGGATCTTGTCGACCCGCAAGGCCCGCTTCAACGGATTGCGGTTGATCGCGGCGATCAGATCGCGGCGACCGACGATAAAGCCGGCCTGCGGGCCACCCAGCAGTTTGTCGCCCGAAAATGTAACGAGATCTGCACCTTCGGCCACGGCTTCGCGAACGGTCGGCTCCTTGCCAAGGCTGTAGCGCCGGAGGTCGACAAGCGTCCCGGAGCCGAGATCGTTGAGGAGAACCAGCCCGGCTTCGTGCGCGATCTCTGCAAGGTCGGCACCGGAGACTTCGGCCGTGAACCCTTCGATCCGGTAATTCGACGTGTGCACCTTGAGGATGAGCGCGGTTTCGGGGCCGATCGCCCGACGATAATCCCTGGCATGGGTGCGGTTCGTGGTGCCGACCTCGACGAGCGCCACACCTGCGCGCTCCATGATATCGGGCATGCGGAACGCGCCGCCGATCTCGATCAGTTCGCCGCGTGAGACGATCGCCTGCCGTCCGCCGCCAACGGTACCCAGCGCAATCAGCACGGCGGCAGCATTGTTGTTGACGATCGTCGCATCCTCGGCGCCCGTCAGCTCGCAAAGCAGGTCACGCAGGTGGCAGTCGCGCTCGCCGCGCCGGCCGGTGTCGAGATCGAACTCCAGTGCCGCCGCCTCTCGCATCGCATCGACGGCAGCGGCAATCGCCTCCTCGGCCAGGAGGGCACGGCCAAGATTGGTGTGCAGCACGGTGCCGGTGAGATTGAAGAGCGGGCGCAGATTGGAGCGATCCCGATAGTCGAGCCGGCTCATAAGTGAGGCCATGACGCCGTCCGCATCGGGGGGCAAGCCGCCACTGCGAACCATCTCGCGGATTTCGCCGAGCACGAGGCGCAGCTCTTCGGTCACGACGACACGACCATGCCGCTCGACAAGCGGCGCGACGGCCGGCGCCTTCAACATCTGGTCGACGGACGGCAGGGTGCGGAGTTCGGCAAGCCCGGCCATCCCGTCAATACCCCACCAGGAATGGATTGAAGCCCGCGCGTTTGTATCCGGTATCCTTCATCAGCGCGTCGAGGCCGAGACTGCCGATATCGTCGGCCACGGCATCGAGTGCCGGGTTCCTGTTCTGATACATGATCTTCGTCCAGCCGTGGCAGCTGTCGCAAACCTCTGCCTTAACCGTGGCCTCTTCATCACCGGTTTCGACCGCGCGGTATCCTATGCCCTTGGTCGAGCCGCAGGAGAGGCATTTTACCCGGACCTCGTTCCATTTGGTCGAGCAGCAGGCGCATACCGCGTAGCGGGTTCCTTCCGCGCCGTGGAAACCGACGACGAGCGAAGCGACGGGCCTGCCGCCGCAGGCGGGACAGACGCCGATGCTGACCGGCACGAGGCGACCAGGATCGAGCCCCGCGGCCAGGCGTGTCGCATGGACCTGCACGGCCGCGGCAACGAAAAGATGGTGCGCAAGGCTATCGAGCGGCAGATTGTCGGCGGCGATATTGTCGATCATCCACGCCAGCGCCTCGTCGTCAGCGGCAATGATCTGGGCAAGCGCTTCGGCCGCGGCCTTTGGCATTTCCAGTTGCTCCACCCGCGCAAGGAACTGTCGGACCGTGTCCCGGCACTCGGCAGAAGCGCCCATGGCCGAGCGATCGATCGGCGGCATCGCATTGTCGCGCGCCCGCTCGCGCTGTTCTGCGGAAATCGCCTGCAACGGCGGTAGACTGGACAGGAGGTCGTCCTGGATCGCTGCGATGCCTGCAAGGAAGCGTAAGTAGGGAGCAAGCCGGCTGCTTTCCGACAGCACTTGGAAACGCTGGGCGCGATCCCCGAAAAGGCGCGTCAGATTGGACATCAAGACGAAGGGAGCCTTGGGAATTCCACCGATCATCGCGGGATCGGGCTGCACGGACGATATCGACATTGCACCTCGCGGGCCGACCGGCCACCGCTGTTATGTCGTTATTCTGCAGGATCAATCCGGCCCCGTCCAGCAAGTTCCTTCAGCCATTTGCGATGGTGCCGCCAGGCCCAGCCGCCGGTGACCGAACCCCGCGTCATCGCCCGCAGCGTACCGCGGGTCCAGATCGCGGCATAGACATGCAGGATGAAGATGAGAATGATCAGCACCGCGGAAACGGAATGGGTCAGCATGGCAATGCGCCTCACGTCGATGGGTGTGGCCTCGCCAAAATACTGGTCCCAGATGATGATACCGCTGACGATCAGCACGATGATGAAGAACGCCATGCCCCAGAAGATGAACTTCTGTCCGGCATTGTACTTGCCGATCTCGGGCAGCCGCTCCTCATGGCCTTTGACCACGTCGCCGATCTGCGACACCCACTGCGCGTCGGTGCGGTTCGGCAGGTTGGCCCGCCAGAGTTGGGCGAAGAAAATGAAGAAGCTCAGGAACAGAACGACCCCGATCCAGGGATGCAGCATGCGCGTGTTCTGACCGCCACCGAACAGATCCGTCAGGAAGAACAGCGACGGATGGAACATCGAGAGGCCGGACAGCAGAAGCAGGATCAGGCAGGAAGCGGTGATCCAATGGTTGAGGCGCTTGCCGGGTCCATAACGACCGACAGTCACCGGCGGGCCGCGATGGATCGCGTCTTCGGACTGGATGTCGTTCGGCTTGGCCATCAGGCACCCTCCCTGAGATCCTCGGCTTCCTCGACGAGCTTTTCGGCACTGACCTCGTCTTCAGGTGCGACCCGGTTCGCCTTGCCGAAAAGGCCGTGCAGGATCGCGCCCGCAGCCGCCAGCCCCATCGCCGCAAGGCCGGTATATTTGGTCACGCCCTTCCAGGCCTCGATGACGGCGGAAATCTTCGGGTCATCAGGCAGGTCGGCGTAAATATGCGGCTTGTCGTTGTGATGCAGGACATACATGACATGGGTCCCACCGACGCCGGGAGGATCGTAGAGGCCGGCATTGGCGTATCCGCGCGATTTGAGATCGGCGATACGTTCGTCGGCATGCTTCATCATGTCGTCCTTGGTACCGAACACGATCGCCTGTGTCGGGCAAGCCTTGGCGCAGGCGGGGCCCTGCCCCATTGCGACGCGATCGGAACAGAGCGTGCATTTGTAGGCGCGATGATCGGCCTTCGAAATGCGCGGAATGTTGAACGGGCAGCCCTTCACGCAGTAGCCGCAGCCGATGCAGTTTTCATGGATGAAGTCGACGATGCCGTTGGAATATTGCACGATCGCGCCGGGTGAAGGACATGCCTTGAGACAGCCCGGATCGGCGCAGTGCATGCAGCCGTCCTTGCGGATCAGCCACTCCAGATTGTCCGTTTCGGGGTTCACCCATTCGGTAAACCGCATCAGGGTGAACATATTCTCGGTCAGATCGTGCGGGTTCGTATAGACCCCGACATTCTCCTCAATATCCGGATACGTGTCGTTCCACTCGATACAGGCCGACTGGCAGGCCTTGCAGCCGATGCATTTGGAAACGTCGATCAGCTTGGCGACCGGCGTCAGCTGCCGCTCCGGCGGCGGCAGCTCGCTCGTGGCGGAGCGGCGAACGAGATCGCGCTGCGTGAGGTTGCTCTCCATCGGCTGGACCGGCGGATTGCTGACGGCTGTGCGCGGGCTATCCATCACACTGTGGCCTCCTTGTCCTTTGGCGGCGTCGAAGGCTCGATATTGACGAGGAAAGCCTTGGACTCAGGCGTCTCGATGTTGGCGTCGCCGACGAAGGGCACCAGCGAATTGGGGCCGAAACCCTTTTTCGCAGAGCCGGTGAAGCCCCAATGCAAGGGGATGCCGACCACATGGACCGGCTTGCCGTCGCAGATGAGCGGCCGGATGCGCTTGGTCACCACCGCCTTGGCCTTGACCTCGCCGCGCTTCGACCAGACCCTGACCCAGCCACCATTGGTTATGCCCTTTTCCTGCGCCAGCTCCTCGGAAATTTCCACGAAGAACTCCGGCTGCAGCGCCGAGTTGACGCGGTTGTGCTTGGTCCAGAAGTGGAAATGCTCGGTGAGCCGGTAGGAGGTGGCCGCGTAGGGGAACTCGTCTGAAAGCCCCAGCTGCTCGGCATCGTCCTTGAAGATGCGGCTGACCGGATTGCCGCGCATCTTCGGATTGAAGACGTTGGCAACGGGCGATTCGAACGGCTCCATATGCGCGGGGAACGGGCCGTCGCGCATCAGTCCGCGGGTGAACAGACGCGCGGTGCCTTCCTGGTTCATGATGAAGGGACCGACATCTCCAGGCTTGGCCGTCGGCGCAATGTCGGGAATGTCATAGCCGGTCCACTTGGCGCCGTCCCATTCCAACAGCTTGCGGCTCGGATCCCATGGCTTGCCCTCTAGGTCCGCCGAGGCGCGGTTGTAGAGGGTGCGGCGGTTGAGCGGCCAGGCGAAGGTCCAGCCGAGATAGGTGCCAGTGTCGTCGGGATCCTGATTGTCCCGCCGAGCCATGTTGTTGCCCTGCTCGTTGAAGCAGCCGGAATAGATCCAGCAGCCGGACATGGTCGAGCCGTCGTCGCGCAACTGCGAGAAGTTCACCACCTGCTTTCCGGCCGGCACGAGAACCTTGGTCGGGTCGGTCGTGTCCATGACATCGCTCAATGCTCGACCATTGATTTCCCGGGCGAGTTCTTCTGCCGTCGGTTCGTTCTCGTCGGCATACTCCCACGACAGGTTGAGGATCGGATCGGGGAAGGCGCCGCCCTCCGTCCGGTAGAGTTCGCGCATTCTGAGGAAGATCTGCGCGATGATGTAGGTATCGTGCTTGGCTTCGCCCGGCGGCGTACCGCCGGCCCAATGCCACTGCAGCCAGCGGCCGGAGTTCGTCAGCGAACCCTCCTCCTCCGCAAAGCAGGTCGTCGGCAGCTGGATGACTTCGGTCTGGATCGAAGCGGTGTCGACCGGATTGAAATCGCCGTGGTTTTCCCAGAACCGCGCCGTCTCGGTTTCCAGCGGATCCATGGTGACGAGCCACTTCAGGTTCGAAAGAGCCTTGGTGTTCTTGGCACGGTTGGGGAAGGCCAGCAGCGGGTTGAAGCCCTGACAGAGATAGCCGTTGACCTTGCCGGCATGCATCAGTTCAAACACGCGCAGCACGTCGTAGGATGGCACGTCGAGCTTGGCGAGGTAGTTGAAGGCCCAGTCGTTGTCGGCCCGCGCGGCATCGCCCCACATGGCCTTCTGGAACGAGACCATGAACTTGCGGTAGTTCTGCCAATAGCTCGTCTGGCCCGGCCGAAGCGGCTTGAACTGCCGCGTCGACATGTAGGTCTCGAAATCCTCGTCCTTCTCGGTCGGCGCCGTCAGGTAGCCGGTGAGCAGGTGCGACATCAGGCCGAGATCGGTCAGGCCCTGGATGTTGGAGTGGCCGCGAAGGGCGTTCATGCCACCGCCGCGCACGCCGATATTGCCGAGGATCAACTGCAGCATCGCCATGGCGCGGATGTTCTGCGAGCCGTGCGAGTGCTGGGTCCAGCCCAGGGCGTACATTGACGTCATCGTCTTTGTCGGCGTCGAACATTCCGAGATCATCTCGGCGACCTTGAGGAATTTCTCCTTCGGCGTTCCGCAGATGCGCTCGACCATTTCGGGCGTATAGGGCGCCAGATGCTCCTTAAGCAGGTTCCAGACACAGCGGGGGTTCTGCAGCGTCGGATCTGTGACGACGAAACCATCGTCGCCGAGCACATAGTCCCAGGTCGAACGGTCGTAGTCGCGCTTCTCGGCATCATAGCCGGTGAAGAGACCGTCCTTATAGGCGAAGCCGTCCTTGACCAGATAGGCTGCGTTGGTGAAGGCCTTGGTGTATTCCCACTGCACCTTGTCGTTGTCGATGCAATACTTCATGACGCCGTTTAGGAACGCGATGTCGGTTCCCTGGCGGATCGGCGCGTAATAGTCCGAGACCGAGGCGGTGCGGGTATAGCGCGGATCGACGACGATCAGCTTTGCACCGCGATGGGCCTTGGCTTCCGTCACCCATTTGAAGCCGCAGGGGTGGGCTTCCGCCGCATTGCCGCCCATGACGACGACGAGGTCGGTGTTCTTGATGTCGGTCCAGGAGTTGGTCATTGCTCCACGGCCAAATGTTGGGGCGAGACTCGCCACCGTAGGGCCGTGTCAGACGCGTGCCTGATTATCGAAACCGACTATTCCCAGGCTCTTGGCGAATTTGAAGGTCGCCCAGGCCGTTTCATTGGTTGTTGCAGACGCCGCCAGCATGCCGACGGTCGTCCAGCGATTGACCGGAAGGCCCTTGGCGTTGGCCGCAATCAGGTTCGCATCGCGATCGTCCTTCATCAGGCGGGCAATGCGATCGAGAGCATCGTCCCAGGAGATCCGTTCGAAAGTATCGGAACCGGGCTTGCGCAGCATCGGATATTGAAGGCGGGTCGGCGACTTGACGAAGTCCTTGAGTGCCGCCCCCTTGGGACAGAGCGTCCCGCGGTTGGTGGGGTGATCGGCATCGCCCTCGATATGCACAATGTCCGCCGTCTCGCCTTTTCGAGGGTCACCCTTCGAATAGATGATGACGCCGCAGGCAACGGAACAGTACGGACAGGTGTTGCGGGTTTCGGTCGTGGTCTTCAGCTTGAAAGCACGCACATGCGCGATTTCCGCCGCCTCGGATTCGCCGAAGCCAAGTGCTCCGACGGAAGTTGCCACGACACCCGCTCCGGCCAGCTTCAGGAAGCTGCGCCGCGAGAGGTCTATGTTCATAGATGGCCTCCCTTTCCCGATACTTCGTACCTATGAGTCTATTGCTAAGTGCTTGCAAGTCAAGGTGCGTTGGTTGCGCGCCACCCACTCTCCTGACGATCGGCAATGCCATCGCCTCTTGTCTGGCCGGATATTTGCATGCGCAGGAAGATGCGCATATGTTGATTGCTCAAAAGGAGAACAATCATGGCCGAGCATGCTCGATCTGCCTCTGCAAAGCGCGCAGCCAATTTGACGATTGACGCCGATCTTCTTGCAGAAGCACGGCATTTCGACATCAATATTTCTCGCGCTGCCGAGGCAGGGATCGCCAGGGCTGTGTCCGATGCCAAGGCTGCCCGTTGGAAGAAAGAAAATAGCGAGGCTTTGCAGAGTTCGAATGCCTTCGTCGATGCAAATGGCCTGCCGCTGGCGCAGTTCCGTCAATTCTAATGGCGCGTTATGACGTCTATGCCAATCCTGGCGGCGGCCTCGTGCTTGATGTGCAGGCCGATGTGCTGGACGAGTTGAAGACGCGTGTCGTCGTCCCGCTTTTGCCAATGGAAGCGGCTCCTGAACCGGCCAAGCGCCTCAATCCCGTGTTTGAAATATCCGGCGTTCGCTACACCTTGGTCACTCAGTTTCTGGCTGCGATACCCGTATCGGCACTTGCAGAACCTGTTTCCAATCTATCGGAGCGGCACGACGAGATCGTCGCCGCTCTCGATATGGTTTTTCACGGCTTTTAGCGAACGGGTGACAGCAAGCGTCGTCACGCTCCAAGCCGCTCTCAACCAGCCTCCCTGCGCGATCGCGATCTGAACCGCAGCCGGCTCAGGAAACCAGTTGTCCCCTGGCCACGCTCTTGTTTCGGTAATGGCTCGGTGGTGCCCCGATGATCTTGCGGAAGGCGCGACTGAAAGAAGCCTCCGAATCGTAGCCGAGACGGCCTGCGACAAGGGCCACCCGCTGTCCTTCCTGTAGCCATTGATGCGCCTGGTGCATCCGCATGCGCGCAACATAACGGGCCGGCGTCTCGCCCATGGTGTCGACAAACCGCTGGGCAAAGCCCGACCGTGACGCACCCATGAGCTTTGCCAGTTCGGGCACGCTCCAATCCCGCGCAGGTTCAAGGTGGATGGCGGCAAGGACGCGCCCGAGCTCCGGATTGCGGACGGCCGCCAGCCAGCCGGTCGCCGTGCCGCAGCCATGCTCCACCCAGGTTCGAATGAGCGTTGCAGTCAGCACATCGGCAAGCCGCGAGAGAATGCCGCCCGAGCCGACGCGCTGCATTTCTGCTTCGCGCATCATGGCCTCAAGGAGTGCCGGTATCGAAGGCTCGCTCGCAGCAAGGTCGCTCGTGCGCATGACGGCGGGCATCAACTGCAGGAGAGGATGCAGACGATCGACATTGAACTGCATCACCGCAAAGAAGATGAGGTTCTTGCTGTCCGTCGACGGGCATTGCACATCGATGATGCCGTCACAAAGCTGTCGCCTCGGCAGGTCGGCTATCGAAACGGCAGGAATGCCCGGCTTGCTGGCAAGCACATGCGCGTCACCCCTCGGCAACAGCACCGCGTCGCCCTGGGCAAGATCCATCCATTCACCATCCGGTGTCTGAAGATGGGCCGAGCCCGCAGCCAGAAAATGGAATCGCGCGGGCTCCTGTGCCGGATAGGCCGTCGCCCAGGGCGCACAGGGTTGGCAACGCCCGTATTCGACGCCGTCGAGCCTCAGCCCGCGCAAAATCTCGGTCAATGCATCGCTCATAAGGCGCTCCGCAAGTTTGGACAAACGGCATAGTCTTTTGGATTTTCTAGCATAGAAACTCCTGACGGTCATGCCTACTTTCGCCACTAACAATCGCGGAGATGAAAATCATGGATGGCGTCGTGACGAAATCAGGTGCCCCGACGGACGAGCGGAACAAAGCCCGATGGGGCGCTGTCGTTTCCCTTTCGCTTGGGGTCTTCGGCCTGGTAACGGCAGAGTTTCTACCGGCAAGCCTGCTGACGCCGATGTCGGCGGATCTCGGGGTAAGCGTTGGAGCTGCCGGGCAGTCGGTGACCACCACTGCTGTCGTTGCGGCGGTCGCCGGCCCGGCGATCGTCGTCTACACAGGCCGGTTCGACCGGCGCACGGTGCTTCTGGCTTTGACGGGCCTGCTGGTCGTCTCGAGCCTTATGGCGGGCTTTGCGCCGAACCTTCCGTTCCTGCTTGCGGCGCGCGTGTTGCTTGGTATCGCGCTCGGCGGCTTCTGGGCGATGTCGCTGGCGCTCGCCATGCGGCTCGTGCCCGCCAGGCTGATGCCCCGCGCCATGGCGATCGTGATGTCAGGCGTCTCGATCGCGACTGTCTGCGCCGCCCCCGTCGGCGCCTGGATCGGCGCCACGCTCGGATGGCGCTATGCTTTCCTGCTGGCAGCCGTAGTCGGGGTGGTTACCTTTATCGTCCAGGCACTGACCGTCCCGTCGCTGCCGCCGATCGGAACCACCGGCCTTGGCACGATCGTGAGGGTTCTCAGGCGCCCGGCGATCCGGCTGGGTCTTGCCACGATCCTGCTGGTCGTCACCGGCCATTTTGCCGGCTTCACCTATATTCGCCCCTATCTTGAGCAGGTGCCGCGTTTCGACGTCGAAATGATCACCGCGATCCTGCTCGCATTCGGTATCGGCGGTTTCTTCGGCAATATCGCCGGCGGCTTCCTGGCGGAGCGCAACACGCGCCTGTCGATGACGCTGGCTGCCGCGGGCATCGCTGCCACCGCGCTCCTGCTTGCGGTCGCCGGCGTGCTGCCGGGCATTGCAGCCGCAGCGACGGCCGCCTGGGGCTTCGCCTTCGGTGCGCTCCCTGTCAGCGTCCAGTCCTTCATCAGTCGGGCCGCCGGCGACGAGGCGGAAGGCGCTGGTGCGGCGACGCTGACGACATTCCAGATCGCCATCTCCACCGGAGCAATCCTCGGCGGCCTGATCGTCGAACTCCAGGGGCCTGCCGGCGTCTTCATGTTTGCGGCATTGGCCGCACTGCTGGGCGCCTCGCTCGTCGCCGTCTCCCGCAAGGTGGCGCTCCAGCCGGGCTGAGAGATGAAGGACTCTATGGCCCTCCCGATCCTGAATTCCTGGGGGATCGGGAGAGCCATCATTAGGCCCCGTACTCAGCCGCGCTCAAGTCTCACTTGCGCGTCAGTGGCAGGGCCAGGAGCTGATCGGTCGTGACGATATCGCCGAAGGTGTCGTCGATCGAAGCCAGAGCTGCGCGGTGCAGCGCAACATGCGACACGGTCTCCCCATCTGCCGTATCGACGTCCCGCGTGGCGCAGGCGTCGTCGGCCACGATCACATTGTAGCCGAGGGGGACGGCATCGCGGGCAGCGCCGGCCACGCAGGCATGGGTCATCAGGCCGGCAATGATGAGCGTATCGACGCCAGCCTGTTTCAGCCTCTGGTCGATGTCGGTGGTTGGAAACACGCTCACCGACGATTTGCGCACCACCGAATGGTTGGCTGATGGCTGGATCTGGTCGTGGAACCGCGAGGTCGCACTGTCCTCGGCAAAGACCGGGCTTCCCGCCGGTGTCACGTGCTGGACATGATAGACTTTCATGCCGTCCTGATCAGCACGCTCGATGAGGCGCTTGGCGTTGGAGAGCGCCTTTGCGCCATCCGGGATCGGCATCCTGCCGCTGAAATATTCGTTCTGAAAGTCGATCACCAGCAGGGCGGTCTTGGCAGGATCGAGGCTTTGCGGCGCTGTGGCTCCGGCCATGGTTCGGATGGTGGGGTGCTGCATCATGAAAGCGTCCTTTCGCATCGGTGTTGATGGCGGAAAAATCCTGCATGCGGCGGCTTCGCGAAAGTGGCCAGAATGACAATATGTGCTAGGTTCTGGCCAATTCATTAGATTGGGATCGCCACGCCGATGCACACCGTTGCCGTCATCGCCTTTGAAGGCATCAGCGCCTTCCACCTGTCGGTGCCCTGCATCGTGTTCGGCGATGAGCTTTTGAAACTCGGAGCGCCCCGATATCGCCTGTTGATCTGCGGCGAGAATACCGGGTCGATTGCCACTGGCTCCGGCTTTCGCATTGAAGTGACGCATGATCTGAGCCACCTGGGGGAGGCCAACACCGTCATCGTGCCGGCCTGGCGGGATCCGGACGAGCGTCCTCCCGAAGCCTTGCTGCAGAGCGTCAGGGCCGCCCACGCACGCGGCGCGCGGCTGGTGGGGCTTTGCCTTGGCACATTCGTACTGGCGGAAGCGGGCGTGCTGGACGGGCGACCGGCATCCACCCATTGGGCCTGGGCGGAGGAGTTCCAACGAAGCTATCCGCGGGTCGCCCTGGATCAGGATGCGCTCTATATCGATGATGGTGACATCCTGACATCGGCCGGCACGGCCGCGGCCATCGACTGCTGTCTGCATATCGTACGTCGCGATCATGGGGCAGATATCGCCAACCGCGTCGCCCGGCGGCTGGTGGTGGCGCCGCACCGGCATGGCGGCCAGACCCAATACATCGAGAAGCCAATGCCTGCCGCCGCCGGCGAAGCGCAGCTCGGCGCGACGATCAATTGGGCAATCGAACATCTGGACGAGCCATTGTCGCTCGAAAAGCTGGCGGCGCGGGCCGGAATGAGCCTGCGCAGCTTCACCCGACATTTCAGAAAGACGACCGGAACCACCTTTACGCAATGGCTCTTGAACCAGCGGCTGGCGACCGCGCAACGGTTGCTCGAAACCGGATCCTGCTCGATCGACCGGGTCGCAGAGATGGCCGGCTTCGGCTCAACGGTATCGCTGCGCCAGCACTTTACCCGCGCCTTCTCGATCTCGCCGGCAAGCTACCGCCGGCAGTTCAGGAAGAGACCGGATTTAGGGGAGCATTACGGTCACGGCTTTCCACTCCGCCATGGCCTTGAGGCGGTGGACATGGATGACCAGCGCTGAGTGATTGGAGCGTGGTGGATCCGTGCGCCTGCCAATCAGGACGTCTCGGACACTGGCTATGCGGATGTGCGAATTTCAGTCATGCTTTAGGAGAGCCGCCCAGCCCTTGCGTATCGGCAATATGCGCGAGTGCTGCGTCTTCGGGGAGCAGGTAGACCTTGTCGATCGTCTGGTCGAGCAGGTTGCGCTCAATGGCCAACGCATCCTTCCGGCTTTCCGGCAGCACCGCTTCGAGATCGTCGATCATCGCGTGCAGCCGCCTTGCGATCTGCAGATTTTCCGCTCCATAGATCCGGATCTCTCGAAACGTAAGTTGCACGAAATCTTCCCAGTTCGGCGTCGGGAACACCACACGAAGGCGTCCCTGGGCATCGCGGACGTACTCGTTGCTCAGTTCGCGCCCACCAACGCTGCGTAGCAGTCGCTGCAACTGATCAATGGCAAGCACCGCTGTCGTCGGGTCGTTTATAGCCTTCGAAAGCGCCTTGCTGGCGATGTCGACAATAACCCTGAAGGCGAAGGTCGGATCCTGCTCGATGGTCCGCTCACGCCCGAAGACGACACTGTTGCGAAGGTCTTTGGCTGGTATTGCCTTGGCGCCGCCATAGAGGCGGAACAGTGGCTGCCCGGATGAGACAAAATCGCCGACGCGCGCAGCAAGTTCAATCACGCCGTCCGCTCGATGTGCTTGAATGGTCAAGGCCTTCACGTCGACTGCAAGAATGATGTCCGACGACCCGACATGCAAAACGATGTTTCCCGGCTTCTCGCACGGCTCGTCCGGTTGTGGTCGCTCGTCGGTATCCGACAGCGGGCCAGGATATACCGCCTCGATAACGGCAAAGCCCTGCTCGGCGACGCGATGAATGATGCTGACGGGACGTAATAGCCGGGCGGAATAATCGATGAAATAGAGGAAGGCAGCCAGCGACAGGACGCCAAAGATCCCCGAGATCCACATGATGGGAGACGGAGCCGACGTACTGATGCGACTGATCGCCCCAATGGCGAAGAGCAGGGTGAAGATGAACAGGCCCACAGTGAAACGGATCACGTTATCGCGCAGCAGCGTGGTCGCGATGATCCGGGGCGTAAGCTGCCCGCTCGCGATCTGTATGGCGACGAGCAGGGAACCGAACGTGAAGACGATGAACGAAAGCGCCAGGCTGATAATCGCCTGCATCGCTGCAACCGTACCCTCTGTCTCCAAGGGCCACAACGGCACCCATTCTGTCCACTGTTCTAATACAAGCACTGCGCGTAAGAAGGCTTGCTGCAGAACGAGCGCGAAGAAAGGCACGACCCACAGCGAGGACCGCATGTAGCTCTTGAGCGCATACAACTTGTTCCAGCGCATTTAGCCCCATCCCTCTCGTGTGGCCCTTCGAGCCGGAAACGGTCAAATCTGCCACAAGGGCACCGTACGCGACCAACTCCCGATACGAGACGATCGGCGCAAGCGACCTGGGGCCTAATATATACTATGCTGTCTCGTCGGGCCGCGAAAATCACAACTTCAGGTCACGGCTTCTCCCCCGAGCCGCCTCCGCAGCTTGAGCCTTTTTCATAGCCTGCCGAGGTTCTGTCACGTTGTTCGAAAAGGGACGGAATGGAGCATCGGGTCGTGATTTAGGTGGGCATTACGGTCACGGCTTTCCACTCTGCCATGGCCTTGCGGCGTTGGATATGGATGACGAGCGTTGAGTGTTTGGAGCTTGGTGCAGCATGGTGGTTCATGAGCAGATCGGAAACACAGCGTTCGACCCTCCACTGCTGTCCCTCGAGCCTGTCCTATGCCATCTAGAAGAGTATCAACGACATATTCGCAGGCGGCACTATCGTGAAGAAAATCGGATTCCTTTCCTTCGGCCATTGGACCCCCTCCTCCCAGTCGCAAACCCGCTCGGCAGGCGATGCGCTTCTGCAGTCCATCGACCTTGCAGTTGCCGCCGAGGAGCTCGGCGCTGACGGCGCCTATTTCCGTGTTCATCACTTTGCCCGGCAGCTTGCCTCCCCCTTCCCGCTTCTGGCTGCCGTCGGCGCAAGGACGAAGCGCATCGAGATCGGCACGGCCGTCATCGATATGCGCTACGAGAACCCGCTTTATATGGCCGAAGACGCCGGTGCCGCCGACCTGATCTCCGGCTCACGCCTGCAGCTCGGTCTCAGCCGAGGATCGCCGGAACAGGTGATCGATGGCTGGCGATATTTCGGTTATCAGCCGCAGGACGGCGCGTCGGATGCGGATATGGGCCGCAGCCACGCCGAAGTGTTTCTCGAAGCACTGAAAGGCAACGGTTTCGCCCAACCCAACCCACGGCCGATGTTCCCGAACCCGCCAGGACTGTTGCGCCTCGAACCCCATTCCGAAGGGTTGCGCGACCGCATCTGGTGGGGTTCCAGTTCGAACGCCACCGCCGTCTGGGCGGCAAAGCTCGGCATGAACCTGCAGAGTTCGACCCTGAAGGACGATGAGACCGGCGAGCCGTTCCACGTCCAGCAGGCAGCACAGATCCGCGCCTACCGGGAGGCGTGGAAGGAAGCGGGCCACACCCGCACGCCGAGGGTTTCCGTCAGCCGCAGCATCTTCGCCATCGTCGATGATCGCGACCGCGCATATTTCGGCCGAAGCGGCAAGGAACAGGATACGATCGGCTTCATCGACGAGAACACAAGGGCAATCTTCGGCCGGTCTTATGCGGCCGAGCCTGATGTGCTCATCAAGCAGCTCGCCGGGGATGAGGCCGTCGCCGAAGCCGATACGCTGCTGCTGACGGTGCCGAACCAGCTCGGCGTCGACTACAATGCGCACGTCATCGAGGCGATCCTGAAGCACGTGGCGCCCGCACTCGGCTGGCGTTGAGCGACAAGACGCGTTCGTTCGCACCGGCGATCGAATTCGACTGGCATGAAGATATCCGCGTGCGCCGACCTACCGCATGTTTCCTTAAATCCAATTCGATTTCAGGATAAAGTTGCGGCCATTCAAAGTGCTGCAGTGACCTTTGCGCGTCCAATAAGACGCGCGGCGCTGTCGTCGGCGCACACGGGCTTCTCATGCCAAACTGACGTCGAGTGTTATCGGAACCGCACCAAGTGCCTTTGACACCGGGCATCCCGCTTTCGCCTTGTTTGCCAGCTCAGTGAATTTTGCCAGATCCGCGCCCGGCACACGGCCCTTCAACGCCAGGTGGATAGCCGTGATGGCAAAGCCATCGGCGACGGACTCAAGCGTGACCTTGGCGGTCGTCTCCATGCTGTCGGCCGTCAGGCCAGCCTCCCCAAGGATCAGTGACAACGCCATGGTAAAGCAACCGGCGTGAGCCGCACCGATGAGTTCCTCCGGGTTGGTACCCGCGACGCCTTCGAAGCGCGTTGCAAAACCATACGGATACTCCTTGAGCGCGCCGCTCTGCGTCGAAATCTGACCCTTACCGTCCTTGAGACCGCCGGCCCATTTCGCCGATCCTGTGCGATTGATCTGCATGCTCTTCTCCTCAGGGTGAAATCCACAGGCACCAGATAGAGCAGTGGCGTCGGATTGGTATGTGTGGATAGCTTACGCTGCTACCCGCCAGCGCCCGAATACACGGCTTGCGGCCCAGCAAACGGGCGCAACGTAACGGATTGCCGGTTTCGCCCCTCCGCCATGCACCGTGGCCAAGCGTTCAACCGGGAAAATTATTCCACCTATGATTGGTCCCGAGCCAAACGGTTGCTTATCCTCTGTCACAACCTTGACTAATTTGTCGCCGTTGCGGAAGTTTCCTCCCGAACGCTCTGCTCCATCAATCAATCGAGTGTGAATCGTGTCCCAAGCCACTATCAAATCCCCGCCGAAGCCGTTTTTCATGTCCTTCGGTTTCCAAGTTCTGGCAGCCATGGTCATTGGACTGCTGCTCGGCCTCATCGCCCGAAACATGGGCGTCGATGCGGCCGGCAACCCCAACTGGTTGACCGTGACGCTCCAGACGATCGGCTCCATCTTCGTGCAGCTTCTGCGCGCGTTGGTCCCGCCGCTCGTGTTCACGGCGATCGTTGCCTCCATTGCCAATCTGGCGACGCTTCAGAATGCAGCGAAGCTCGTCTGGCAAACCCTCCTCTGGTTCGCGATCACCTCGTTCATCGCTGTCATCATCGGCATCGCGCTCGGCCTCATCATCCAGCCAGGCGTCGGCTCGGCGGTGTCGCAGGAGGCTGCCAAGGCGCCGTCCTATGCCGGCTCATGGCTTGATTTCCTCAAGGGCCTGGTTCCCGGCAACATGCTGGGCCTGGAGGCAAGCACCAAGCTGACGGAAGGAAGTGCCAGTACGTCGTTGAATTTCAACGTGCTGCAGATCCTCGTTGTTTCCATCGCCTTTGGTGCCGCCGCGCTGAAAGCAGGCGAAGCGGCCAAGCCCTTCCTTGCCTTCAACCAGTCGCTTCTCGCGATCGTCCGCAAGATCCTCTGGTGGGTCATTCGCCTGACGCCGATCGGCACCACCGGCCTGCTCGGCCGCGCCGTGGCGCAATATGGCTGGGGAACGCTGGCGCAACTCGGCTGGTATGCAGCTGCTGTCTATATCGGCCTCGCCATCGTGCTCTTCGTCGTCTATCCCGCGCTGCTGATCGCGCATGGCCTGAAGCCATCGCGCTTCTTTGCCGGTGCATGGCCGGCAATCCAGCTCGCGTTCGTCTCGCGCTCCTCTGTCGGCACCCTGCCTGTCACCGAAACCGTGACGGAGAAGAGCCTCGGCGTGCCGCGCGAGTTTGCCGCCTTTGCCGTCCCGCTTGGCGCTACGACCAAGATGGATGGTTGCGCGGCGATCTACCCGGCAATCTCGGCGATTTTCATCGCGCAATTCTTTGGCGTACCGCTCGGGCTGCAGGAATATGTGCTGATCATCTTCGTTTCCGTGCTCGGCTCGGCCGCGACTGCCGGCCTGACGGGGGCGACCGTCATGCTGACGCTCACCCTGTCGACGCTTGGCCTTCCGCTCGAAGGTGTCGGCCTGTTGCTTGCCATCGACCCGATCCTCGACATGGGCCGCACTGCCGTCAACGTCGCCGGACAGGCGTTGGTGCCAACGATCGTCTCCAAGCGCGAAGGCATTCTCGACGAGACCGTCTACAATGCCGGCAAGTCCATAGAGGATCCGGAACCGGCTGTAGGCCTCCAGACGGCCTGATTGGATTCACACCCAGAGGAAGCCGGCATCTCGCCGGCTTCTTGCTAAACCGCTCGGTGCCTCGGATCATTTGCGGCAGTCTCGTTCTCACATGAGTGCTGGTTCAAGCTTCCACCGGCACGGTTTGGCGCGCGCCAGCCAAACCGCCTGCATTATCCTGAGGTTGAGCAGCGCTTGTCGCACGACCGCGATGTTGCAGTTCGAGGAACCTGCGCACGCACCGGCTTCTAAGGTGGCTGCAACGCCTCGCATCGATAGCGTCAGTGAAGCAGGACCGAAGGTCGGCTACCCCAAATCGTGGCAGATCATTCCGAACTCAAGACTGGCGGATTGCCGGTAATACTCGCGCTTCAATCAGCGCGTTTGAATTACTATCAGCAATACCGTAGAGTTGTTATCTGCCAGCGATTGGAATACTGAATGGCCGTGATTTCTGCCTTAACAGCACGTGACAAGCGGAGCTTGAATGCCGGTCATCTTCCAACGGATAAATGAAGACCACGCGTTGCGGGCGGCGGCCATCATCGTGAAGGCATATATCGGGCCGCCTTGGAACGAGGCGTGGACCTTGGAGAGAGCGACGGCACGGATGGGCGAGTTGTCGACCACTCCCGGTTGGCTCGGCGTCGGGGCATTGGAAAATGGCGCGTTGCTTGGCTTTGCGATCGGCCTCCCCCATACGTCGGCGGCCGGCAGGGGCCTGTACATTCCTGAAATCGCGGTTCTGCCTTCTCACCAGGGACGTGGCATCGGCAAGCAACTGCTAAGATTTCTTGAGGCTGAAGCCTTGAGTTCCGGCTTTTCGAGCGCGTGGCTTTTGTCGCAAAGTGAGGGCGCCACTGCCGAATACTATAAGGCGAGCGGCTACAATCAGGCTACGAAGCTCAGGATTTATTCAAAGCCGCTAAAGTGGAGTCCTGAGTCAGCGCGCTGATGATTTGTGATGTAACCGGCCCGTGCCTGAGTTCGCTTGGATGATTGCTAGGCATCCCCCGCGCTGCATACGCTCTGGCGCCAGCAGTCCAAACTCGGGGCGTACCAAGTCACGCCGAGGCTTCACACCAGCATTGCGCTGCACCTTGACCCCATGGCCGAGACAATCCACGCCTTCAGCCAGGCTTGTGCTGCCGTTTTTTAAGCCGGCGCCCTACCCTTCGTAGTGCCCCGACGACGCGGCGGCAGCCGACTTGACGACCAACGCCACGTCGGCCCCCTTGATCACGCTCACCCCGGCGGCACGTAGATCGGCAACCGTCTTCAGTCCCCCGGCCTTCGGTGAATCCAGCGGCTCGACGCTGCGAGCCTTCAGATCGACAATCCAAAGGCCGTCCTCACCTTCGATACCTATCACAACAACTTTGGCCATCCGTATTCCCCTCTCACTATGGATCTGCTCGGTCTAAAATCCTGCCCTCTTCAAGCCTTCTCTGTAGAGGTCCTTGTGCCATTGTTCCTTGCTGGGAACGGCGGCAAGCCACGTGTCCAGGTCGAAATTGGGGTTGGCTTCGCGCACCCGGCGAACAAAGACACGCGCTCTGTCCCTATGGCCCAACATCGCCCAGTTCGCGGCCGAGAGCCTGTCGGCCAGGCTCGGATCGGCCATACGTCCGATGTAATCCAGCGATGTCTCGAATTCACTCAACGCGTAGTTCGCACCTGCGGCGGTCCAGAGATAGGAGTCCGGGCTCAACGGATTGAGCTCAATCGCATGTTCGATCTTTTCCAACGCCTTGCCGGGAAGCGAGCAATGGACGAGTGTATCGGCATGGTCGGCAATGATATCGGCATAATGGGGACCAAGCGTCTCCGCGAGTTCCATTGCTTCCGCGCTTTCATCGAAAGCCCCCTGCAACAGCTTGGCCACGCCGAACTCGCGATAGCCGTCTGCCAGATTCCGGCGGGCCCCGATGGCACGCGTAGCAAACACCTCGGCCGCCTTCAGCAGTTCGAGGTCGCCACGTGCCGTCAGCAGCCATTCCTTTGAGTAGGTCCTGGCGATCGAACTCAGCGCCGGCGCAAAATCGGCGCTCGCATGGAGTGCGGTCTTCATCTCCTTGCGGGCGCGCCGCAGGTCCGGCAGCGTCAGCCGGTTCAGGTGCCGTCGTCCCACGAGATAGCTGTGGTACGCTGCCGGATTCAGCTCGCGATAAAGACGCGCCGCCTCATGCCGCTCGATCTCGCTTGAAACCGAAAGCGCGATGTTTCGTGCGATCACACGCCGGGTGGCGACGAGTTCCGGATGGCTCAGGCTGAACCTTTCCGCCCACACGACTTCATTATCGGGAAAGAAGATGAGCTGGACGAACAACGTCCCTTCGCTTGTCTGACTGCTGATCCGGCTGTCGAGGATGTAGTTCAGAGAAAATCGCTCAAAGAAATCAGCCTGGTCCTCAAGCTGGCGCCCGATCCGGACGGCAGAATGGTGGGCGATCACCTGAAGGCTGTTGAAGGCGCAAAACCCGATGGTGATGTCCTCGATCAGGGCGCTCGCGATGAAGCCAAAGTCCGGGCGCCCGACATAGTCGCTTGGAGGCAACAGCACCAGACGAGGGATTGCATGACGGTGCGTTTGTCCAGATCCAGTCTGAAAATCAGGTTCGGACATGCTGGCGGCACGAGCGTACGGCCGTGCGACCGGTCCAGGTCCGGCATCCCGGCTCGCCAAGGTGTTCACGAGATCGGCACCTCGTGCAAGCGCATCGCGTCGCCTCTCGAGAATTTTCCTGAGGTGGTCGACTTGCTCTTCGGCTTGAAAGATTTCGACAAGCAACTGCAACGTATCGGGATTCGGATCCGCGTATTCCGCCTCGATGAGCAATATCCCCGCATCCTTGAGAACGTCAGCCTCTTCCTCCGAACGCGGCGCGCGCGCCGCTTTTCGCAACAAAGCTTTGAGAAGGGTATTTTGGCGGTCTTTCTGTTCCGCGAGCCAGCCATAAAAAGCGCGGCTCTGACAGCCGACCGCCCCCAGGAATGACCTGTGCATCAGCGTTGCAAGGCTGCGGAGCTGGGGCAAGGGATCGGCTATTTCGCTATCGGTCGCCGGATCCATGTCCGATGACAACGACGCGCGATCCATATGGATCATGCTACTGGTAAAGGAGAGGAATTGCGCTCCAATTTCGTCCTGGCGGACCTTTATCCTGGAAATCAACTTGCGCATGTTCACGAGCGGAACGGCACTGTCTTCGTTGCCCCACAAGAATGCGGCCATCACCGTTCGGTGTTCGGCTCCATCTTTGGTCGTGAGCAAATAAGCGAGAAGTAACAAACCTTTCTCGGGATAGGCAACTTGCCTTCCCTCTGAATCGACGAGCCTCAAGCCCCCAAAGGTTTGCAGCAAGAAAGCCATTTGTACCTTTAAGCCGTTCCGCCAATATTGATTGGCATCCGCGTGCCGAAAAAAATTCAACAGCAGTATCTAAGCCCTTCGGCCACTAATCTAGGAAGCGATTGGACAAACGATTGCGCGACAGAGTTTGTCTTAATACCTCACGCAATTCAACCGGGAATTTACTGTGGGAGAAGGGAGTTTCCATAGCTTACCAGCACCAATGGGTAATCGACAGGCGATCTATTCTACGTTCCACTCCAGGTTTTATTCCAATTTTTGACGCAACGACAGGGAATCGCGGCCGATGTCCCGCGGCGAAGGCCCTGATCGCTCTCTGCGTTCATCGAAAGCACCAATGCTGCAGCGGGGCTTGGCTGCTTGGCGCCACGGCTTGACCGAAGACCGCCAATGCACGCTCAGGGTGACTTGGCGCTCCGAGCCTATCGCGCTTGCGCAGTTACGGTTGTCATGCCGGCGGCATGTCCCTGTATCCGGGCACGCGTCAAGGCTCTCGGCACGCCCTCAGGGTTGGACGGCGCTTATTCGATACCGGATGCAGCCGGCTCATCCGTTGGATCCGGTTCGGATTGCAACTCCTCCGCCGGCAAATCTCGTCTCAATGTCGCAATCTCTTGTCTGCCCCAGGCTTCGGCTCGATCCATCAGCGAGCGCATCTCGCTGTTGAGAGCATGCGAACGCATGACGTCGTCTGCATGGCTGGTATTGGTGCGCGGATCGTAAAAGCTACCGATGTCCGCACCGGCGGCGCGTCTGGCCTGCTCCAGCTGCGCTCGTAGCTCGGATAGCTCAGCCTTTGCCGCGAAATATCGTCTCATCACGTCGATGAGTTCGCGGTCGCGTGCCTTTGTCTTCATGGAAGCCTCCCTCAATACGCAGCCTGAGTGATCCCACAAGATGTCAAAATCTGGGTACTTCGCCCATGCGGGCGTGTTGCCTGTGGACGGATTGTCGCGGCGCCGGATTGGCAGCGGGTCACGAAGCATCATCGTGATTGGACTTCGCGCCCAACAAGAGTCACGCTTTCGGTAGGGTGAAATGGGCTGGCGCAGAGCATCTATCGTCTAAATGGAGGCCACAATGAAGCACCATACACGCGAGCAATTGCAAGTCTTTGCACAAATCGAACCGGAATACCGGCCGCTGAGCATGTCTCGCAGGGAACGCCTCGAACGTTGGGCGGAGGTTCTCGAGCAGAGCCCGTCCCGACACCTGGCGACATTGTATGAAACCGAACACCAGTCCGCTGCCGTGCGCGATACATTGCGCAGCGACGGCTCGCCGATCTCCGTCGCGTTCGAAGATACCGTACTGCGTGCCGCAGGCATGGAAAACGACACCTACGGCGAGGCCCTCAGGTTCTTCGAGTTGCGCGACTGGCAGCTGCACGGCGTGATCTGCTACTGCCACTTCGGTGCAACGGTGAACGCGCAGACGGCCGCAGAACTCGTCAGGTCGATCTCGACTGGCGAACGCAGCGGCCTATTCGCCCGGCTGCGCGCGCTGTTCGTCGGCTGACGCGAGCCGCATTTCACTGTTGTGAGATGCTGCGCGGCAGGATGGTAGTTCGCTGATGTAGAGATGTTGGCGAGATTAAAAGCGCCGGGCCATGCCCCCGCTTGCTTCAAGTCTTCGTCACTCGATCTCGGCGTCGCCAGGCACCGAGGCCAGCAGGGATCGGATCACGTGAAGCCCGCGCTCCAGGTCCTTGAGCGGCGGAGCGGAGATCGCGACGCGCACCGCGTTTGGTGCACGCCCTGGGATGGCACTAAACACGCCCGCAGGCGTGATGGCGACGCCTTGTACAGCGGCCGCCGAAACGAACGCCCCGGCACTCCAGATCTCCGGCAGTTCGAGCCAGATATGAAAGGCGTTGCTTTCCGCCGACGGCGACACGGGGCCGAGAATGCGCGCCGTCAGCAACTGCCGATCGCGCCCATCCTTCCGCTTCAGCTCCGAAACATGGGCGGCTGTGCCGTCAGAGATCCAGGATAGCACCAAGCGCATTGATAGGGACGACGCCATCCAGCCTCCGGCACGCATGACCGCGGCAATGCGATCCTTGACCTGCGGCGGCGCGACGACAATGCCAACGCCAACGCCCGGACCAAGCCGCTTCTGCATGCTGTTGACGTAGACGACACGCTCCGGCGCATAGGCCGCAAGCGGTGCCGCGTCGGAAAGGAATGCAAAGGCAGCGTCCTCGATGCAGAGCAGCCCGGTCTCCTCGAGCGCCTCGGCGAGGGCAGTTCGTCGTGCGTGCGACATCGAAAAGCCGAGCGGGTTATGGATGGTCGGCTGGATGTAGATCGCATCGAGCGGCTTCGCGCGAAGCACCCTGATAAGCGCCGCAACGTCGACGCCGTCACCGTCGATCTCAAGCGGCACGAGCTGCAAGCCGAGCCGAGCCGCCATGCGGATGACCGACGGATAGGTCAACGGCTCGACACCGATGCGATCGCCAGGTTTGCAGACAGCTGCCATGGCGCATGCAATCGCTTGGCGTCCTCCACCGGCAAGAAGGATGCCGTCAGGCCTCGGGGACCAATGATCGTGCGCGAGATAGCGCGCGACGATCTCGCCGACGCCCTTTGGCCCGAAGGGACCGAGAGCGTCCATGGCGTCAAAGAGTGTTGCCGGGTTGGCCATGTTCTTGAACGCCGGCGCCATCAGGGCCGCCTGCTCCAGGGAACCCGATGTCGCCAGTTGCAAATCGATCGGCGCGTCGGCGATCTCGCTGATCCGCGCAGATTGCAGCCGGTCCGGCGTCCTGACGAAGGTCCCACGCCCGACTTCGCCGATAACCAGACCGCGGCGAACGAGTTCGGCATAAACACGGCTGGCGGTCGAGACCGCTATTCCTCTCTCATAGGCAAAGGTTCTTTGCGGCTGCAGCCGCGAACCGGGCGGCAGCTTTCCAGAGGCGATCTCGCCGGCGACAACGTCGGCGACGGCGCGGTAATCCAGCATCTCAAATGCTCCGAGGGCAATAAACCAATTGAACTCTTATGGCATCGGTGCATTTGTAAAACAAATTGCAGCGCCGGATCAATGTCATGCCCTTCTCCACCGTCCCGACAACTTCCCTGCCAACTCTACACGATGTCGAAGCGGCCGCCCGCCGTATCGGCAAATACTGCATCGAGACGCCCCTGCTGGAATCGCCATATCTCAATCAGAAATATGGTGGCCGGTTGCTGCTCAAGGCTGAAAGCCTGCAGGTCACGGGTTCGTTCAAGCTGCGTGGCGCGGTCAACAGGGTAGGGTCGCTGACCGACGACGAACGGCGGCGTGGCGTCGTCGCCCGGTCTTCCGGCAATCACGGCCTTGCGATTGCCTATTGCGCCGGCCTGATGGGCACATCAGCCGTGGTCGTCGTGCCGGAGACCGCACCGGCGGCAAAGGCCGAACGGATCGCGGCCTATGGAGCACGCGTCGTGAAGGTTCCGATGAAAGACCTCGCCGACGTGGCAGCTGAAATCACGCGTCGCGAGGATCGGGTGCTTATACCGCCGGCCGACGATTTCTGGGTGGTTGCCGGTGCCGGCACCGTCGCGCTTGAAATGGCGGAACAGGCCGCGAGGCTGAATGCCCAGATCGATGTATTGCTGACCTGCTGCTCCGGCGGCGGACTGACCGCCGGTTGCCTGCTGGGGTTGAGCAAGGCGTCTCCGTCCACCAAGGTTTATGGCGTCGAGGCCGTTGGGTTCGAGAAGATGGCGAAATCGCTCGCAGCCGGCAAACGCATCAACCTGGCACCAGGCGGCCATTCGATCTGCGACGCCATCAGCGGGCTCTACATGGCAGAGATTCCCTTCGAGATCATCAGACCTGATCTGGCCGGTACGCTTGCTGTCACGGATGACGAAGCAAAGGAGGCCATGCGCGTGGCCTTCAGCGAATTCGGCTTGGCTCTCGAGCCTGGAAGCGCTGTCGCGTTGGCGGCTGTGCTCGCCCGCAAGATACCGCTCGAGGGACGTACGTTTGCCGTCACGCTATCCGGCCGGAACGTCGATTTGGATCTTGCCGGCGCCATCCTGGCGAGTGGAGAGCCAACGGTCGGCAGGGCATGAACATGTTCAGCCACGTCACGGTTGGTTGCAGCGACCTTGATCGTGCCTCCGTCTTCTACGACGCCGTTCTCGCGCCTCTTGGTCTTGTCAGGCGAACAGTTGCTCCGGATGGCGGACCGGCTGCAGCGTGCTGGATCGCATCAGGTCAGGCATTGCCGCGCTTCTACGTCTATGAGCCGTTCGACAGGAAGCCTGCCAGTGTGGGAAACGGTAGCATGGTCGCATTTCTCGCGCCGACACCTGCGGCGGTCGACCAGGCCCATGCTGCCGGCCTTGCGGCCGGCGGTACGGACGAGGGCGTTCCCGGTCCGAGGCCGCACTATGGAGATGGCTACTACGGTGCATATCTGCGCGACCCCGACGGCAACAAGGTGCATGTCGTCTGTAGAGATGACCTTCTGCCCCTTTTACCGTAACGGTCCGAATGGCCGGCGCGTAAAGCGGGACGCAGCCTTATCGGCCTGCTCCGGCAACGATCGCCGCCGCTATCGTGGCATTAAACCCCACTTCTGCCAGCACCTCGGCCGTATGTTCACCAAGCGCCGGTGCCGGACGCCGGAAGCGTCCCGGTGTTTCGGACATGCGCGGCACGATGTTGTGCATGGGCAGCGCACCGTGCTCCGCATCATCCAGCGATACGATCACCTCGCGCTCGGCAAAATGTGCGTCCTCGGTGGCGTCGGCAATGTTGTAGATCGGCCCGACCGTTGCGCCACTGTCGCGCATGGTGGCAAGGGCTTCGTCATGCGAGCGCACGGCAAACCAGGCTCCGATGGCGTCATCGACCAAATCGCGATGCTTGAGGCGTTCGCTGTTGGAGCGGAAGCGCGGATCATCGTTCATGTCGGCCCGGCCGATGATCTCGAATATCCGCCGGGCGACCGCCGGCGTCGAACCGGAGAGCGCGACGTATTTGCCATCGGCGCAGCGGTAGACGTTGCGCGGGCATGCGGTGTTCGAGGCGCTGCCGATGCGTTCCTTGACCGTGCCGTTGAGCGCGTAGATGCCGGCCTCGGGGCCAAGCACGGAAAAGATCGGCTCCAGCAGCGACAGGTCGATGACCTGCCCGCGCGCTCTGCCCTTTTCGCGCGCAAAGAGCGCCGTCATCGTCGCCGACATGCCGTAGACACCGGCGATCATGTCGGCGAGCGCGAGCGGCGGCAGCACAGGTTCGCGGTCGGGAAAACCGGTGCGGTAGGCATAGCCGCTCATGCCTTCGACGATGGTGCCGAAGCCGGGAAATTCCGCATAGGGGCCTGTCTGCCCGAAACCGGATATGCGCACGACGACGAGATCGGGATTGCGCGCGAGCAGCGCCTCCGGGCCAAAGCCCATCTGTTCGAGCGTTCCCGGGCGAAAATTCTCGATGAAGACGTCGGCGCTCGCAACCAGCGCCCAGAGTGCCTCGCGGTCGGCCGTTTCGCGCAAATTCAGGACGACAGAGCGCTTGTTGCGCCCATAGGTCTTCCAGAACAGCGACAGGCCTTCGTCTTTCCATTCGCGCAGCGGATCACCGGCCGGCGGTTCGATCTTGATCACGTCGGCGCCGAAATCGGCAAGCTGCAGCGACAACATGTTGCCGGCGACGAGACGCGAAAGGTCGAGAACCTTGACCCCTTCGAGAGGCCCCTCGGCGTTCGGATCCCAGTGTTTCCTGGCAAATTCGCTCATTGGATGCGCCCGCCGGTCTTGTCGTCGAACAATAGGATATTGGCGGTGTCGAAGCCGATCGTCACGTTCGCGCCCGATTGCAGTAATGCGCTTTCGCCGAGAACCACGGTGATATCCGTGGTCTCGAGTCGCAGCATGACCTCCTGTGCCTCCCCGGTCGGCTCGACCAGCACAACCTCGGCGGCGATGCCGTTGTCGGCAAGCTGGATGTGTTGCGGGCGGATGCCGTAGACGACCTTGCGCCCCTGTGCGAGCCCATGGCCCGAAGGCAGCGGCAGGCGGGCGTCGTCGGCAAGCCGTAGCATCTGGCCGTCGACCTCGCCACGCAAGAGGTTGATCTCAGGCGAGCCGATGAAGCTGGCAACGAACAGGTTCTGCGGGTTTTTGTAAAGCTCCAGCGGCGGCCCCATCTGCTCGATCTTGCCACCGTTCAGAACCACGATCTTGTCGGCCATGGTCATGGCCTCGGTCTGGTCGTGGGTGACATAGATCGTGGTCTTGCCCAGCCGCTGGTGCAGCTTCTTGATCTCGCCGCGCATCTTCACCCGGAGCTTGGCGTCGAGATTGGAGAGCGGCTCGTCGAACAGGAAGGCACGCGGATCGCGCACGATGGCGCGCCCCATGGCCACGCGCTGACGCTGACCGCCCGACAATTCGCGTGGAAGCCGTTCGAGCAGATGCCCAAGGCCAAGGATGTCGGCTGCTTCATCGACGCGACGCTTGATCTCGCTCTTCGAAACGCCGGCGAGCTTCAGCGCGAAGCTCATATTGTCGGCCACCTTCATGTGCGGATAGAGCGCATAGCTCTGGAACACCATGGCAAGGTCGCGCTCCTTGGCCGGCATGTCGTTGACGATCCGGCCGCCGATGGTGATTTCGCCGGCGCTGATGTCTTCCAGCCCCGCGATCATCCGCAGCAGCGTCGACTTTCCGCAACCGGACGGGCCGACCAGCACCACGAATTCGCCGCTGCCCATGTCCAGCGAAATATTATCGAGCACCGGCAGGCTGCCGTAGCTCTTTCCCACATTCCGCAGTTCGATCTCGGACATGGTTTCTCCTCCCAATTGATAGGCCGATGCGGTTCTGGCCCGCCGGCCCGTTGGACCGGCAGGCAGGATCAAACCCGCTCAGGCGGACTCGATAATCTCGAACGTTCCGACGCTCATGCGACCGAGCGCGCCGAGGCGAAGGCCGGCCATGCCATAGGCAAACTGGTCATCGCTCGCCTCGATCAACGGCTTGCCGTCGATGGCAAAGGACAGCGCATCGCCCTTTACCGAAAACGCGAAACCGTAGCTCTTGCCGAGCTCACGCTTGAACGGGGCGCGCGCGAGAACGGTGGTGCCGAAATCCTCCTTGAGGATGACGACGTCGTCGCCGTCGAAGCCTGCGGCATAGAACCGGCTGGTGCCCTGCACGCGGGCCGTCACCAGTTGCGACGGCCCGGTAAGCGGCTTGATATCCGCCAGGACCTCGACGTCGCGGGCGTAGTAATGGCCCGTCCACATATCGGCATCGCTGGCCGTATGGGCGTGAATGCGGCCGTCCTGCAGCGTCCAGTGACCACGGTTCCAGGTAAAGCGCGAGATCGCACCCCACTCCTGCACTTCGGTCTTGGGGTCGATGACAGTCTTGCCAGCACCCTCGATCTTGAAATCGGCGAGGAACAGGCGGCCGAGGAATTTCAGACGGCCGAAATACTCGACCTGGATGCCGACCTCGTCGATCGCTTCGGCACCTTCCGGCACGGTGAATGCGTAGTCCTGCCAGCCTTCGTGGTTGGGAACGTGCCACGCACCGGTCTCTTCGATCGCGCCTGACATCGCGCGGCGGATATAGGGCGCGACGCGCAGGTTGCCGTCACCGTTCCACGGATCGAGCCATAGCTTGAACGACACCTTCTGGCCGGCATCGACCAGCGGCGAGAACATCGGACGATAACGCTCGTCGTCGAAATCGGAGCGGCGATAGAACGGCTTCCAGAAGATCCGACCGCCCTGGCCGCGCTCAAGCCGGTCGAGCTGGATTTCGAGCGAGCCGCGCGAGCCTTCAGCCTGTCTTTCAACCGAGCCCTTGAGGCTGATCTGGTTGAAACCCTCGGTGCGGAAACCATGGGTCGAGCCCGGCAGGTCGAAATCGAAGCGGACGCCGCGGCGGGTAAAATCCGCAAGCCAAAGGGCCGGCACATCGTCTTCGCGCAGTTGCAGCGCCAGCACGGTCAGTTCCCGGGCAAAGGAGGGAATATCGACGATGTTGATCGAGCCGACGACGCCGGAGGCGACGATGAAGTCGTTGATTGGCTTGCGGTACTTGTCCCAACCCGGCTGCAGCCCTTGGAACGTGCCTACGATGGCACCGGCATTGCCGGCGTTGCAGTCGGTATCCCAGCCGGCCATGGTCGCGATCTCGGCGGTGCGCGGCAGATCGCCTTCACCGTAGAGGATCGCCATGACGGTGACACCGGCGTTCGGGATGATGTGGCAGACGCCGGGATAGCGATCATAACCCCATTCGGCTGTCAGCATGTCACGGCAGGCGCGCCAGTTGCCGGGGTTGGCTTTGTGAAAGTCGATGACGGCCTGCACTACCTGGGCATAGGTCGAATTCGCGTCGATGGTTGCCATGGCAGCGTCGATCACCTCGGCGATCGACGTCGCCTCGAATGCCTTGGCGATTGCGGCGGCGCAGAAGCGCGCGCCATTCAGGCCGTCGCCGTCATGGGCGACGCTTGCCGCACGGGCAGAAGCGTCGGCCGCCTTCTGCGGCTCGCCCGGATGCACCCATCCCCAGCTGTCGATGAAGATCTGGCCGCCGATCTGTTCGGCAACGGTTGCGCCGTTCTGGGCGATCGATCCTGACTGCGGCGCGGGGATGCCGGCGCGCAGGTTGCGGTAGGCGGTGTGTTCGGTCGAGACGCCGAAACCGCCCCACCAGTACATGCCATGCTCTTCGGCGGCATAGTTCACCCAGGTCTTGCCGACATCGGCGGCACTGGCCTTGAGGCCATAGTCGCGCAGAGCACGGATGAAGTAGACCGGGCCGTTGGTGTCATCGTCGGCGGCAAAATTCTTGAAATCGCGCAGGTACTGGGTGACTTCGCCATAGGCCTTCTGGACGCGCTCATAGCTCCAGATCGTCGGTTCGACCGGTGCGCCAAGGCGAACGCCAATGGCCTTGCCGATGAAACCGGCATAGATCTTCTCGTAAATCGTCTCTTTGCTGAGCTTGGGCATCATGCGTCTTTCGTTATCAATCAGAATGTGAGGGCGGCGCGGAAGCTGGTCCGCCGGTCGGCGGCCGCCTGGTCGGCGGCCTGGATGGTTGTCGCCGTTTCGGTGAACCGATCGGCGGCGGCGGTGAGGTTCAACTTATTGACCTGATCGAGCAGGGCGTGGTCGGCAATGTCGATGACGCCTTCGCCGTGCATCGCGCCAAGAATCGCGCCGGCCATGACGCCGATCGAGTCGGTATCGCGGCCGGAATTGATGCCATCCTCGATCGACCGGCGGAAATCGCCGTCGTTGAACAGGCAGAATCCAAGTGCCAAAGGCAGTTCCTCGATCGAGCCGAGGCGGCTTGGCTGATAGGCGGCAGTCAGCCGCCCTGCCTTGGCGGGCGTGTGGTTGACGTCGTCGCCCATGGGAGAATAGGGCGCGATGGCCGCATGAAACGCGGCAACGACGGTCTGATAGTCCGCACCCTGCGCCTTGAGCTTGCGGGCAACCTCGGCGATGTCAGCAATGGCGTTGCGCGTGCCGTCCTTGGCCAGTGCCAGAACCGCTTCGATCACACCTTCGATATCCGTTCCCGGGATGAAGGCCGCGGCGACTGCAGCGGCAAACGCGCCCGCTGCCTCAAGCCCGAAGCTTTCCTGATGCCCGGAGGCAAACGCGATCGCCTCGTCATAGGCGGCCTTCGGATCGCAGGCATTGACGACGCCGATCGGCGCCACGTACATCGCCGCGCCGCAATTGACCATGTTGCCGATGCCACCTTGCCGCGGATCGCACGAGGTAAGCTGGTGGCGCTGGAATATCCACTTCTCGGGATAGAACAGCCGCTCGATCAGCATCGCTTCTCGCTGCAGTTCCGGCACGTAGCGCGGCACCCAGGCGATCTGCTTGACCATGCCATCGGCCATGTCCCAGGCATCGAGATGCCTGCGGACCTCGCCATAGATATCCATCAGGCAGAGCGTCATCAGCGTGTCGTCGGTGACGATGCCGTTGCCACGCACCCGGCCGTTGCGGGCCGTGGCATCCAGCGACATCTTGTGCCACTCGGTGTTAAGCGACGTCACCCGCCCATACTTGGCCGCGATCTCCGCGGCCGGCAGCTTTTCGACCGGCGCCCCCATGGCGTCGCCGAGCGCGACGCCATGGATGAGCGCGCGGACCCTCCCCTTCAGGGAGAGCCCTTGAACGCTACTTTTCTGCATCTAGAACTGTCCTTGCATACTCGTTGAGACGTTTTCCCCCTGCCGCTTCCCACTCCGCGACATACTGGTCCCACTGATCCATCTTGGCGGCGCCGGAGATGAACTTGTAGACCCAGGACCGATAGACGTTTTCGGTCGCGTCGAGATCGGCCGCGTAGTCCGCCGGCCACACGAAGGTGTTGTCCGGCTTGAAGTCCTTCTGGATCGTCGCCAGCGACTGCTGCGCCGCTTCGGACTGCCAAACGACGGGTGGGGTCCAGTTGGCCGCAACCATGAAACGGGCGTACCAGGTCGCGATCTTGTCGGTGACTTTGTAGCTGTCGCCGTCCTTGGTGTATTCCTGACCCTCGAAGCCGAGGCGATCGAACATCTGGCCTTCGGGGCTCGCCATGAAGTCGAGCAGCTTCATCACTTCGGCCTTGTGCTCGGAGATGGCGGAAATCGCCAGCCCGCGCGATTCCTTGGAGACGTCGACCGCTGCAAGGCCCTGCCCGCCCGGTCCCTTCGGTGGCGCCAGAAGCACCAGTTCGGTACCCGGATGGACCTGGCGCATCTTGCCGCCATAGATGTCGATGACTTCGCCGGAGGAGCCGAAGATCACGCCCGCCCGGCCGGTGTAGAACTTGTCTTCCTTCACGTCGAACTTGGTGGTGATGTATTCGGGATCGTAGAGGCCCTGCTCGCGCAGCGAGGCGTAGAAGGCGATCTTATCCTTCTCTTGGGAGGTGATGCGCGACTGCACCCACTCACCGCCTGCGTTCTTCATCCAGGTTCCGGTGATGCCGAAGGCCTGGTTGAAGATCGAATCGAGCTCGTTGGTGTTGTCGGCCGTGGTCACGCCGTAGCTGTCGGCGACGCCATTGCCGTCGAGATCACCGTCCTTGATGGCCTTGAACAAAGTCACATAGTCTTCGACGGTTTCGGGCGCCTTGAGGCCGGTCTTTTCCAGCCAGTCCTTGCGGATCACCGGCTGGGGTCCGCGCACCGGATAGACGTAGAGCAGGTAGGGATAGTTCTTGAGGCGCTCGACATTGTGCGGCCACAGCGCGTCCTTCAGGTACTTGGTGTCGGCCAACATCGGGCCGAGGTCTTCAAGCACGCCCTGCTCGACCATCTTGGCGTCGCCACCCTGAAAATAGATCAGGTCGGGGATATCGCCAGAAAGCAGCATGACCGACAGCTTGTCGGCATAGCCGGAAGACGGCAGGTCGACGAGTTCGATGTCGAGATCGGTGCCCTGCGCCCGCAACGCTTCCTCAATACGCTGCAGGTGCTTGACGTCGTCTGGGTTGGACGGGGTGAAGTCCTTGGACACAACCCGGATCTTGACCGGTTCGGCCATTGTCGGGGCGGCGGCACCAAGGCTGAGCGCCAGGGCTGTCGATGCCAGCAGGACCATTTTTCTAAGCATTTCGTCTCCTCCGTTTAGATAGGCTTCTTTGTTGTGTCTCGTGTCGTCGTCAGCCCTTGAGCGCGCCGCTCATGGTTCCCTTAGTGAAGAATTTCAGGATCAGCGGGTAGATCGCCAGGATCGGTACGATGGTCAGAAGGATCATCCCGGCCTTGAGCGACCTCAGATCGATCTGGCTCGCGCCGGTATTGTTGCTGGCGTTGTTGGCGCCGACGATCGCAACCTTGTCGCCGTCGATCACGAACTGGCGCAGCACCACCTGCAGCGGCCATTTGCCCTGATCGTTCAGATAGATCATCGCGCGGAAGAACTCGTTCCAGTGAAAGACGAGATAAAACAGCGAGATGGTCGCGAGCGCCGGCTTGGCGAGCGGAAGGACCAGATGCCAGAACACTTGGAAAGGGTTGGCGCCATCGAGTTCGGCGGCTTCCAGCAGCTCCTTCGGGATTTCCTCGAAGAAGCGGATGAGGATGATCAGGTACCAGGCGTTGACCGCCTTGAAGAGGATGACAGACCAGTAGCTGTCGAGAAGGCCGAGGCGCTTGTTGACGAAGTAGTCCGGAATGATGCCGGGCTCGAACACGATGGTGACGAGAACGAAGATGAACAGCGCCTTGCGGCCCGGCAGACCGGGCCTCGAAAGCCCCCAGGCCATCAGCGCGGTACCGACGACGCCGATCACGGTACTGACGGCGGTGATGAAGATCGAGTTGAAGATGCCGCGCTGCACATTGGGGTGCTGCAGGAGAACGCTCCAGACCTCGAAGGAGAAGCCCCTGGGTATGATGGTCAGCCCGCTCATGCCCGGCACCTTTGCCGGCTCGGACAGCGAGACGGCGAGCAGGTTGAGGATCGGCTGGACCGTGACGACGACGAGCAACAGCAGCGTCGAAACGATGATCGCATATTCGATGCGTTCGATCGGGGTCTTGCGTGACAGGGCCATTACCAGACTCCCTTCCCGGTCAGGCGTTTGGAAACGAAGTGGGCAATCACGATCATCATCGTGCCGAGCACGGCCTTGAACAGGCCGGCGGCCGTTGCCAGCGAGTATTCGCCGGTCTGCAAACCGATGCGGTAGACATAGGTGTCGACGATATCGATCTTGCTGCGCACTACGTCGTTGGAGAGGTTGATCACCTGGTTGAGGTCGGCGTTGAGGAACATGCCGGCGTTGAGGATGAACAGCGTCGCGATCGTCGGCACGATGCCCGGCAGGGTGACATGCCTGATCTTCTGCCAGCGGTTGGCGCCGTCGATCTCGGCTGCGTCATAGAGCTGCTGGTCGATGGCGATGATGGCGGCGAGATAGAGCAGGCTGTCCCAACCGGCCGAACGCCAGATTTCCGTGAAGACGAGTACCCAGCGGATAGCGCCGGTATCGGTCATGAACGATCGGGGCGCCATGCCGGCCATGCCCATGAGATTGTTGACGGCACCGTCGGTCGGCGACAGCGCCGCAATGAAGATGCCGGCGATCACCACCCAGGACAGGAAATGCGGCAGGTAGATCGCCGACTGGATGAACTTGCGCAGCGACCCGCCGCGAACCTCGTTCAGTAGCAGCGCGACGATGATCGGCACCGGCAGGAAGAACACCATCTTCATCGCCGAGATGATCAGCGTGTTGGCCAGCACCTGCCAGAACACCGGCGAGGAGAACAGCACTTGGAAATGCTTGATGCCCACCCAGATGTTGGGCGGCACGATCCGGACCTGTTCGAAGGCGATGCGCGCCTCCCAGATCGGCAGGTAATGGAAGACGAGGAAGAACAGGATGCCCGGCGCCATCATGACGTAATAGGGCCACCAGCGCCGCCAGCCGTCGGCGGCGAGCGCAACGCGTCCCGTCCTGCGGCGTGCGCTTGATTTGGGAACGTTCCCAAACTTAGGCGAGATCACCGCCTCGTCACGATTGGTCATTCCTACCCCCTCCCGGAGCTTGCTGCGCGTCTGGGCTGGTCAAGCGACAGATCGGCCAACGAGCCGCGCTCGATCAGCCGGCATGGCATGAACACCCGGCCATGCTCGGGACGGCCGGCGATTTCATCGAACAGGCAGTCGACGGCGCGCACGCCGATCTCACGCCCGGGCTTGGCAACCGTCGTCAGTCCCGGCCAGGAAAAAGCGCCTGCGGGAATGCCGTCGAAACCGAGGATCGAGACATCCTCCGGGCAGCGAAGCCCGGCTTCGCGGACTGCGACCATGGCGCCAAGCGCCATCAGATCGTTGGCGGCGAAGACCGCGAGATGGCCGACCCGGTCGCGTTGCAGCAGCCGCATCATCGCCGTGCGCCCGCCTTCGACGGTATATTCACCGTCTTCCATTGGAAGTGCTGTCGGGTCGATGTCGCGGTCGACGCAATGTTCGTGGAAAGTCCGCAGAAACCGGGCCCGCGCGATACGCGACTTCGGCCCCAGGATCAGCGCCGGCGCATGATGCCCCTTGGAAACCAGATGGTCCATGCCGAGCCGTACCGCCTGGGCGATATCGGAACCGACACTGGAGGTCGCCGGAAAACGCTCGGCACTCGAGCCGATCAGCACGAAGGGCAGTCCGAACCTGTGGAGATCGTCGAAATTGTCGGCCACCGGATTGATAATCGCGCCATCGACGCGTGCCTGCCGCAGGGCCCGGAGGTGGCTGGCTTCGCGGCTGTGATCCCAATCGGAAGAAAACACCAGCAGCGAGGCCCCGTTTTCGACCGCGCGATCCTGCGCACCGCGCGCCACCTCGGCCCAGAACGGGTTGGTAATGTCAGGGATGACGAGACCAAGCAAACCGGTGCGGCCGGACCGCATGCCGACGGCGAGATCGTTGCGCTCATAGCCGACGGCACGGGCCGCATCGAGAACCCGCTCGCGCGCCTCGTCCGTGACATTGGACGCGCCGGAGAGTGCCCGGCCGGCGGTGCTCTTGGACACCCCTGCCTTGCGCGCGACGTCAATGATCGTCGGCCGCCTCCGCTGCATCAAACACGCCCTCCCATGGCATGAACTCGTGGGAACGTTACCACGGAGATTTCGGGTCCGCAAGTCCACCCCTTCGGATGCGGCTTTGCCAGCGGTCGAACACAGAAAAAGAAAAAGGCCACCGTTCAGGACGGCGGCCTCAAATTGAGAGGTGTATAACCTCCAGAGGGAACATCGCTATCGCAGCCGGGAGGATGGCTGCACGTCAAGCGACCCTGATAATGTGACAGCTCGGGCGCCGGTTCTCAATCAATGCAAAACCAGAACGGAAGCCAGAGCGGGATCGCTCTTCCAATAATCGCACGGCGGCCGCGATTTTGTTCCATCTCGTGAGGCTCCCGTCTCACCTTCAGATCCGAGCACGGCCAAACCAGCGTCCACCGTATTTCCGTTCAATTCGGCCGCTGCGCCGCAGTCAGCAACCTTGCTGGGCTGAGACCGGACGGGGGCGGCTGGCACCATTGGGCGGAAGGGCATGGGGAAAGTGCGGCGGTTCCGCACATCCGGCGCATCGCCTTGACATACGCGCCGTCGCAATTACGATAGTGGCATGCTGATCGTGACTTCATATGCCCTTCGAGAACCCGCGCGCCTGAAAACGGGATCGTAACCCGGCCGCGGCTTTTGTCGTACGCGACCGGGGTATGTCACTCCATCCCAGCTATCTCTCTTTTGGCTGAGACGATGAAATCGATCGCCGGCTCGTGCCGCCTTGTGCGGACTTCCTGATAGCGAGCAGGCCCTTAGTTCTCGACAGCGTATATGAAAAACATCCCGCAAATTGACAGCTGGCACTCGGGCCTGTTCACCGAGCTCGAAATCGTCACCGCATTCGGCGAAAGTCGGGCAGCGCTCGGCGAACTTTTCGATTGCGACATGCTGAGGGGCGCGCGACGCCCGGCCGACGCAGGCGATCCGGAGTGCTTCGACCTGTCGGCAACGGCGCGTGTCAGCCTTGCCATCCTCCACGCCCTCTGGCGCGCCGCTGGTCTGCCGCTTTGCGTAGCCGAGCAAGCGCTTTCGAACTGGCCGCAAATCGCGGTCTCGGTCGCACGTATTGTCGACTTCGAGCGCGAAGCTTGGGAGGACAGATGCGCAAGCCGCGAACCGGCATCCGCCGCAGATCCCTTCCAGTTCTTCGGGCCGTTTGCCGAAGAGCCTCTGCCCGTCGGCAGGATCGACGAATATATCGACGTGATCGACGGACGATATCTGCTGTGGCGCAAACCGAAGGACGATCCGCACAGGATCGGGACGGCGATCCACGCCAGCCAGGAACGCCTTCTTCTCGACCCGCAGGATGCGGCCGCTCAAGCCGACTTTCTTGAGGCCGCGGCCTTTCTCCGGCGACCCGCCGAGCACGAGCTGATCTGGTTGGGCTCGACGGGAGACGAAGTGTTCCAACCGACGTCGGCGCCAAGCGGTTCTCACGCTCCCGAGCGCTTGCCCACCTCCATCCTGTTGGGCGACGCTGGCAGGGCGGCGACATTGGCCACGAATTACCGCTCGAAGCGCTCGGTCAATATCTCGCTTGCCGCCCGCGCCATGAAACGACGGGCACTCGGGTTGCACATCAGATAGCCCTAGTCCTTTCACCGACACCGCGAGCTTTTGAAGACACAAGGCACATCATGATCCAGACCCCCTATTACTTGATCGACAAGGCGAAGCTGCTTCGAAACATGGAGAAGATCGCTTACGTGCGCGACAAATCGGGGGCCAAGGCGCTCCTCGCGCTCAAGTGTTTCGCCACCTGGTCGGTCTTCGATCTGATGCGCGAATACATGGATGGCACGACCTCTTCGTCGCTCTATGAGGTGCGGCTCGGGCGCGAGAAATTCGGCGGCGAAACCCATGCCTACAGCGTCGCCTATGGCGACAACGAAATCGAAGAGGTGATCGGCCATGCCGACAAGATCATCTTCAACTCGATCGGCCAGCTGGACCGTTTCGCGGACAAGGCATCCGGCCTCGCCCGCGGCCTGCGCCTCAATCCGGGAATGAGCTCATCCAGTTTCGACCTTGCCGATCCCGCCCGCCCCTTCAGCCGGCTCGGCGAATGGGATGCGGCCAAGGTCGAGGCCGTCATGGACCGCATCAGCGGCTTCATGATCCACAACAACTGCGAGAACAAGGACTTCGGCCTGTTCGACCGGATGCTGTCGGAGATCGAGGAAAAGTTCGGCGCGCTACTTTCCCGCGCCGAGTGGATCAGCCTAGGCGGCGGTATTCACTTCACCGGCGACGACTATCCGGTCGATGCCTTCTGCGAGCGCCTGAAGGCCTTTTCCGGCTGCCATGGCGTCCAGGTCTATCTCGAGCCGGGCGAAGCGTCGATCACCCGGAGCACGACGCTCGAGACCACCGTTCTCGACACGCTCAACAACGGCAAGGATCTGGCCATCGTCGACAGCTCGATCGAGGCGCATATGCTGGACCTCTTGATCTACCGCGAAAGCGCAAAGGTCGAGCCCAATGCTGGCCCACACAGCGTCATGATCTGCGGCAAATCCTGCCTTGCCGGCGATATCTTCGGCGAGTTCCGCTTTCCCGAGCCATTGAAGGTCGGCGACCGCGTCTCGTTCCAGGATGCGGCCGGCTACACCATGGTCAAGAAGAACTGGTTCAACGGCGTCGGCATGCCATCGATCGCCATCCGAGACCTTGACGGCAGCGTCAGGCTTGTCCGCGAATTCACCTTCGCCGACTACGAACAGAGCCTTTCCTAAAGCATCCCGCCTTTAAGTGGAATCACTTAAGGCGGATAAGATGCTTTAGAATCAAAGGGCTATAGCGCCCTTAGCGCGTTCGTCTGAACGCACGGCGCTCTAGGCTCGTCATATCCCCAAGGGAAAAGGAGACATCCCCCGAAATGAAAAAGAACGTTCTCATCATCGGCGCCGGTGGCGTGGCTCAGGTCGTGGCGCACAAATGCGCACAGAACTGCGATGTACTGGGAGACATCCATATCGCATCCAGAACGGTCGAAAAGTGCCGCGCGATCGTCGATTCCGTGCGCGAGAAAAAGAGCCTGAAAACCGAAGTGACGCTCGAGGCGCATGCGCTCGACGCCATGGATGTCGAGGCGACAAAGGCGCTGATCGAAAAGACCAGGGCCGGCATCGTCATCAATGTCGGCTCCGCCTTCGTCAACATGTCGGTGCTGCGTGCCTGCATGGATACCGGTGCTGCCTACATGGACACCGCGATCCATGAAGACCCGAAGAAGATCTGCGAGACGCCGCCGTGGTACGGAAACTACGAATGGAAGCGCGCGCAGGAATGCAAGGAAAGGGCCGTCACCGCCATCCTCGGCGTCGGCTTCGACCCGGGCGTGGTCAACGCCTATGCGCGCCTCGCCAAGGATGAGTATTTCGACAAGGTTACCGCCGTCGATATCGTCGACATCAATGCCGGCAGCCACGGCAAATATTTCGCCACCAACTTCGATCCGGAAATCAACTTCCGCGAATTCACCGGCGTCGTCTATTCCTGGCAGAACGGCCAGTGGCAGACCAATTCGATGTTCGAGGTCGGCAAGGAATACGATCTGCCGGTGGTCGGCAAATGCAAGGCCTACATGACCGGCCATGACGAGGTTCATTCGCTGGCAAAGCATATGGACGGCGCCGACGTCCGCTTCTGGATGGGCTTTGGCGATCACTACATCAACGTCTTTACCGTCCTGAAGAACCTCGGCCTGCTGTCGGAACAGCCGGTAAAGACGGCCGAAGGCCTCGAGGTCGTGCCGTTGAAGGTGGTCAAGGCGGTGCTGCCGGATCCGTCGTCGCTGGCTCCGAACTATCAGGGCAAGACCTGCATTGGCGATTTCGTCAAGGGCCTCAAGGACGGGCAGGAACGCGAAGTCTTCATCTACAACGTCGCCGACCACAAGGACGCTTTCGAAGAAGTCGGATCGCAGGGCATCTCCTACACCGCCGGCGTACCGCCGGTCGCCGCCGCCATGCTGATCGCCTCGGGCGAGTGGGACGTGAAGCAGATGGTCAACGTTGAAGAACTGCCGCCGCGCCCGTTCCTCGACATCCTCAACCGGATCGGACTTCCGACCCGCATCAAGGATGCGGACGGCGACCGCGCATTGACGTTCTCCTGAAACAATAAGTCGAACCATCTCCGGTCGGTCGTCATTTAGGGCGGCCGGCTGGCATATGGACGAAGCCCAGTCATCGCCAGGTGATTGGGCTTCCAACGTTTCTACAGATTTCTCGGCGCGGCACGTCGATGAATCGACCCGGCGAGCGAAACGCTTCGTTAACGCGATTCACTTAGCTGCCCGTACCCCGGCGTCTCGCCGGCCAACCACGTATGAGTTCCAACTGACATGCCCCCATTGACTGCCCCGGTTCACAGTTTTCATCAAAAGATTGCATCGTTTTGCGAGCTCCGGCTTGCCCGCGCCCTTCCCAAGCACGACTACGACAACCTCCGTCACTACATGCTTGATTTCGTTAACCGGCGGGCAATGCCGCCTCAGACCGGCAACAAGCTCGACTGGAAGGAAATCGGCCTCGCCTGCGATCTCGACGACGACAGCCTGCGGATCACCAAGCGCCTGGCCAAGCACGGCTTCGAGGCCATCATTCGCTGGCTGAAGGGGCCGAGCGCCAGCAAGCCCGACAGAAAGGCGCCGGCCGCCCAGGGCTGGGTCAAGGCGCCTGCGGCACCGGCGCGCAGGATCGGCTTGGAGCAACGGCGTTTCGCCACCACGCGGTAATTTCCGCCCATGGCGTCCCCGAAATCGCTTTTGATTCAGGCCGGTACGCTGCAGACTTCAGCGCTGTGGCTTTTTGAACCGTTACATAACGGCAGCGGGCAGGGCCTCCACGATCAGTCTCGCCCGCCGCACTCAGCATGCCGAAAGCTCGATCTTCGGCCAGGTCTTTTGGACCGATGGGTCGGTCTCGATCGCTACCGAATGCCGCTCGCGGAAGGCGGCAGCAAGGGTTTGCAGGGCCTTGCGGGATCGCGCGTCGGTCAGGGTCGAATGCAGAACGATCTCCGAGGACGGAAGCGGCGGCAGGCCAAACTGTTTGCTGACTTCGATCGTGTCGGAGGGCGCAAGGCGACAGGAGAATGGGCCGACGGCGAGCCCCGCCGAGACTGCAGCGTTGACAGCGGTCGACACGCCGACGAACACCTCCACCCAGGGAACGCCGGCCGCGTCGAGCGCGCGCGTGGCGATGTCGCGCACGCCGCAGAGCGGCGCCAGCGCTGCCAGTCGCAGCGGCTCACCCGGCCCGCGCTTGAAGCCGGGTGAGGCGAACCAGCCGAAATGTTCCGGCCCAAGCGTCTCGCCATCGCGCCGGTCTTCGTCACGCCGGATGATGACGGCATCGAGCTCTCCGCGGTCGAACGCGCCAAGCAGGTTTCGCGATGTCTCGAGCCTGACCTCGATGCACAGGCCGGGGTCATGGGCATAGAGCCGCGCCAGCAATGTCGGCACTTCCGGGCCGGCGACGTGGGCAGCAATGCCGAGGCCGAAGCGGCGACGTGTCGACGACAGCCCTGCCAGCGCGCGCTCATGGGCGGCGAGGAATTCGCGCGCGCCCTCGATGAAGACAGCGCCCTGCGCCGAAAGGCGAACCTGCCTCGGCGTGCGCTCGAGCAGCCTGACGCCGAGCCGATCTTCGAGCCGTTTCAGCTTGACGCTGATTGCCCCTTGCGTGCTGCCGAGGAACTCCGCAGCGCGGGTAAAGCTTTGAAAATCGGCAATCGCGACAAAGGCCTGAACCGCGTCCACATCCAGAGTCGTCATCGCAACCATCCGATTTTGTTATCTCTGAAATACTTAACCATCCAATTCAGTTGTGATCAAGGCCAGACTATGGTGCCCCGGTCCCCAAGCGATTTCAATTCGGGCGGAGCGCGTGGAAAGGCCGGAACCGGTTTTCCGCGATGCCCGCCAAAGCATCGAAAGACCGTGAGCATGAACCAACCCATAACCCGCCGCAGTGCGCTGGCACTGGCAGCCGTCTGCCTCTCCTCGCTGATGTTCGGCCTGGAGATTTCCAGTATTCCAGCAATCCTGCCGACGCTGGAGCAGGTGCTCGGCGCAGATTTCAAACAGCTGCAATGGATCATGAACGCCTACACCATCGCCGTCACGGCGGTTCTGATGGGAGCAGGCACATTGGCCGATCGCTACGGCCGCAAGCGCATCTTCGTCGCCGGCATCATCGCCTTCGGCATCGCCTCGCTGATCTGCGGGCTGACCGACAACATATCAGTATTGATCGTCGCCCGCTTCCTCCAGGGTATGGCCGGCGGCGTGATGCTCATCTGCCAGATCGCCGTCCTATCGCAGCAGTTCCAGTCCGGCCGCCAGCGCGGGATCGCGTTTAGCTGGTGGGGCATCATCTTCGGGATCGGCCTCGGTTTTGGTCCGATCGTCGGCGGCGCGACGGTCGCGCTCTTGAGCTGGGAATGGGTGTTTCTCGTCCACGTCCTGCTTTCAGGCGTGACGGTGGCGCTTGCGCTCGCAGGCGTCAAGGAATCGCGCGATCCTGGCGCCGAGAGCCTCGACGTCGCCGGCATCGTGACGTTGTCGGCCGCGGTCTTCTGCATCGCCTATTTCATTACCCAAGGCCCCGAACTCGGTTTTGCCAGCCCGACCGCACTGTCAATCCTCGGCATTGCCATCGTCAGCCTGATCGGCTTCGTGATTGCCGAAAAAGTCAGCGCCCGGCCGATGTTCGACTTTTCGGTGTTCCGCATCCGCAGCTTCTCAGGTGCGCTGTTCGGTTCGGTGGGCATGAACATCAGCTTCTGGCCGTTCATGATCTATCTGCCGATCTGGTTCCAGGCGGGCCTCGGCTATGACGGCGTCACCGCCAGCATCGCCCTGCTCGCCTACACGCTGCCCCCGCTTATCGTCCCGCCTTTTGCCGAACGGCTGATGCTTCGCTTTCGTCCAGGGATCGTCATCCCGGCCGGCCTGTTCACGATCGGTCTCGGCTTCCTCATGATGAAGATCGGCAGCAGCGTTGAGAATGCCAGCTGGCTAACGATGCTGCCGGGGTGCGTGCTGGCCGGCATTGGCCTCGGCTTCACCAATACCACGGTGACCAACGCCGCGACCGGCGCGGTCGCCGCGGAGCGCGCCGGCATGGCCTCGGGCATCGACACCAGCGCGCGGATGATCTCGCTGGCGATCAACATCGCGCTGATGGGGCTGATCCTGGTCGAAGGCGTGCTGTCTTCGCTGCAAAGCTCGCTTTTCGGGCGAGTGACCGACACCGAGCTGCGTACGCTCGCCGAGAAGATCTCGGCCGGCGGCATGCTGACTTCGGACTATGGCCTGTCGGAGACGGTCATCCATACGGCGCTCGGCGAGGGTTTCGGCTGGGTCATGCTCTATGGCGCCATCGGTGTCTGGCTGTCGGCCGCCGCAAGCCTGCTCGTCTTCGGTCTCCGCGCCAAGACGGAAGCGGTGCTTGCGTGTTCGACGGCGAAATCGTCGTAACACACGTAGCCGACTAGTCACCGAGGGCAAGGCAGCGCATCGGGCCAGATAGACTGGCCCGATGGACCATGGATGGCGGTCCGCGCCGTAATCCGACCTCTGCCTCGCCGACAAAACGCGTCGGCGCGGCGAAAAGTCCATTCACGGGCACGCCGGCGACGGTTATATCGTGACCATCGTTGACGCAGATATATTGGACACGTTGCTTATGACCGACACTGTTATCGATCGCTTCCTTCGTTACGTCGTTATCGACACTCAATCGGATGCCAAGTCGAAGACCACGCCCACCACCGAGAAACAGAAGACGCTCGGCCGACTGCTGGTCGAAGAGCTGCTGGCAATGGGCGTATCGGACGCGCATCTCGACGAACACGGCTATGTCTACGCAACAATTCCCTCAAACGTCGACAAGCCGGTTCCGGTCATCTGCTTCTGTTCTCATATGGACACGGCACCGGATTTCACCGGTACCAACGTCAAGCCGCAGATCGTTAGGAATTACCAGGGCGGCGACATCCGGCTAACGGGCGACCCGCAGCAGGTCATTCGCGTCAGCGAGCATCCTGTGCTGCTCGACCAGATCGGCAATGACATCATCACCACCGATGGCACGACGCTCCTGGGTGCCGACGACAAGGCCGGCGTTGCCGAAATCATGTCGGCAGCACAGTTCCTGATGGACAATCCCGACGTCAGGCACGGCACCATCCGCATCCTGTTCACCCCCGACGAAGAAGTCGGCCGCGGTGCCGACAAGGTCGACCTGAAGAAGCTCGGCGCCCAGTTCGGCTATACCATCGACGGCGAAACCGCCGGCCATATCGAAGACGAGACCTTCTCCGCCGACGGTGTCGAGATCGCCATTTCAGGCGTTGCCATCCATCCGGGCTTTGCCAAGGGCAAGATGGAGAATGCCATCAAGATCGCCGGCGCCATCATCGATCGCCTGCCAAAGGACATCGCCCCTGAAAGCACGGAAGGCCGCGAAGGCTTCATTCACCCGACCGGCGTCACCGGCACGATGGAAAAGGCCAGCCTCAGCCTGATCGTCCGCGAATTCGAGGACGAGGGCCTGGCGACCAAGGAAGCCATGCTCGAAGGCATCGTCAAGGACGTGATCGCCGCCTATCCGGGGTCATCCTACACCTTCGAGGTCAAGCAGCAGTACCGCAACATGAAGGCCATTCTCGCCCGCAACCCCGAGATCGCCGACAATGCGCTCGAAGCGGTGCGACGTGCGGGCATGACGCCGGTGCGCGGCAGCATTCGCGGCGGTACCGACGGCTCGCGCCTGTCGTTCATGGGCCTGCCCTGCCCCAACATCTTCGCCGGCGGCCATGCCTTCCACTCGCCGCTGGAATGGGTGAGCCGCCAGGACATGGAACGGGCGGTCAAGACATTGGTCGAGCTGGCAAAGGTCTGGGAAGAGCGCGCCTGAGGCTGGTCATCCGAGCGAGCGCAGCTTTTTTCGAGATAGGATCGTCGGAAGCAGAAAGAGCCGAAGCACGCGCAACGTGCTTCGGCTCTTGTCGTTTCGGAGATTCGTCACGGCGACGCCGCGACACAGCGAAGTCAGCTGCGCAGACCCGGCGCTTCCTGGCCGGTGCGGGCGACATATTCGGTGTAACCGCCGCCATATTGATGCACGCCGTCCGGCGTCAGCTCCAAAACGCGGTTTGACAGCGCCGCCAGGAAATGGCGGTCGTGCGAGACGAACAGCATCGTGCCCTCGTACTGCGCCAACGCCTTGATCAGCATTTCCTTGGTGTCGAGATCGAGGTGGTTGGTGGGCTCGTCGAGCACCAGCAGGTTCGGCGGATCGAACAGCATCATCGCCATCACCAGCCGCGCCTTCTCGCCGCCCGAAAGCACCCGGCATCTCTTCTCGACGTCGTCGCCTGAAAAGCCGAAGCAACCGGCCAGCGCCCTGAGCGGACCTTGCCCTGCCTGCGGGAATGCATCTTCCAGCGACTGGAAGACCGTGCGCTCGCCATCGAGCAGATCCATCGCGTGCTGGGCGAAATAGCCCAACTTGACGCTGGCGCCGAGCGCCACACTGCCCTCGTCCGGATCGGTCGAGCCTGTCACCAGCTTCAAAAGCGTGGACTTGCCGGCCCCGTTGATGCCCATGATGCACCAGCGCTCGCGACGACGCACCATGAAGTCCAGACCCTCATAGATGCAGCGCTCGCCATATTTCTTGTGCACGTTCTTGAGGTTGACCACGTCTTCGCCTGAGCGCGGCGCCGGCCGGAACTCGAACGTCACGGTCTGACGGCGCTTGGGCGGTTCGACCCGGTCGATCTTTTCGAGCTTCTTGACCCGGCTCTGCACCTGGGCTGCATGCGAGGCGCGCGCCTTGAAGCGCTCGATAAACTTGATCTCCTTGGCGAGCATCGCCTGCTGACGCTCGAACTGCGCCAGCTGGTGCTTTTCGTTCTGCGCCCGCTGCTGCTCGTAGAAGGCATAGTCGCCGGAATAGCTGTTGAGCGAGCCGCCATCGATCTCGATCACCTTGGTGATGATCCGGTTCATGAACTCGCGATCGTGCGAGGTCATCAGCAGCGCGCCTTCGTAGCCCTTGAGGAAGGCCTCAAGCCAGATCAGGCTTTCCAGATCCAGGTGGTTGCTCGGTTCGTCGAGCAGCATCACGTCAGGGCGCATGAGCAGAATGCGGGCGAGCGCGACGCGCATCTTCCAACCGCCAGAAAGCGCGCCGACGTCGCCGTCCATCATCTCCTGGGAGAAGCTGAGGCCCGCCAGCACTTCGCGTGCACGGCCTTCCAGCGCGTAGCCGTCGAGTTCTTCATAGCGTGCCTGCACCTCGCCGTAGCGCTCGATGATCGCATCCATCTCGTCGAGACGGTCGGGGTCGACCATGGCGGCTTCAAGCGCGTGCAGCTCGGCGGCAACCGTGCTCACCGGCCCGGCACCGTTCATCACCTCGGCAACAGCGCTGCCCCCCGACATCTCACCGACATCCTGGTTGAAGTAGCCGATCGTCACGCCCTTATCGACGGCGACCTGGCCTTCGTCCGGCATCTCTTCTCCGGTGATCATCCGGAAGAGCGACGTCTTGCCCGCACCATTGGGGCCGACGAGGCCGACCTTCTCGCCCTTGTTGAGGGCTGCGGATGCCTCGATGAAGAGGATCCGGTGGCTGAGCTGCTTGCTGATATTCTCGATACGAATCATATTTTAGGGGCCCGAAACGTTGCGGCGCCCTTATGTCACGGGTGACAGTCGCGCCGCAAACGTTGATTCGCGACGTCTGCCCACCCAAAAACGCACGGGAAACGGGGCATCAAACGGCTTTGACACCCCGTTCAGCCACAGGATTACTGGTCGGAGTAAAAGCCGTAGAGAACCGGCATCAGCCCGACCAGCGCCTCGAAGCGTTTGAAATTCTTGCGCTCCGGGCGGGTCCAGCCGGTTTCGGCCAGCGCCGACAGCCGCGGGAACACCAGGCGGTCGAACACACCGCGGTCGGTCATCGGCTCTGACCAGATGCAGCATTGCAGCCCGCGCAGATGTTTCTTCTGGGCGTCGGTCCAGCCTTCGATCGGGTCGAACAGGTAGAGTTTTTCCGGGTCCGACCAGCCGGCCCAGCTGCCGCCGGGCTCTGACCAGGCCGGGCTGTTGGCCATGTCGAGATAGTAGACCTGTCCCGGGCAAACGACGATGTCGTAGCCTTCGCCGGCAAGCTCGGCATTGGCTTCGACCGTTCGCCAGCCGAAGAGCAGCGACTTCTGCTTGTCGATGACGTTGCCATGGGCCGCCTCCTGCCAGCCGCCGGTAACGCAGCCACGGCTTGCGAGGAACCCCTGGACGCGCGCCAGGAACTCCGCCTGCAGCACGGCGGCACCCGATCCGTCGATCTCGTCGGCCCCGTGGGTGTTGGTGACGACATTGAGCCGCTTGGCGTGGGTCGTCGCCACCTCTTCGCCAGCCACCGCCCGCAACCGCTCAAGTGCCTCTGGCGAGCCCGACCAGGCGCCGAGCGGCACCTCATCGGCACCGACATGGATGATCTTCGACGGGAAGAGTTCGATCAGTTCGTCGAAGACGACTTCGAGCACACGATAGGTTTCTTCGCGCGCCGGGTTGAGGCAATTGTCCGGGAAGCCCTGCACGGAATAATAGCTGCCGGCTTCGTTGGGATCGCGCAGCTCCGGAATGGCCTGCAGCATCGCGAAGGAGTGTCCGGGCACGTCGATCTCCGGCATCACCTCGATCCCCAAGGTTTCCGCCAATGCAACGATCTCGCGAACGGCTGCCTTGGTGTAGTAACCGCCCGTCACCTGCGGGCCGGAGCCGAGCAACGGCGGGATCTTGCGGCCATGGCCGCGCCAGGCACCGACCTCGGTCAGCGCCGGATAGGCGTCGATCTCGATCCGCCAGGCCTCGTCGTCCGAGAGGTGCCAGTGGAAGCGGTTGAGCTTGTTCCAGGCCATCAGCCGCAGGAACCGCGAGACCTCGGCGGTGCTGTAGAACTGGCGGGCAACGTCGAGATGCGTGCCGCGCCAGCCGAGCGCCGGCTCGTCCCGAATCTCGCCGCCTGCCGGAAACAGGAATGTGCCGGGATGAAGCTTAGCACCCCGCAGGATCTGCCCGAGCGTGATCAGGCCATAGAGGAGACCGGTGCGCGTGCCGCCGGTCACAGCGACGCCAGCTAGCGAGAAGCGGATGACATAGGCTTCCTCCGCAAGGTCGCCCGAAAGCGATAGCGCGGCCGGAAGGCCGCCTTCCGCTACCGGCCGAACAAGTCCTTCGACCGGAAACAGGCTCCCCGTCAGCTCGGCAAATGCGCGTGCTGCGGCTTCGGCTTCTGCCCCTTCCGGCGCAAGGTCGAGCCCTGATGGCGGCGTCAGGCGGCCGGAGACGGATACGTCCTGCGGCCAGGGCACGACCGAAACGGCAACCGGTGCTACCTTTGGCACGGGATAGATGACCGCGCCACGTTTCAGCTCGGCGTTGTCGCCGTGGGCGCGCGACGGCACGACCGAGATCGGCGCGGTGCTGCCGTCGGCAAGGACGAGATAGGCGGAGTTGGCTCCGTCGGTCCAGTGCTGCGGCTCGAAGCTCATACCGTGCGCCTTCACGATCCACACGCTTCCCGGCTGAAGCACCAGGTCAGCCGGCGGCGCGAACTCGGAATAGTTGGAAAGCCGGCTCAACAACTCTCCGCCTTCGACGGCGGCGGCAGGGTCGATGCGTGCAGGTCCCGAAACGCAAAGTCGAAAATCCCGAAGCGGGCGATCGGAGGCGTTCGTCAGTGTCAGCGAATAAACCGCTGGGGTGTCCGTCTTTGCCGGCGTCCAGAGCGTTTCCAGACGGAATACCGGTTTCGTAGCGATCGTCATCATCATCATCTCCAGAAGGGTTAGTCGTCGATCTTGAGCATGCCTGCATAAATGCCGGGCGCGGAATTCGGGATTGGCATGGCGCCGACGGTCCGCTCGTAAAACGCCGACGGACCAACATCGCCGATGATGGCATAGGCGTAGCCCATCGTCTTCAAATCGAGCAAAGAAGCAAGCAGCAACGCGTGGCCTATTCCTTCGCCGCGTGCTGCTTCATCGACGCCGGTCGGGCCGAAGAACCCGCGCGCGATCGCCTCGTGACAGGCAAAGCCGATGAGCTTTCCATCACGCGTGGCGAGAAGGCAGGTTGGCGGCTGGCGGGTGAGCGCGACGGCGGTCTCGCCGGCCCAGCCCGATCCGAATTTTTCCCGGACCCACGCGATCACCAGCTCGAACTCGGGTGCCAGGGCACGCCTGATCGTCACCCCTGCCGCATCCATCCGCTGGTCGAGGTCGGGCTTTGGGCGAAGCAGAGACAGATTGACGAGATAATCCATGAGCAAACCTGTGATGTTGGAATTAGGCGACGCCGAGTGCGCGCACGAAGTGGTTGGGACCGACCTGTTCGACCACGCTCGAGACCGGCCGGCTGATGCGGCGAACCTCTTCGGCGTGACCGAGAAAGCGGGCGCTGGCGCCGGGCACGAACGGGCGATCCGGGTCGGGCACGGCGGAGAGCAGCAGCTGCGTATAGGGGTGGCGCGCATCACCGATCACGGCTTCCGTCGCGCCCCACTCGACCATCTGGCCCGCAAACATGACGACGACGTCTTCGGCAATATGCGCGGCGGTGGCGATATCGTGGGTGATGTAGAGCATGGCGAGATCGCGATCGCGCTTGATGCCGGCCAAGAGTTCGAGGATGTCGAGGCGGATCGAGACGTCGAGCATCGATGTCGGCTCGTCGGCAACCAGAACGTCGGGCCGAACCGCAAGCGCCCGGGCGATGTTGACGCGCTGGCGCTGTCCGCCGGAAAGCGCGTGCGGAAACTTGTGTGCGGTCAAGCCGGGATCGAGGCCGACATCGCTCAAGAGCGTGTCGACCGCTTCGCGCAATTGCGCCCTGCCCCTGGCATGCCCGTGAAGGGCGAGCGGTCTTGCCAGATGATGATAGACCGTGAACACCGGGTTGAGTGAGGCGAATGGGTCCTGAAACACCATCTGCACCGCGCGGCGATAGGCCTTCTCTGCAGCCGCACTACCGGTGGCGGTGATATCGCGGCCACGAAATTGCATCGACCCCGCCGTCGGGGCGTCCATGCGCGCAATGATGCGGGCGCATGTCGTCTTGCCGCAGCCGGATTCGCCAACCAGCGCCAGCGCCCGCCCCGGTCTCAACGCCAGCGAGATACCGCGCAGCGCCTCGACGTGACCAAAGCTGCGGGTGATCGCATCGAGCTGGACGATGGCGTCCGTCGGCACGGGCGCAAGAGGGGAAGCAACGGGCATGACGTTCATTCTACGGCCCCCACTCTCTTGACGGAAGCAGGCAGCTGCGGAATGGCGCCCCAGAGCTTGCGGGTATAGTCGTGAGCCGGCGCACGGCTGATCTGACGGACGTCGCCGACCTCGACCAGTTCGCCTTTCAGCATCACACCGATGCGATGGCAGAGCTGCGCCATCAGATGCAGGTCGTGGGTGATGAACAGGACAGAGAAGCCATGGGTGCTCTGAAGATCAACGACCTGCTCCAGGATTTCGCGCTGCACCACCACATCGAGCGCCGTCGTCGGCTCGTCCATGATGATCAACTGGGGCCGGAGCGCAAGGCAGATGGCAATGACGATGCGCTGTCGCATGCCGCCGCTGAACTGGTGCGGATAGTCATCGAGCCGGCTGGCCGGGATGCCGACCAGGCGAAACATCTCCTCGGCCCGCGCCCGTGATTGTGCCCGGGTCGCGCCGGTGTGCCGGTGCAGCACGTCATGGAACTGCGCCTCGACCCGCATCAGCGGGTTGAGCGAGTTCATCGCGCTTTGGAACACCATGCCGATGCGCCGCCAGCGTACGTCCTGCAAGGCCGTCTCCGGCATCTGCAGCAGGTTGCGGCCCTCGAGCAGGATTTCGCCGCCGGCCACCCAGGCCGGCGGTTTCGACAGGCGGGTGATCGCGTAGGCAATCGTGCTCTTGCCGCAACCGGACTCACCGGCAAGTCCGAACAGCTCACCGCGGTTGATGTCGAAGGAAACGTTCCTGACCGCACGAAAGGCGCCGTCGTCGAGCAGGTAATCGACATCGAGATTGCGGACCTGCAGCAGCGGCTCGCTCATCGTCCCACCTCCGGCGCGCGGTTACGCCGCCTGTTGAGCCGCAGCCAACGGCTGAGCGCAGGGCCGGAACGAAGCTGCGGATTGGCAATCTCGTCGAAAGTGAAATTGAGAAGCGCGAGGCCGAGCCCGACCAGCGCGATCCCGGCCGCCGGCGCACCGATATCCCACCAGGCGCCGATGATGATCGCCGACGAGTTCTGGGCGTTGTAGAGCATCGTGCCCCAGGTGACGCGCAGCGGATCGCCGAAGCCGAGATATTCGAGCGTCGTCTGGGCGACGATGGCGTAGATGATGCTGCCGACGACGTTGATGCCGATCAACGGCACGAGGTTGGGCAGGATCTCGACAAAGATCACCCGCCAGTGCGGCTCGCCGACCATGCGGGCGGCAACGACGAATTCGCGGTTGCGCAGCGCCAAAGTCTGCGAGCGGGTCATGCGGGCGCCCCAAGGCCAGGAGGTGAGCGCGATGATCGCCATGATCGCCAGCGGCCCGACCGTGCCGGCGAAGGACGCGAGCAGGATCAGCAGCGGTATGTTGGGAATGACCAGCACGGCGTTGGTCGCGAGATCGAGCGTGGCATCGGTGCGCCCGCCGAAATAGCCGGCCACCAGCCCGACGATCGTGCCGAGTGCTGTGATCGCAAGGCCGGTCGCAAAACCGACGGCGAGCGACGGACGTGCACCCCAGACGAATTGGGAATAGACGTCGCGCCCCATCTTGGTGGTGCCGAAGACATGCTCGACCGTTGGCGGCTGATGCGAGCGCCCGACCCGTTCGCCGGGATCGCCGGGGGCGATCAGCGGCGCCAGAAGCGCCATCAGGCAAAGCGCGACGATGATGGCGAGACCGGCAACGGCCTTCTTCTGCCGCCATAACAATGTAAGACCCGAGGTCATGCGCGCCCCTCCCGGATACGCGGGTCGACGACGCCGTAGAGAATGTCGACAAGCAGGTTTGCCCCGAGCGTGGCCATCGTCATCAACAGCAGCTGCCCCTGGATGACGGGATAGTCGCGCGCGACGCTGGCGGTATAGAGCGTGAGGCCGAGGCCGGGATAATTGAAGACGATTTCGGTCACGATCGATCCGCCGAACACGGCGCCGAGCATCAGCGCGAGGTTGGTCAGCACCGGCAGCATGGCATTGCGGGCGGCATAGCCGAACATGACAGCGGATTCGGACAGCCCCTTGGCGCGACCCATGGTGACATAATCCTCGCCGAGCACGGAGATCATGCTGGAGCGCATGGTCGTCTGGAACTCGCCGATCAGGTAGGGAGAGAGCGTCAGCACCGGCATGATCGCATGCAGAAAGACACTGCCGAAGTAAGTGAAATTGAACCCCGGATCGAGGCTCGGATCGTAGGCATAGCCGACCGGCAGCAGGCGAAGGGTGACGCCGAAGATGAACAGCGTCGCCAGCGCGATGATCACGGGCGGCACAGCGATCATCACCACCGAGAACGGCGAGACGAAGCTGTCGAACCGGCCGCCGCGACGCCAGGCTGCCAAGGCTCCAAGCGAGACCCCGATCGACAGCGAAAAGACGATTGCGGTTACCACCAGGAACGCCGTCCAGCCGGCCGACCGCCCGAGAACCTCGAGCACCGTTTGCGGGTAGTACTTCACCGATACGCCGAGATCGAAATGCGCCAGCCCGACTATGTAGTCGACGAACTGTTGCCACATCGGCTGTTCGATGGCGCCGAACCGCGCCTTGATCGCCTCGATCGCCGCGGGCGTTGCCCGCGGTCCGAGCTGGGCGATCATGCTGTCGACGGGGCTACCCGGCATCAACCGGGGAACCGCAAAGTTCATCACGATCGCAAACAGGAACGCGACGCAGTAGACGGCAAGCCGTCGGCGAGGAAGTCGCATCAGTCAGCCCTTCCCTGAGCCTATTCGGCCGGCTTCAGCCGCAACAGATGCATCAACCGCATGCGGTTGTTGTCGTGATCCTCGGGGTTCATCGCGGGCTCTTCCTTCGAGACCCATCCGGTGAAGCGCTTGGTCGAGAACTGGTACCAGGTCGGACCGTTGAAGACGGGAACGACGGGCAGATTGTCGGCAACGATCAGCTGCACCTGGTCGAACAGCTTCTTGCGGTCCTCGTCCGTCGTCGCCCGGCGATATGCGTCAAACACCTTGTCGAGTTCCGGATTGGAGTAGCGCGAAGGCGCGCTGGTGATCCGTCCGCCGAAGGCGGTCGACAGCGATTGGAAATAGCCGCGGAAGGGGGTCGGCCCGTCGGCGCGCGAATTCATCACGGCCTCGAATGAGCCGTCGAGGATCTGCTTCTGCCATTGCTCGTATTCGGGCGTGGCCACCGAAGCATTGATCCCGATCTTGCGCAGGCCTTCGGTGGCGATCTGGACCGCATCGATCCAGTCGGTCCAGCCGTTGGGGACGATGATCGGGAAGGTGATGGGTTTGCCGCTCGGCGTCGTGCGGAACCCTTCGCCGTCCTTCTTGTAGCCGGCATCGTCGAGCAGCTTGTTGGCCCTGTCGATGTCGTAGGCGAGCCATTCGTCCTGGGCGCCCTCGGCCGCCTTGTTGCGCCAGCTATCAAAGCGAGGCGGCAGGCCGCTCGCATGCGCATTGACGACGGGATAGCCGAAGCCGGCAATGTCGACCATGGAAACGCGATCCATCGCCAGGCTGAAGGCGCGGCGGAAGGTCATGTCGTTGAAGGCTTCGGCGTTGCCGGCATTGGCCGACTTGAGGTTCATCTGGAAGGAAACCGTTTCGGCCGGTGGCTGCCAATAGGCATTGTGCTCCGGGTCGAGGCCGACATAGGTCTTGTCGATCTGCGGCAGGAACGAGCCGAACCAGTCAAGGCCCCCCTCGGGCAGAAGCGCCAGCATCTGGTCATTGCCGGCAATCTGCGGCAGTTTCAGGCAATCGACCTTCAGGGTCGCTGCGTCCCAGTAGTTGGGATTGCGGCATTGCTCGTAGACCTGCGGCGTGAAGCGGCGGATCTCGGTCATCGGGCCGGAACCGACAGGCTTCTCGTTCTTGAAGGCGAGCGGATCGGCAACATCCTTCCAGATATGCTCGGGCACGACAGGAAAGTCGGCGAGCGATTCCGGGAAATGTGTATCGACGCCCTTGAGGTTGATCTTAACCTCCGTGGGCGACACCGCCTCGACCGAAGCGACACTCTCGCCGACGCCGACGATGTCGACCGCCGGGTTCTTGAGCATCAGTTCGAGGGTGAATTTCATGTCGGCCGATGTCAGCGGCTTGCCATCCGACCACTTGACGCCATCGCGCAGCGTATAGGTGATCGACTTCAGATCGTCGGCAAACTTGTAGCCGGTTGCCAGCCGCCAGACCGGCTTGCCGCTGTCATAGTCGTTGAAGATCACGAGCGGCTCATAGACGAAGTCCATGGTGCTTTGGCGCCGCCCGCCCAGGTCGAACGGGTTGAAGTTCTGCACCCAGCTCGTCTGCTCTTCGATATGCATGGTCAGAACGGACTCGGCCTGCGCCTGGCCCGCTGCAAGCATGGCGAATGACGCGGCCATGACCCCGCCGAACACCCTTGCCGAAACTCTGCTGATGATGTTTCCGGTCCCCGTTACAATTGGTCTGGACCGCATTTCCTCGACTGCCGGCATGACGAACTCCCCTCCAGGTTTCGATGACGCATTTAATAAGTCAAGTAATTTGACTTAATGATATGTCCAGGATTGAACGCGTGTCAATCTGCGTCTTTTCGCTACGACTAAGGATGAAGAAGCGGTCGAGGACAGGCATCATTGCTGAGGCTTCGATCGCCGGCGGCGCGGATGCCAATGGCTGGAAGCCGGCTCAATGAAGGCATCGCAGCCATCAAGATCTCTGCGATTGCAGCGACTTGGGGGTACGGCAAACGGGACTGTCGAGCGCGAGCTGCAGCCGACCGGGTCGCTGTTCGTCGGATATCGGTTCTGATCGAAGGGCGATGGCTCACAGGTATGGTCGCCACGTCATGGCGGCCTCTGGCGTTCCTGATTTCGTCGTCGTGAAGACGCCCGCAGCCCGGCGTACCGTGAGCCCGCACTATGATGCGGGCCCGATGCCGGGATGCTTATGCCGCCGCCTGCCTACCGAGTTGCTCAAGGCTCGCCTCGACGATATCGAACATCTCGTCGATCTCGGCGGCGGTGATGATCATCGGCGGGCAGAAGGCGATGGAATCGCCGATGTTGCGGCAGATCAGGCCGTTCCTCTGCAGGATCGCACCAACCCGCGCGCCCGTCGCGCCTGCGGCCGCCCCATCCGCCGCCTCGAGTTCGAGCGCACCGATGAGGCCGACGCCGCGCGCTTCGACAGCCAGCGGATGCCGTTCGAGCGCATTGAGCCGACCGAGGAAATGCGGCGCAAGACGGCGGACATTGCCGACCAGGTCCTTCTCCTCGATGATCGCCAGGTTTTCGAGCGAGACTGCAGCGGCGACCGGATGGCCGCTGGCGGTAAATCCATGCCCGAGCGCACCGATCCGATCTGCCTCATTGGCGATCGGCTCGTAGACGTTGTCGTTGATCATGAGAGCCGCGATCGGCTGATAGGACGATGACAGCTGCTTGGAGAGCGTCATGATATCCGGCCGCATGCCGAAGGTCTCGGATCCGAACATGTTGCCGGTGCGCCCGAAACCGCAGATCACCTCGTCGGCAATCAGCAGGATATCGTATTTCCGCAGCACGTCCTGGATGGCCACCCAATAGCCCTCCGGCGGAACGATGACGCCGCCGGCCCCCATAACCGGCTCGCCGATGAAGGCGGCGATCGTCTCCGGCCCCTCCTCGAGGATGAGCGCCTCCAGCTCTTCTGCACAGCAGCGCGAAAAGGCAAGCTCATCCTGCCCCGGCTCCGCACCGGTGCGATAATGCGGGCAGGTCGTGTGCAGGATGTTGGGAAACGGCAGATCGAACGATCGATGGTTGTTGGGGAGGCCCGTCAGGCTGGCGCTCAGCGCCGTCACGCCGTGGTAACCCTTGATGCGCGAGATGATCTTTTTCTTTTCCGGTTTGCCTAGCGCGTTGGAGCGATACCAGACCAGCTTGATCGCTGTATCGTTCGCCTCGGATCCGGAGTTGGCGAAGTAAACCTTGGACATCGGCACCGGCGCCATGCCGACCAGCTTCTCCGCCAGATCCGCCACCGGCCCGTGCGATTTCTGCGAGAAGGTATGATAGTAGGGTAGCCTCGCCATCTGGCTGCGCGCGGCTTCGACCAGCCGTTTCTCGCCGAAGCCGACGGCCACGCTCCAAAGCCCGGCCATGCCCTCGATATAGCGCTTGCCGCTGTTGTCGAAGACGTGGATGCCCTCGCCGCGGTCGATGATCAGCGGCCCTTCCCGCTCCAGCTTGCGCGGATTGGTGTAGGAATGGAGATGGTAGGCCATGTCCCGCGCTTCGGTGGAATTAGGCTGTGCGGTCATCGGCGTCTCCCGTTTTGATGCATGATCACTCTGGTGCGTGGTTACAAGGCGATATCATAGGTCAGCCAATCCGTTCTGGTGGCCAGCTGATCATAAAGGCCGCGAGCCCGGTAGTTGTTGTCGCGCGTGATCCAGCGGATGACGGACCAGCCGCGCTCTCGCCCGATTTCGGCAACGGCGCGGATCAGCGCCGGTGCTGCGCCGCTGCCGCGCGCCTCGGGCGCAACGAAGAGATCGTCGAGAAAACCCCCGCGCGCCGCCATCAGCGGCCGGATATATTCGCGAAAATGGGTCAACCCGATCGGGCGACCCGAGCCATCGAGCGCCAGCCGGCATTCGAGCTGGCCGTCGCGGATCCAGCTCCACACCCGATCCCGCATCTCGTCGGTCTGATCAACCCCGTAGAAGGCGGCAAATCCCGCATGAAGCTCGTTCCATGCGGACCTATCGGCCTCAGCGGCCGCAACGATCGTAACACCCGCCATGACATCCCCCCGTATTCGGGTAGGCGAACCGCCCACCCACCAAGCATTTGCGTTGCTACTGCCAGGCAGCCACTGAGCGTTTGCGATACATGTTGCGAAACTGTTCGGTGGAGACGGGTAGCAGATCGCCCGTATCCCAGTCGAGGATCACGGCATAGCGGCGCACCGCGTCGAGCGCATTGATTTCCCCCGCCTTGAACTTTGCCGAGACCTCGGCCGGATCTGCGCCCAGCCAACCCAACCGGTCTGCCCGGATCTGTCGCCGCAGTTCGGCCGTCGCGGTGGCATCGATCTCGTAGGCGCAGATTTCCGGATCGACGGGATCGATGACGACGCCATAATCCTTCGCCGCCCGCTCGACCGAGACGTAGTCGTCGATGACATCGGCCAGCACCCGTTGCGGATCGCGCTCGAGCGGATCGCCGAAGCCGCCGCCGCCCGCGGTCGGGCGCGAGAAGACGTCCCCCGCCTCGATTGCCACATCGGAGAAAGTAGCGCCGAGCCATTCCGTCTTGCCGGTCTTTTCACGGGTCAGCGTTAGCCCGTGCGGCATCGACGGCAGCCCGCCCTCGATGCCCCAAACGATGGCGCGCTCGCGGTCGCAGATATAGGAAATGACGGTATTTTCGGCTTCGAGCATGCGGGAAGTCTTGAGCACACCGGCACCGCCGCGCCACTTTCCGGGGCCGGCAGAATCCGTCAGCACCTCGAACTCGGTGGTCAGGATCGGATTTGCCCGTTCCTGTCCCTCGACCGGCTGGGCCATCAGGCCGGTTCCGAAGCAGGCCGTCGTCACATTGCAGCCGTCCATGCCGTTGCGCCCGCCCCAACCGCCGGGAAGCCAGTCGTAGAACATGAAGATCGGCTTTTCCGCGGCGCGTGCATCACGCCCGCCGGTCAGCAGGTATTCGAGGTTGAAGGCACAGGCGATGGCGCGCTCCGGGATGATCTTCGACCAGATCTCGTAGATCGCGTTCATGATCTTCTCGAAGGGCATGAGGAAGCCGGTGACGGCCACCGGCCACTTCGCATCGACGATCGAGCCTTCGGGCGCGATGATTTCGAACACCCGGTAGAAGCCGCTGTTGAGCGGCAGGTCGGGGAAGAAGGTCTTCATCCCCGCGGCGACCGCCGAGAAGGTCGCGCCGAAGGCGGAATTGTAGATCGAGCCGATGGTCGGGTGGCTGCCGGTGAAGTCGTAGATCGCCCGGTCACCCCTAATCGTCAGCTTGACCTTGATCGGGATCATGCCCTCGTTGCCCGCCGGATCACGGTCGATGAAGTCCTGCGTTTCCCATTCGCCGTCCGGCAGTGCGGCGATCCGCTGGCGCATGGCGCGCTCGACATAGTCCTGCACGGCGCCGAGCCCCTGTTTCACCGTGCCCTCGCCGTATTTGCCGACCAGCCGCAGGATCTCGCGCTCGCAGACCTGGGTCGCCTGCGCCTGGGCATGGATGTCGCCGATGATCGAGGCGGGGTCGCGGGTGTTGGAAGCGATGAGGTGGGCGACATCCTTGCAGAACCGCCCCTTGTCGAACAGGCGGATCGGGGTGATGCGCATCCCCTCCCTGAACATCTCCTTGGCGGCGACATCAAAGGAGCCTGGGACGCTGCCGCCGAGATCCGACCAGTGTCCGTTCGACTGGCTGAAGGCGATGATCCTGCCGTCGACGAAGATCGGCCGGATCAGCCGGACGTCGTTGAAATGCGTGCCGCCGGCATAGGGATCGTTGATGGCGTAGACGTCGCCGGGATGCATGTCGCCATCGAAGGCGCGGATGACGTCCTTGCAGGTGAAATGCAGGGTGCCGACATGGACCGCAATATCCTGGTTACCTTGAGCTGCCGAATTGCCTTCGGCATCGTGAAGGGCACTGGAGAAGTCGCGGTTGTAGATGACAAAGGAATAGCAGGTTCTCAGGATCTGCTCGGCCATCTGATCGACGCTGGTGATGAAGGAGTTCTTCAGGACCTCGAAGGTCACCGGGTCAAGGTTTTGCTGTTCAGACATTCGCTTCACCTTCGATGCGGATGATGATGTTGAGATAGGTGTCCACTTCCGCGGTCGTTCCCGGCGGGACGACGACGGTCGAATCGAGTTGCTCGACGATGGCAGGGCCCTTGAAGACGAACCCTGCGGGCAAGGTTTCGCGATCGTAGACGGGCGTATTGAGCGCGGCCTCGGCTTCAAACCATACGCTCCGCCGCGTCTTCGGCTCGGGGATCACTCCCGTCGGCTCGTGGCGTGCCAGCGACGCCTTCGGCACCATGCCGACGGCCTTCAAGTTGATGCGGAACAGGCTGACCGGCGTTTCGTCGCGACGGAAATTGTATTCGCGCTGATGCTCACGGTGGAAGGCTTCGACCAGCGGCGCGATGTCGGTGACCGGCGCTGGTGCGGTGACGGAGAGCGAACGCCACTGCCCGAGATACATCATGTCGATGCTGCGCTGGAGCACCACGTCCTTAGCCGCGACACCTTCATGGGCGAGCCGCTCCGATGCTTCCTGTTCGAGGCGGAGGAAGGCCTCTTCGATCGCCGTTGCGTTGGCGTCGGCGGCCGCCTTCAGGTAGCTTTCGGAAAAATCGTGCTGCATGTCGACGAGCAGGCAGCCGAGCGCCGAAGTGACGCCGGGGTTCGGCGGAACGATGACCGCGGGGATCGAAAGTTCGCGAGCGATCGCCGCGCCATGCAGGGCTCCGGCACCGCCGAAGGCGACGAGCGCAAAATCGCGTGGATCGTAGCCACGGCTGATCGAGATCAGCCGCACCGCGTCCGACATATTGGCATTGGCAACACGGATGATCGCATCGGCGGCCGCATGCGGCTCTAGCCCGAACGGCTCGGCGACCCCTTCGCGGACGGCCTCGAGGGCAAGGTTCGCGTCAAGCGTGATCTTGCCGCCGGCAAGGCTGGTACCGAGGCGACCGAGCACGACATTGGCATCGGTGTTGGTCGGCTGCCGGTTGCCCTTGGCATAACAGGCAGGGCCTGGATTGGCGCCGGCCGATTGCGGACCGTTGCGCAGCGATCCGGCCTCGTCAGTCCAGGCAAGCGACCCGCCGCCGGCACCGATCGTCAGAACCTCGATCGAGGAGAAGCGGATCGGATAGCCGAATTCGATGAACCAGTCCTTGGTGATGCGCGACTGGCCGTCATAGGCGAGCGACACGTCGGTCGAGGTGCCGCCCATGTCGAGCCCGATCGAATTGCGGAAGCCGCAGAGCTCGGCGATGTATTTGCTGGCGATAGCACCGGCAGCAATGCCGGAACCGGCAAGCCGTGCGGCAAAGTCCTCGACGCTCTTCGGGGTCATTACCCCACCGCCTGTGTGCAAAAGCAGAAGATCGCGTTCATAGCCTTCCTGCTGCAGCCGCTTGCCGAGCCGCGATGTATAGTCGACGACAACGGGGCTTAAGGCCGCATTGGCGACGGTCGTGGAGAACCGCTCATGCTCGAAGATCTCGGGCAGGACTTCCGACGAGGTCGACACCGGCACGCCGGGCATCACCTCCATCAAGATTTCCTTCATGCGGCGCTCGTTGGCGCCGTTCATGAAGGCGTTCATGAAGCAGACGGCGACGGCCGCGACATTGCGGCGCTTGAGAATGCGTGCGACCTCCCGGGCCTCGTCTTCGTCGAGCGTGGCGACGATCCCGCCCTGCGCGTCGACACGCTCCGTCACCACCAACCGGTCGCGCCGCGGCACATAGGGCGGCACTACGTCCTTGTAGGTATCCCAGAGGTCTTCCTTGTTGGCGCGGCGGATCTCGATGACGTCGCGGAAACCTCTCGTGCAAACCATCGCCGTGCGCGGCAGGCGCCGCGTGATCAGGGCGTTGGTGGCAACGGTGGTGCCATGCGAAAACAGCGCCACCTTCGACAGGTCGATGCCGGCTTTTTCGACGCCAGACATGATCCCGTCGATCGGATCGGCGGAGGACGACGTCTTTTCGACCCGGATCCGGCCCGTGGTCTCGTCCATGATGCAGATGTCGGTAAAGGTGCCACCGACATCGACCGCAACTCGAAGGTTCTGCAAAATCCGTCTCCTGTCTTTCATCCGTTTAAAAGCGGGCATCCGTTGAAAATCGGGCAAGGCTTCGCCCTTCGCCCGGTCGGGCGTGCGACCGCCTCACGTCTGTCTGGGGTTTGTCGCCGTCCGGCTCAGCCGGGGCTGCTCGGGCTCGTCAGATGGGAGCGCTCGCGCGCTTCGCTCGGGCTGTAGCCGAAATGCGCCTTGAAGTGGCGGCTCAACTGCGCGTGGTCGCTGAAGCCGAGTGCATAGGCGATTTCCGAAACCAGCTTGCGGCAGGTGGGATCGCGCAGCATCTCGTCGCAGCGCAGAAGCCGCTGGACCCGGATCCAATGGCACACGGACGTGCCCTGCCTCTTCATCAGTTGGTGCAGGTAGCGCACCGAGATGCCGCAGGCATCGGCGATCACCTGCGGACCGAGATCGGCCCGGGCGAGATTGGCGCGAATGTAGCTCTCGACGCGATGCAGGTGGCCGACCTGAACCGAGCCTGCGTCCGACGTCAGCATGCGTTCGTCGGAGATCAGCGACATCGCGAGGATATCGACCAGGTGCTTGCCGGTCATGTCGCGGGCGGGCGCATCCATCTCGACAAGCCGCGGCGCAACAAGCCGGATCATGTCGACGAACAATGCGCCGGTGCCACGGGTGGAATCGAAGCTGAGCGACGCGATACGTTCGGGAAGGCCGACACGCGGACGCAGCGTGGCAATCGGCACCTTCAGCACCCAGAGCGTGTTCTTGGCCGTATAGCTGAATTCGTACGGCAGATGGCTGCGCTCGACGAGGAAGGCCCCCGGCTTGCAGCGCACTGCCTTACCGGCCTGCTCGAAGCTGATCTCCGCCGTCTCCGGCACGGTGATCAGATAGCTTTCTTCGCGCTCATGCAGCAGGTGCCGTTTCTGTCGGCGATAGAGCAGCCCGTCGGATTCAAGCCGCGACAGCGATACCGCGCCGAGATCCCAGACGTTCAACTCGCCGGAAAACTCCGCCGAGTTCTGGAAGCGCAGATCGAGCGGGAAGTAGGTGCTCGATACCGCCTCGTCCCAATAGCGCTTGCGCTCGAACGCAACCGTGCCTGCCGTGGAATAACTCACGTCCATGCGAAGCTCCCATCCAGTCCGCCGTCCGTCTGCTTCAGCTGTTCCCGTGTTGCCAAGGCGACGGCCGATCGCGGCCTATTCTTCCTGACCGGCTGCCTTGAATGTCGCGGCCTCTTCAGGGCCTTTGCGACCGGCGTTTCCGGAAGGTCGTCAAGCAGTAGACTATCTCTTTCCCGCCCCGGCTAGTCGCAAAGTGCGCTCGCTCTTGTCGGTAGGCGTAGTTTCCGAGCGACCTGCCCCTCAATCGGCACGAACGATTGCCTCGGCCGCAAGCGCCATCGACAACAGATGCGCATCGTGATGCGGCTGGGCGGAAAGCAGCAGGCCGACCGGCATACCGGCGGCGCCAATGCCGCACGGTAGAGAGACGCCGCACCAGTCAAGGAAATTGCCGATCGAGGTGTTGCGCAGGGTCCGGGCGTTGGTTTCGACGAACAGGGCGTCGTCATTGAGAAGCGGCGCCGTGGGTGGCGCCACATGGGCAACGGTGGGATAAGCGACAAGCTCGTTCGACCCAATATGGGCGGCGATCTCGGCGATCAGCGCCTCCCGCGTGTTTAGCGTCTCGACATAATCGGAGAGGCTTATGTTTTGCCCGAGCCGGGCCCGTGCCACGACGCGCTGGTCCATCGATGCCGCCTGCGACCCTTCGAGCCGGTCGCGATGGAGCGCGAAGGCCTCGGCCGTGACCAGCGGTCCGTGCCGCGCCATGGTCTCGAAAATGCGCTCGAATGCCGGAAACGGCTGGCGGCGCACACGGGCGCCGGCGCGCTCCAGCCGCCCGAGTCCGGCTTCGAAAGCGGAAACGACACCGTCTTCGGCACCGTCGAAAACCACCGTTGTCGGCACCACGAGCGACAGGCCATCGAGACTGCCCCGCCGGATTTCCGGCGCGGGCAGACCTCGCATCGCCGCATCGACCCAGACGGCGTCCTGCACCGTCCGGCAGAGGGGACCGAGCGAATCGAGGCTCTTGGCGAGCGGAAAGACGCCACGCATGGAATAGCGGCCGCGCGTCGCCTTGTAGCCGACGATACCGTTGAAGGCGGCCGGAATGCGGATGGATCCGCCCGTATCCGTGCCGATCGAAACCGGCACGAGGTCGGCGGCTACGGCGGCACCGGAGCCGGAGGACGAACCGCCCGGCAGGCGGTCGACATCGCGCGCCCGCGGATTGCGCGGCGTGCCGTAATGCGGGTTGATGCCGAGCCCGGAGAAGGCAAATTCGCTCATGTTGACGCGACCAACGCTGACCATGCCGGCATGGCCGAGCGCGGTCACCATCGCCGCGTCCTCTTGTGCCGCCGGCGCGTCCTTCAGCACCACCGATCCCGCCGTCGTCGCCACGCCTTTGATGGCAAACAGGTCTTTCCACGCAACGGGAATTCCGTCGAGCAACCCAAATGAACGGCCGGCGGCGATGCGCCGGGCGGAGGCCTCCGCCTCCCGCATCGCCCGCTCCGGCAGAATCGTGGTGAAGATCGCTTGGTCGTCGTGACTGCGGATCCGCTCAAGCGTCCAGCGTGTCAGCTCACGCGGATCGAGCGCACCGGACTGCAGCAGCACTGACAGCTGCGCGATCGACCGTCCACTGAAGTCCTGCGTCATCCCGTTTCCCTCTATCGTTCGACCAGCTGCATCCAGCGGCGAACCAGATAATTGTGCTCGTCCATGGTGGTATTCCAGACCGCGATGCAGTTGGCGCGCTGCCAGTAGGAGCCGCCGCTCCTGACCGATCCTGCCCGAATGCGTATGGTGCCGTCCGGGCCCGGCAGGTCGCATGCCGCCGGCAGGCCGCCGTACCAGTAGTCCCATTCGGCCACCGACATGAATTGCCTCGAACGCTCCGGCGTCGAGATGTAGTAGCCTTGCCGCGCCACGACCGAGCCCGGCCAGCCGGATATCCACCAGTTGAGATACTCATAGGCGACGTCGCGCATGCGGCCCGACAGATGGCGTGCGAGACACAGGCCGCCATGCCAGGCACGATATCCCTCAGCCGGCACCGCCTGTTCCACCGGAACGCCCTGGCCGTTGAGGATGCTGATGCCCGTCGACCACATGCTCTGGATATCGGTCTCGCCGCGCACCATCAGCCGCGCTGCATCCTCGGCCGTCCGCCAGAAGGCGCGGAAATAGCCGTTCTTCTTGCGCTCCTCAAGCAGACCGATCAGCCGGTCGATCTCGTCAACAGTCATGGCGCCGATATTGTCGAACGACATCAGGCCGGATGCCTGCGCGGCAAGGGCTGCATCGAAGATACCGATCGCCGGCTCGTCGACGAGGGCTGCGCGTCCGGCCCAGCGCTCGTCGAGCAGCGCCGCCCAGCTGTTCATCGAAACCGTATTGGGGGCAACGTCGGTCCTGTAGGCGAAGCTGTCGAAATTATGCGTCGTCGGCAGCATCGAGATCGTGCTCGACGGCGTGTCGCCCAGTTCGAGATTGGGCTGCACGAACAGCTTCTTTACCGGCGCATCCCCCTGCCCCAGCCTGGCATTCGGGCCGATATGGCCGGTCTTCGTCAGATCGTTGATCTGGTCCCAGAGCGCGATGCGGCCAATCTCGATCGGCTGGATCGCCCGCCAGTACCAGACGATATCCAGATTATGGAAACACTGGTCGTAGATGTCGTAACTATCCGGCTCCTGCGCCGCCTTGTGCTGAGTGGTCAGGAAGTCGTTGTTGTCGAATACGACCTCGATGCCGAGATCGGCCTCGGCGCGAACCCGCAACTCCTCGAGCAGAGAAATCGCCGTGCCAAGCACGCGCAGGCGTGGGCGACCGGAGAGATGGAGGGATGGCGTCGCCATCGTCGCTTGGTCAGGCAGGTGCTTGTTCATGAAGACGACTGACGTTCCTGAAGACTGCGTTTCGGGACGGCCGCATCCTCGACGGAGGACCGGTCGAGGGCAAAAGCCTCGAACGACCGTTTCAGCAGTTCGACATCCAGACCGTCAACAATAAACACGATGCGCGAGCGGCGATCTTCGTCCGGCCAGCGCTCCATATGAACAGGCGTGTGGACCAAATGCTGAACGCCATGAATGGCGACAGGGCGCTCCTCGCCTGCGATGTTGAGAATGCCCTTCACCCGCAGCACCTTCTCGCCGTGACGGTTGAGCAGCATTGTCAGCCAGAGGCCGAAAGCCGTCCAGTCGATGGCGCGCTCCACGGTCATGACGAAGGAGGTCACCGCGGACTGGTGCACGGAGCCTTCCGCCGTTGCCAATTGAACCGGCGCCTCGCAATAGAAACCGCTGGTCGATTGCAGCGCGGCGGCGCGCAGGCCGAGGTTCTCGTCGACAAGCTCGGCAACGGCGAAGGACAGATCGGTCGCCATCAGCAGCGGCGCGTCCGGATTGATGTTGCGCAATTTCTCGACAAGACGGGCGACATCGGCCGGCAGCGCCAGATCGGCCTTGGTGACGACCAGCCGGTCTGCAACAGCAGCCTGCCGGTTGGATTCGACATAGGTGCCGAGTTGGCCGAGCCCGTTGACGGCATCGACGGTGGTGATGACGTTGCCCGGGCGGAAATGGTGGCGCAGCACCGGGTCGGATTTGATCGTCGACAGCACCGGGAACGGATCGGCAAGCCCGGTGCTTTCGACGACGATGCGGCGGAAAGGCGGAACCAGCCCGCGCTCCCGCTTCGAATGCAGATCCTTGATGGCATCGGCAAGCTCGCCGCGCACCGTGCAGCAGAGACAGCCCGATTGTAAGAGCACCATGGTATCGTCGATGCGCTCGACAAGATGATGGTCGAGCCCGACCTCTCCGAATTCGTTGATGAGGACCGCTGCATCCGAAAGAGCCGGATCGGCGAGCAGTCGCGCAAGCAGAGTCGTCTTGCCGGAGCCGAGGAAGCCCGTGAGCAGGTTGATCGGGGTCAGCAGCGGGATCTGCGGCTCAGTCATCGATCGCGGCCTCAGCAGCAGTAACCAGGGCCACATCGAGCGGATCGCAGGGACGGCCGCAAAGCCGTTCGGCGGCCGGCCAGAGATGACCGAGATCCTCGATGATCTCAGTCTTGCCCGTCCGTGTGGACAACACGAAGGACGCGCCCTGCCAATCGGAGATGGTCAGACCGAAGCGCGCCAGCATTGCATTGGCGATGCGCACCCGGTTGGCGCGCTCGCGCCTTCGATCGATGCGCTCGACATTGCGGGTATAGACGCCTGGCCGCGCCACCGCATCGGCCCAGTGTTCGTTGCCTCCAAGGACGCCGCAGAGAGAGCACATCGTTTGATCCAATCGGTGTAAAAAGCGGGGACGGCGCTCGGACCGCCCCCGTCAGTCGCTCACTTCTTGCGCGGGAAGCGCTTGGCGAAATCGTCGGCGATCTCGTTCATGGTCACGAACTTCACGCCCGGATGCTTGATCATGTGGGCATAGAGCCGCTCCAGCATCATCAGCACCTGCGGCCGCCCGGCAACATCAGGATGGATCGTAATCGGAAAAACCGCATAGTCCATCTCGCGATAGACCCAGTCGAACTGATCACGCCACATCTGCTCGATGTCGCGCGGATTGACGAAGCCGTGGCTGTTCGGGGCCTTCTTCATGAACATCATCGGCGGCAGGTCATCGAGATACCAGGAGGCCGGAATTTCGATGAGATCGGTCTCCTTGCCGCGCTGCAGCGGCACCATCCATTCGGACGGCTTCTTGGAGTAGTCGATCTTCGTCCACTTGTCGCCGACGCGGACATAATAGGGCGTGAAGTCGTCATGCATCAGCGAGTGATCGTACTTGATCCCGCGTTCCAGCAGCAGCTCGTTGGTGACGTTGGAGAACTCCCACCATGGCGCGACATAGCCGGTCGGGCGCTTGCCCGAGAGCTTGGTGACGAGATCGATGCTCTTGTCGAGGACTTCGGTCTCCTGCTCGCGCGTCATGGCGATCGGGTTTTCATGGGTGTAGCCGTGAATGCCGATTTCGTGGCCGGCGTCCGCCACAGCCTGCATCTGTTCCGGGAACGTCTCGATCGAGTGGCCGGGAATGAACCAGGTGGTCTTGATGCCGAAGCGTTCGAACAGTTTCAACAGTCGCGGGCTGCCGACCTCGCCGGCAAAAAGGCCGCGCGAGATATCGTCGGGCGAATCCTCGCCCCCGTAGGACCCGAGCCAGCCGGCGACCGCGTCGACGTCGACGCCGAAGCTGCAGAGGATTTCCTTGGCCATGGTATGTCTCCTTCGTGTTTTCTCTTCTCGTAAGTCAGAGCGGGATGCGGGCGGAAAACCGCACACATTGTTCCTCATCCCGCTCGCGTGATCAGGCTGGGATGACCGTGGCTTCGCCCGGCTGCCAGCTCAAAAGAATGTCCGCGCCTACGGGGAAGGCGTCGGGCTGGTACTTGTCGACATGGGCTTCGAGCGAAACGGTGCGTCCGTCCGCAAGTCCCGCCGTCAGGTGGGATACATGGCCGACCACGTCGAAGCGGCGCACACTGGCGCTGACGACGTTGCCGCCGACCGCATGGGCAATCTGGTCACGCGAAACCAGGGCCGCCGGATGCACCTCGATCGCTTCGGCCGGGATGACGACATTGACCCGTGACCGCTTGGAAAGGGCCCCGTTCGGCCGGCCGGAAAGCTGCCCGAGCGGCGTCGAAACCAGCGTCCGGTCGTCCGATGCGCCTTCGACTTCGCCCTGGAAGATCGTGTTGTTGCCGATGAACTGGGCAACGAAGGCGGTGTTTGGCCGGGTGTAGAGCTGGTGTGGCGGGCTGATCTGCTCGACCCTGCCCTGGTTCATCACCACGATACGGTCGGAAAGCGCGAGCGCCTCGGACTGCGCATGGGTGACGAAGACGAAGGTGACGCCGAGCGTTTTCTGCAGCAGCTTCAGTTCGTTCTGGATCGCCTTGCGCAGATTGGCGTCGAGCGCGCCCAGCGGCTCGTCGAGAAGCAGAATATCCGGTTCAACGACAAGACCGCGGGCAAGCGCGATGCGCTGGCGCTGGCCGCCGGAGAGCCGGTCCGGCTTCTTCTCGGCGATGTCCTCGAGCCCAAGCGTTGCCAGGATACGATCGACCTTGGCGTCGCGTTCGGCTTTGGCCATGCCCTTGACGTCGAGCCCGTAGCCGACATTGCGGCGCACGGTCATGTGCGGAAAGAGCGCGTAGCTCTGAAAGATCATCGACGTCGGCCGGTGTTCCGGCCGGATGTCGTTCATACGCTTGCCCTTGATCAGCATCTCGCCGGAAGAGATCTGCTCGAAGCCGGCGATCATGCGCAGCGTCGTCGTCTTGCCGCAGCCGGACGGGCCGAGGAACGCGATGAACTCGCCCTTGGAAACCGACAGGTTGAAATCGATCACGGCGGGGGTGCCGTTGTCGTAGACCTTGCCGACATTGTTGAGTTCGAGGTCGAAGATCACGGTCGTTCTCCGGTTCTAATAGCGGATGCGTTGGGGGAAAGGCCGGGGCGGGTTTGCGCCCCGGCCGTCCTTCATCAGGCGTTGAGGAATTCGTCCCACTTCTGGATCAGGTGGTCGTATTCGTCCGGCCACTGGTGCCAGTAGGCGACGTTCTTGGCGCGTTCTTCGAGCGAGCCGCCGTCGCGCAGGTCGCCTTCCTTGATGCCGCGCTCCTCGGCGCCGACCCAGGGTTTGCCCTCGTACCAGAAGGCATATTTCTCCGGCGCCATGACGTTCTTGATGTTGGTCGACGGCGAGTAGTAGCCCTGCTCGGAGACGGTGATGCCCGGCTCGCCCGAAAGCCAATAGTCGGCATAGGCAATGACCGCCTCCTTGTTGGCAGTGCCAGCAATCATCGCCGGACCAATCGCCCAACCGCGATAGCCTTCCTTCGGCACGGCGTAGCGGCAGGGCTTGCCCTGCGCCTTGACCGCCATGACCGCCGGCTGCCAGGCGTCGCAGACGACCATTTCGCCCGACGCCATGAGGTTGACGAGTTCACCGAAATCGCCCCAGAGCGCGCGGAACTGGCCTTCCTTCTTCTTGGAAATCAGGAAGGCGGCAGCCTCGTCGATTTCGGCTGCGGTCGCATTGCCCGGGTTCTTGACGTCGGAAAGGCCGAGCGAGTTCATCGCCATCATCGCCTGGCCGATCGCGATCAGCGGGTCGGTGTTGATGCCGGACTTGCCCTTCCACTTCGGATCGAAGATCGCGGTCCAGCTGTTGGCTTCCTCGGCCGAGAGCACATCGGGATTGTAGCCGATGGAATCGTAGTTATAGACGGCGGGCACCATGTTCAGCGCCGTCTGGCTTTCGTCTGTCCAGATCTGGCCGATGATCTGCGCGCTACGGTCCCACTTGTCACTGGCGGTCGTGAAGGTATCCCGGATGTTGGCCCAATTCTTCAGCGCCGAGGCCGGGATGGGCTCGACATTGTTGGTCATGACGATCGACGGCAGGCGCTCGGCGATGATCTCCCAGCAATCATAGTCCTTGGAGCCGGAGAGGATCTTCGTCTGAGCGTCCGGGAAAGTTGCTGCCGTTCCGGACGTGCCGCCGACGCCGGCAGCAGCCTTGAACTGCTCGAGGATGCGCTCCTGAACGGTGACCGAAAGGCCGATGGTGCGCAGCTGCTGGCCTGCGAGGTCGGCGGCCTGCGCAAAGGCAGCGCGCGACGACAGGAACGGCGTGCCGCCGCCCATCGCCAGCGCCATCATCCCGGCGGATCGTTTGAGGAGGGAGCGGCGATTGATTTCCATATTTGGCATTGTCTCTTCTCCAGTTGTTGTTGTTCCCCGGAGCCCGTTTGCCACGCGCCCCATGTTCATTCGCCGCATCGCGCAGCGTTTCAGTAACGCCCCACCAGGAGGCCCCCATCCACAACCAGCACCTGACCGGTCATGTATCTCGCGCTGTTGGATGCCAGGAACGCGATCACGTCGGCGATATCCTCAGGCGTTCCGAGCCTTTTCATCGGGATGAAGGCGGCAGCGGCTTCCGCGCCGTCAGGACCGAGCGAGTTTTCCTCCGAAAGCAGCTGGGCTGTGCGGATGTAGCCAGGCGCAACGCCGTTGACGCGAACCCCGTCGCCGGCAAGCTCAACGGCAAGCCCACGCACTAGACCGACGACGCCGGACTTGGCGGCGGAGTAATGCACGTGCTCGTCCCAGCCATAGGCAACGCCCATGATCGAGGAGAGCGCGACGATGCTGCCCTCGCCGCGCTGGCGCATGCCGGGTGCGACGGCACGCGCCAGTCGGAAGATGCCCTTGAGGTCGATGTCGAAGGTCAGATCCCACTTGTCGTCGGTCAGCCTGGCAAGCGGGGTGCGATGGGCAATGCCGGCATTGGCGACGACGACATCGATGCGACCGTGGCGTTTTTCCAGATCAGTGACCAGCGCGTCGGTCGCCGACGTCGAGCGGACGTCGTAGTAGGCGAACTCGGCGGAGCCGCCGGCATGCCGGATGGCGTCGACCGTGGCCGATGCCTCACGCTCGAGAATATCGGTCACGACGACATGGTCGCCTTTGGCGGCAAAAGCTCTGGCGGTCGCCTGGCCAATGCCGATGCCGGCACCGGTGACGATGACAATGCGGGACGTCTTGGGAGGATTTGGCATTTTCATCTTTCCTGTCAGAGCATCACGTCGCCGGAGTTCGGTCCGAGCGTCTGGCCGACGAACAGGCTCGCCGACGGCGAGGCCAGAAACGCGACCGTCGCGGCGATTTCGTCCGGCTCGCCGAAACGCCCGAGCGGCAGCTGCGCCTTCTTGGCCGCGCGCCAATCCTCGGACAGCCCCATGACCAGCGGCGTATTGATGGGGCCGGGCGCGACCGCATTCACCCGCACGCCGCGGCTCGAAACCTCGCGCGCCAGCGCCTTGGTCATGCCGATGATCGCGGCCTTGGCCGACGAGTAATGCACGAGTTCGACGCCACCGATCTGGCCGAGCTGCGAGGCCATGTTGACGATCACACCCTCGCCGCGGGCAAGCATGGCCGGCAGCACCGCCTTGGTCATCAGGAAGGTGCCGCGCACATGCACCGCAAACATCCGGTCGAAATCGGCGACCTCGAGATTCTCGAACAGCGCCTGATGGGCGATGCCGGCATTGTTGACGAGCAGCGCCACGGGGCCGTGGAATTGCGCTGCCTTCTCGGCCGTCGCGGCGGCGTCGGCTTCGCTTGATACGTCGCCTGATATCGCGAGCGCCACTCCGCCGGCAGCAGCGATCTCGTCCGCAACCGCTTCGCAGCGCTCCGGCGAGAGATCATTGACGACGACGGCATAACCGTCGGCCGCCAACCGCAGCGCGATGGCGCGACCGATGCCGGAACCGGCACCGGTGACGATTGCCGAACCAAGAGCAGAGCTGGCCATCACGCCTCCTCCTGGATCGCCATACGCTTGGCGCGGCGCACCGAAAGCATCATCAGCGCCGCATAGGTGCCGAGCAGCGCGAAGGAGAACAGCGTCGTCAACACGCCGAAGGCAAAGACGTTCGGATGCACTTCGACGGAGAAGGTGCCGTAAATTGCCAGCGGCAGCGTCAAGTCGCGGCCGGAAGCGAAGAGCGTGCGCGAGAACTCGTCATAGGAGAGCGTGAAGGCAAAGAGCATGGCGGAGAGCACGCCGGGGAAGATCAGCGGGAACGTCACCTTGCGGAAGGTGCGCGCCGGCGTGACGCCGAGCGACCAGGACGCCTCCTCCATGCTCGGATCGAACCGGTTGAAGATTGCCAACATCACCAGGAATGCGAAGGGGAAGGTGTAGACCACGTGCAGCACGAAGGCCGTGCTCCACCAGTGACGGTCGACGCCGAGCGTATTGGCGACGAGCGCCATGCCGAGGCCGACAAGCACGCCCGGCACCATCATGCCGAGAACGATCAGGTAGAAGACCACGCCCGAGCCGCGGAACTTGCGGCGGAAGGCCTGGGCCGCCGAGACACCCAGCACCGTCGAGACGATCATGGTCATCACCGCAAGCCCCAATGAGCGGACCAGCGCCTGCTCGATCGGCAACGGTGCGATGCGCGACGGCGGCGTCAGGCCGAAGAGGTGCTTGTACCAATAGGTCGACCATTCGATGATCGGAAACTGCGGCCCGCCTTCCGGCCCCGTCTGGAAGGACAGGATGGCAAGCACGACGAGTGGGCCATAGAGGAAGACGAGGAAGAGCGCTGTGTAGGCGCCAAGGCTGAGTTTCATGCCGCTGGCATTCATGATCAGAGCTCCTTCCTGAGATCGACGACCCTGAGCAGCGCGGCCACGACCGCGCCCATCAGGATGGTAAGCACGACCCCGGCGACCGCCGCGAAGGCCCATTTCAGCGAACCGACCTGGGTGACGATGATGTTTCCGAGCAGGTTGACCTTGCGGCCGGAGAGGGCGGCCGAGGTTGCGAATTCACCGAGAACCATGACGGAGACGAAGATCGCCCCGACGACCACGCCCGGCATCGACAGCGGCAGGATGATCGTGCGGAAGATCCGCCAGAAGCCGGCACCGAGATCCTGCGCGGCCTCGATGATCGAGGTGTCGATACGGCCGAGCATGAAGGCGATCGGACCGACCATGAAGACGCAGTAGATCTGGGTCATGCCGATGATCACCGACAGTTCGGAAAACAGCAGCACCTCGATCGGCGCGTCGGTGATGCCGAGGTTCATCAGGATCATGTTGATCGCGCCCTCCTTGCCGAGCATCGGCCGCCAGGCGAGAACGCGGATCAGGAACGAGGTCCAGAAGGGGATGACGCACAGCACCAGAAGCACCGTCTGCAGCGCCTTGTTCTTGACGAACAGCCCGACGAAAAGGGCTGCGGGATAACCGACCAGCACGGTGGCAACGAGCACGATCAGCCAGATGCGCACCGTCGTCCACAGCGCCCCAAGATAGGTGTCGCTGGTGAAGAAGGTAATCCAGCTTTTCAGCGTCAGCGTCGGTTCGATCGTGAAGGTCGTCTGCGTCCAGAAGGAGACGTAGACCATCATCAGCATGGGCAGGACGAGGAACAGGGTCATCCAGATGACACCGGGTGCCAGCAGCCAAAGCGCTTTTCCCGGTGGTTTCTTCTCGGCGACGGTCTCTGTTTCCGTCTGCTCCGCAACGGCCATCATGCTCATCTCTCATTCTCCGGGCAGGAACGGTGCGGCGCGCAGGCGCCGGGTTTTTCCAAAAGGATTTCAGACGTAGACAAGGGCGTCCTCCCGCTTCCACACGAGCGCGTAGCGGCCCTTTTCGGCATAGGTCTCGGGCGCTGCATGGCTGAGATGGCTTTCGACCTCGAAAACCCGGCCGTCATCGAGCGCGAAGAAGGAATTGACCGCCGCGCCGGAATATTCGCTGGCGACGAAATTGGCCTCAATGCGGATCTCGTCCTCAGTGATGGCTGCCTCGGGCGGCCGGACCGAAACACGATCGTAGCGGATCGCATAGGCCGGCGACGTCGCCCGCGTCGGCGCCGCTGCCCCAAGCGCAAACCGGCCGACGCCGCCGACGAAGGCGCCGCCTTCGATCCGCCCGGGAAAGAGATTGTAGCAGTTGAGAAAGCGGGCAACCGCCGGAGAGGCGGGCCTGTTGTAGACGGTGTCTGAATCCGCCGACTGGGCGATGCGGCCGCTTTCCAGCACCAGCACCGTGTCGCCCATGGCCAAGGCCTCGGCCTCGCTGCCGGTCACATGCAGGAAGGTGACGCCGCAGCGCTCGCGGATAGCCCTCAACTCCGCCCGCATCCTGGCGCGCAGATTGGCGTCGAGCGCGCCGAGCGGCTCGTCGAGAAGCACCATGCGCGGCTCGGTGACCAGCGTGCGCGCCAAGGCGACGCGCTGGCGCTGGCCGCCGGAGATCTGGGTGACGGCCCTGCCTTCCAGACCGGAAAGGCCGACGAGGCTGATAATGTCGCGCACCCTGGCTTCGACGACGCGCCGGTCGGTGACCGGCTCGTCCTCCCTGTTTTCCAGGCCGAAGGCGATGTTCTGCGCGACGGAGAGATGCGGGAAGAGCGCGAAGTTCTGGAAGACGAAGCCGATGCCGCGCTTGTGCGGCGCCACGGTGTCGATGCGCTTGCCGTCAAACAGGATGGCGCCGCCATCCGGATGTTCAAAACCAGCAATGACCCTCAGGAGCGTCGTCTTGCCGGAGCCGCTCGGCCCCAGAAGCGAGATATAGGCGTCGCCGGGCAAGGCAAGATCGATGCCGTTGAGCGCGCGCATGTCGCCGTAGGTTTTGGTGATGTTCTTGAGCTGAAGGACCGTCGACATTGGTTTCCTGCCAGTTTGCCGTCCGGACGTTCTCCACCCAAAGCTTCGCCGTCGCCGGAGCCGACGAGGCATCCGAACGGACATGCGATCGCGTTCGCGCATGGTCACATGCGCGTCGGGGATGAAGGTCCTTTGCGGTTCAAAAAATAAGTTCCACCTGCACGCTTCTTCTGAGCGCTTGCATGTCACGAACAATGACATGAATGATTTTTGTATGCAATAGACTTTTATTCGTCATTTAGACCGGAATGAAATACGGCTTCGCTCCGCTGGCAGCCATCCAGGCTAGAATACGCATCAAGCCGCCCTAAACACCCTGCAATCCCGAAGGTAGAACGATTCCACCCTTCCGTGTGGGCGCTACCGGATTGCGCCTGACTCACCGAAAATCCATTCACCGGCAGCCGGCATCCACCCCATCAACACCAGATGCCGCAAACAAATGCACATTTAATTTGCCAACGTGTATGCAAAATGCATTTATTTTCAGCTGTCACATTCCCCGGCAAGTGGCGTAAAGAAAGAGGACGAAATTGCCAGCCAAACGGAAGACGCCCGACCGCATGAGCGAGCCACGCCTCGGCCAGAATACCCAGCGCCGCTACGAAATTGCCGAGGACGTTCTGCGTAGCAACATCGCCGAAGGCATCCTGCCGCCCGGCCTCGTTCTTCTCGAAGGGCCGATTGCCGAGATCCTGCAGATATCGCGTGCGCCGGTTCAGCGTGCGCTCTTGCAACTGGAAAGCGACGGGCTCGTCCACCGCTTCAAGGGGCGCGGCTATCTCGTCGGCCCACCCGGCCGCGCGATCGAACCCAACCGCACCGACATCAAATCGCTCGGGCTCACCATCCCGCAACACGCCGACGAGGCGCTGCAAAGCCGCTCGTCCTGGGAGCGCATCTACACCGAGATCGAGAACGACGTCGCCGGCTGCGTCATCTTCGGCCAGTATCGCATCATCGAAAACGAACTCGCCAACCACTTCAGCGTCAGCCGTACCGTGGTGCGCGATGTGCTCACGCGGCTGCGCGAGCGCGGGCTGGTGCGCAAGAACCAGAGTTCGCACTGGATTGCCGGCCCGCTGACGGCACAGACCGTCAAGGACCATTTCATGCTGCGCCGTCTGCTCGAACCGCAGGCGCTTGCGCTCGGCGCCGGCCATATCGATCGCAACCGACTTGCAGCCCTCTTCGCTCGACTGTCGGAACTCGACGGCCCGCAAGCGGCAGACACCTGGCAGAGCCTCGAGGACATCCGCACCCAGTTTACCGAATGCTGCGTGCTGGCGATGCCGAACGAACGGCTGCGTGAACTGATCCGCAACAACCTGCTTCCCGTCACCGCGACCGAACGGCTGCTGCGGCAACTGGGCCTTCCCGGCGATCCCGCGGTGATCGCCGAAATCCGGCTGATCGTGGAACTCATGACGCGCGGCGCGACCGCGGCCGCAGCCGCGATGCTGGAAAACCATATCGACGCCTCGATGAACCGCACGATCGCGCAGATGAAGATCGTCGCAATCATTCCGGGCCCGAGCGTCACCGCCGCCTATCTGACACGCGTGGTCGAATAGCCGCTCGCAATTGCGACCCGAGACATTGAGCGCGGCTGCCGATCTCTTGCTTCGATGCCCGCGCTCCATCTTTCCCTCCGTTTTCCCTGAACCGTCAGCTCAGCGACGCGCGCAGCGCTTCCAGCCGCGCGGTTTCCTCAGCCCGAGCCGCCAATGCCTCATCCATCGTCACCTCCACGAACCTGGTCGGTGTATGCGGCTGCATCTGGCCGATCAGGTCCATATCGGCGGAGATCACGGTTCCGAGCATGAAATAGCCGCCGCCGGAAACCGCATCGCGATGCAGGATGATCGGCTCGGTTCCGCCGGGGACCTGGATCGAGCCATAGGGATAACAACTGTCGACGATGTTGGACGGGTCGGAACCGGCACCAAACGGCTGTTCGCGCTCGACGAAGGAGAGCTTGCGGCCGCCGCGGAAGCGGTACCCCATGCGGTCGGCTTCCGGCGCCACCTTCCATTCGTCGGCAAAGAAGCTCTGTTTCGCCTCGTCGGAAAGACGATCCCAGTAGAGACCGGGCAGGACACGCAGGGCGACGGGTGCGGCCGGCAGCCGCCGCAACTGCGCGCCGACCGAGCGACCCTTACCGGAGCCATTGCCGGCACCAACCGGCAGTTCGTCACCCGGTGCCAGCGGCCGGCCGTTGTAGCCGCCGAGCGCGCCGATCGGGTAGGTCGAGCGACTGCCAAGCGCCAGCGGCACATTGATGCCGCCGGCAATCGCGATATAGATACGGGCGCCGGACTTGAGAAAATCGAACGTCAGCGTCTGGCCGGCGCGAACGGGGAAAGCCGTCCACCCGGGTTGCTCGACCCCGTCGACCTTTGCCGGCATGTCGGCTCCGGTCACCGCAACCAGCGTGTCTTCGGTAAATTCGAGCTTCGGGCCGAGGAACACCGCTTCCAGGCCGGCAGCCCCCTCGTCGTTTCCGACCAGCAGGTTGGCGGCCCGCATCGCATAGCGATCCATCGCTCCACCGAGTGGAATGCCGAGATGGAAGTAACCGGGACGGCCAAGGTCCTGGACGGTGGTCGCAAGACCGTGATGCAGAACCTTAATGGCCATTGATCATGCCCTCCAGCCGGGTGTTGTAGCCAGTGATATCCTTCTGGAATTCACGCAGGTCGAAGCTGACCTCACGGACCGGCGGACTGAAACGCCCCTTGTCGACATCCTCGACCGCCTGATCATAGGCATCGCGGTCGATCGGCTTGAACTTGACGATGTCGCCCGGCCGGAAGAACACCATGAAATCGCGGAGATAGCTGGTGGTCTGCGTCGGGTCGAAGATCGGCATCGGCGTGATGCCGAACATCTGGTAGCCGCCCGCACCGCGCACCGAATAGATGCAGCCGAAGCAGCCACCATGGCCGACGGTCAGCCGCGGCGTGTCGGTGCGCGGGCGCAGATATTTCGGCACCTGGATCTGCCGCTGCCGCTCGACCATCTGGTACATGAACGGCAGGCCGGCAACGAAGCCGACCATCGACACGAACCAGGGCGAGCCGGAATGGGCGGCGACGAAATCGTCGACGTCACCGTAGCCGTTGATCCGCGTGGCATAGTCGAGGTCAGTTCCTGACGGTTCCTGGTGGCGCTCGCGAAAGCGCATCAGCGTCTCGTGCGTCCAGGGGTCGTTGTAGAAGACCGGGATTTCGACGATACGGGTGCGGATGACGGGTTCGGCCCGCTCGGCCGCGCCCTCGATCGCCCGCACTTCCCTCAGCACGTCATCGGGCTTGATCTGATCCGGGTCGAATTTAATCTGGAAGGACGCATTGGCCGGGCAGATCTCGGTGATCCCCTTGACGCAGCTCTCCTTGACACCGTTGGCCATAGAGAGGCTCTTGAAGAAGGCTTCCAACGACATCTCGTCGCTGCATTCGACGAACAGGTGCTCGTCGCCTCCGAACGTGTATCGTGTCGGCATCACGCGACCTCCGCGGCACAGCCGCCATCGGCGGCAAATTCAGTTTCAAGCCATGTCTCGAGAAAGCGCGTATGGAAGGCGCCCTTGGCGATCTGCGCGTCGGCAGCCAATGCCCGATGCAACGGGATCGTGGTCGGCACGCCCTCGATCGTGAGCTGCGCCAGCGCCTGCGAAAGGCGGGCGAGGCACGCCGCTCGGTTCTCGCCCCAGACTATCAGCTTGCCGAGCAATGAATCGTAGAACGGCGGGATGACGTAGCCTTCGTAGAGCATGGTGTCGAAACGGATGCCTTCCCCCTCAGGTACGTCGAGCCTTTCGATCCTGCCTGGCGCCGGCATGAAACCGCGCCTCGGATCCTCGGCATTGATCCGGCATTCGATGGCGTGGCCCTTGACGGCAATGTCGGCCTGACGGACCGAGAGCGAAGCGCCGGCAGCGATGCGGAACATCTCCTCGACCAGATCGATGCCGGTGATCATCTCGGTCACCGGGTGCTCCACCTGGATGCGGGTGTTGACCTCGATGAAGTAGAACTCGCGGGTCTCGTCGTCGTAGAGATATTCCACCGTTCCGGCCCCGCGGTAGCCGACGGAGCGCGCCAACGCGACGGCGCTGTCGCAGAGTTTCTGCCTGACCTCGGGCGGAAGCAGGAAGGACGGAGCCTCCTCCCAGACCTTTTGCCGGCGGCGCTGCAGCGAGCATTCGCGCTCGAAGCAATGCACGACGTTGTTGCCGTCGCCAAGGATCTGGACCTCGACATGGCGGGCGCGGGTGATCACCTTTTCCAGATAGAGCCCGCCGTCGCCGAAGGAGGCCAGCGCCTCGGCCGATGCCTGGGGAAACTGTGTCTCCAGCTCGACCGCATTGTTGACGATGCGGATGCCACGACCACCGCCGCCGGCTGCCGCCTTGATCATCACGGGAAAGCCGGTGCGCTCGGTCACTTGATGTGCATCGGCAAGGCTCGAGATACGGCCGTCGCTGCCGGGAACGGTCGGCACACCGGCCTTCTCGGCAACGGCACGGGCGGCGACCTTGTCACCCAGAAGGCGGATCGCATCGCCTGATGGCCCGATGAAGATCAGGCCGGCGGCAACCACGGCGTCGGCGAAGTCGCCGTTCTCCGACAGGAAGCCATAGCCGGGATGAACCGCATCGACATTGGCGCGTTTGGCCGCCGCAATCACGGCCGCGATGTCGAGATAGGATTTCTTCGGCGCCGGCGGTCCGATCTCGATCGCCTCGTCGGCAAGCTTGACGGCCAGCATGTCGGCATCGGCGGCGCTATAAATCTGAACCGTGCGGATACCGAGCGCCTTGGCGGCGCGGATGATGCGGACGGCGATTTCTCCGCGATTGGCGATAAGGACCGAGCGGAGTTTCATTGTTCGACCTCGGCGATCACCTGGCCTGCCATCACAGGTTCTTCGTTGTCGACGAGAAAGCGGATGCTGCCGCCCGCGACACCGGCCTGGATCTCCTGAAAGGTCTTCATGACTTCGATCAGGCCGATGGCATCGCTGGAAGAAACATCGTCGCCATCAGATTTGAAGGGCGGGACATCCGGAGCAGACGAGCGATAGAAGGTTCCTGGAAGGGGCGATCGGATTTCGTGCTTGCTCATGGTTGCCTCCGCTATGTTATCTGGTTTTGACCTGAGAGACGGGAGCGATGCGAATGCCCTCGGCACTCAGCCCCTCCCGCATGAGGCGCACGATATCGAGCGCGCCGAGCGTATCGGAATGAAAACAAATGGATTCGAACGGAACCGCGATATCGGCGCCCGTGACCGTGCGCACCCGCCCTTCCCGACAGGCGCGAACGACCTTGCGGGCGATCGCCGCGGCATCGGGCCGGCCGGCATCGCGGGTAAAGACGATCGAGCCGCTTTCGTCATAGTCGCGGTCGGCATAGAACTCGCGAATGACTGGCTGGCCGACTTCCTGAGCTGCAAGCTCCGTCGCCGATCCGGCCATGCAGAAGACAAAAGCATTGGGCGCGACCGTGCGCATGTATTGCATGAAGATCTGGGAGAGTTCGCGGTTGACGGCCATCTCCATGTAGAGCGCTCCGTGCGGCTTTACATGCTGCAGAGGGGCACCGTGCCGGCGGGCGAATTCGCGGATCGCGCCGACCTGGTAGACCATGTCGTTGACGAGCTCGCGGGCAGTGCCTGCTATCTTGCGGCGGCCGAAACCCTGCAGGTCGCGATAGCCGGGATGGGCGCCGATGCCGACGCCATGTTCGGCGGCGAGCCGGACCGTTTCATCCATCAGATTGGGATCGCCTCCATGGAAGCCGGCAGCGATATTGGCGGAGCTGATCAGCGGCATCAGAGCCGCATCGTCGGTATCGCCGATGCGCCAGCGGCCGAATGCTTCTCCCATATCGCAATTGATATCGACGACGTCGAGCAATGCCTCATCCCTCTGTTGCAGGTCGCTCTCCTGGAGATTGCTCTCCCGGCAACCCTGACCTCCAGGGAACGCTAGGGTGAAACAGAGCATTTGAAAAATTCTATTTTCACATGCCGAGTATCTGAATTTCAGAATTCGCAGTTGCAAAAAACGCCTGCGAAAATTAGCGTGTTTAGAGCGGCTTACGGTGAAATGCCTGAGGGATGACCAGACGACTGCTCAAAGACGTGGCAGACTTTCTGATTTTCTGAGCCGCTGTATAAAATAATCAGATGGGAGATGGGCTTTGTCGATCAGTCTTCGCCAGCTTCGCTATTTCGTCGCGACGGCAGAACTTGGTCAGATATCCCAGGCGGCGGTCGATCTCTCGATCTCCCAGTCCGCGGTGACCACGGCGATCAAGGAGCTGGAGCGCATCGTCGGCACCAACCTGTTCCTGCGCACGCCAAGCGGCATGGACTTGACGATGGCGGGGCGGCAGTTTCTCTCCCATGCCTACGAGATCCTGAAGAAGGTGGACGAAGCGACCCATCTGAACATCGTCAGCAGCGCCGTCGAGGGTACACTCGCGATTGCCGCCACCTATACCGTCATCGGCTACTTCCTGCCGCAACATATCGAGCGGCTGCGACGGCTGTTTCCGAAACTCGAGCTGCAACTGTTCGAGCTCAAGCGGGAATCGATCGAAGAGGGTCTGCTCACCAACCGCTACGACATGGCGGTTCTTCTGACCTCCAACATCCTCAACCCGGCGCTGACGACCGAAAAGCTGATGAGCTCGACGCGACGGCTCTGGGTTCCGGCCCAGCATCCGCTACTGCAACGCGACAGCGTCGGTTTTCGCGAGATCGCCGAGGAGCCCTACATCATGCTGACGGTCGACGAGGCCGCGCATTCGTCGCTGAAATACTGGAGCACGTCGACCTACCAGCCGCGTGTCATCCTCAGGACCTCGTCGGTGGAGGCTGTGCGCTCGCTGGTCGCCAATGGCCAGGGCGTTGCCATACTCTCCGACATGGTCCATCGCCCCTGGTCGCTCGAGGGCCGGCGCATCGAGACGATCAACGTGCGCGATCCTGTGCCGGCCATGGACGTCGGCCTTGCCTGGCGGCGGGGAGCGGAATTTACGCCGCCGATGCAGGCGCTGCGGTCCTATTTCCAGCAGACGTTTCACATTCCGGGCGTGCGCGACGCGTCGTTTACCACGGCCTGATGCGGAAACATCCTCGGCTGGCGATCAGTTAGCGACCGCCAGCTCCAACGCCCGGCGATGCGCAGCCGCGGCCGCCCGCTTCACCAGATCGGCCAGACTTGGCTCAGCCGTCAGGACCTCGAGCGCGGCGGCGGTCGTGCCGTTCGGGCTGGTCACCTGTTGGCGCAGCTCCGCCGGCGAAAATGCGCTGGTGCTGGCAAGAATAGCGGCGCCACCCACCGTCTGTTTCGCCAGGGCAAGAGCGGTTCCTGCCGGCAGGCCGACGGCAATTCCCGCGTCGGTCAGACACTCGATGAAATGGAAGAGATAGGCCGGCCCGGAACCGGATATCGCCGTTGCCGCATCGACAAGCCGTTCCTCCGCCAGCCAGTGAACACTGCCGACGGCCGCCAGAAGATCGGTGACAAAACCCGTCTGATTGTCGTCGATGTGAGTGCTGCCAAAGGCTGCAATCACCCCCATGCCGATCGAGGCCGGCATATTGGGCATGGCGCGCACGATCGCGGCGTTGCCCAGGGTATTCTCGAAGGTCGAGATCGGCACGCCGGCGGCGATGCTTACAAACACCGCCGTGTCCCTGAACCGGCGGTAGGCGCCAAGCATCGAGCCGACGACCTGCGGCTTGACGGCGATTATGACGGCGCGCGGCCGCAAGGCAGCCGGCAAGCCGGCCGCATCATCATAAACCGTTGCGCCACGCGCGGCGGCGCGGTGGCGAAGAGATTCCGCAGGCTCGACCACATGAATTTGGGCTGCAGGAATACCGGCCCGATCAAGCCAGCCTTCGAGCAAGGCAAAACCCATGTTGCCGCAGCCGACCAACACGATTTCCTCTGACTGTTCCATCTCGTCGCCTCTCTTCATTCGCCGTGTTCGCCCTAGGACACCTCGGTCCTACTGTCGTGCCAGCCGATCCCAGCAATTGTCGAGACCGGCGGGCAGTCGGTGTTTCATGATGCGCTGGCTCGGCGTGCGCTCGAATTCGTCGACGACGGCAATGTAGCGCGGGTTCTGGTAGGGCGCGAGCCGATGGGCCAGCCATCCTGACAGATCGATCGGATCGATGGCGCTGCCGGGCTTCGGCTTGACGAAGAGCTTGATGTCCTGCTCGCCGACATCGGCGGCAACGCCGATCATGGCGCAATCCTCGACCGCTGGGTAGGCGGCGGCAACATGCTCGACCTCCCAGGCGGAGACGTTTTCGCCCTTGCATCGCACACTGTCGGTGAGCCGACCGTGGAACCAGAGATTGCCGTCGACATCGAAGGAGCCGGAATCGCCAGTATGAAGCGCACCGTTGCGAAGGGTCTTTTCCGTCGCTTCCGGATTGCGCAGATATCCCTTGAACAGTGCGCCCTCAAGCGAGGTGCGCACGACGATCTCGCCCTTGTCGCCTGCCGGCACCGGCTCGCCCTTTTCGTTGAGAATAGCGACCGAGAACCAGGGCATCGGCTGCCCGACGGCGCCGACGACGCCGGTGGCGTTGCAGGTGGTGATGCTGGAGGCCTCCGTCATGCCGTAGCATTCGCGCATTTCGACACCGAAGCGTTCCTTGAACTGCGGCCAGACCTCCTTCGGGCAGCCGCCGCCCCAGGCGATGCGCACCGGATGCTTGCGGTCATCTTCGCTTTCCGGCTGCTTCAGCAGGATCTGCAGAATGCCGCCGAGATAGTGGATATGGGTGGCACCATAGGTGCGCACCTGATCCCAGAAGCGGCTGGCGCTGAACTTGTCGACCATGGCGAGCGACAGGTCCTCGATGATCGGTAGCACGATCAATTGGGCGCCACCGATATGATAGAGCGGCTCCCAGACGAAGAAGACGTCGCCCGGCCCTGCCACCGAAAGCGTGCGCACCGCCTCGCCCGCAAGCCGGATCATGCCGTGGGTCACCAGCACGCCCTTCGGCCGGCCGGTGGTGCCGGAGGTATACATGATCGCAAACAGATCATCTGCGGCCGGCGGCTCTTCGCTGAATGCCGCACCCGAAGCCAGAATTGCTTCCAGCGACGCCGGGCCAGCCTGTTCGCCTGCAAGGATTATCCCGGCAGCGGGCACAGCAGCACCGCTTTCAGCGATGGTTTCGGCAAGCTCGACATCGCAGATGACAGCGCCCGGTTCGCAATGTTCGAGGATATAGCGCAGGCCCTCACCGCGAAGCTGGGCGTTGACCGGGACCCAGACGACGCCGGCCTTGGCAAGGCCGAAGAGCACGGCCAGCGACAGGCGCGAATTGCGCATCATCACCGCGGCGCGGTCACCGGATTTCAGGCCGCGTTGGCGCAGCTCGGCGGCAAGTGCTGCCGACATCGTATCGAGGGCGGCAAAGGTGATCGGCTCGCCATTGAAACGGGCGAACACCTGTTCCGGTTTGCGGGCAGCCTTGGTCGTGAAGCTTCCGAGGAAGCCTTCGAGAGATACGGTCATGGGAGGATCTCGGATGGGGTGTCAGGAGGAGCGGCGGAGTTTTTCCGCCGCCAGGAGAAGTGTTGTCACGACGATGAAGACGACGACCGAAACCGCCGCGAGCGTCGGGTTGAGCTGCAGGATCATGTCATCCCACATCTGCTTCGGCAGGGTCGTCTTGACGCCGCCGCTGACGAAGATCGCCACGGTCAGCTCGTCGAACGAGGTGATGAAGGCAAAGAGGAACGCTGCCGTCAGGCCGCTCTTGATCAGCGGCACGGTCACGAACCGCAGGGCCTGAACCCGATTTGCCCCAAGGGTTGCCGCAGCCTGGTCGAGCCGCCAGTCGTAGCTCTTCAGCACAGCGGCAATGGCGACGAAGGCAAAGGGCAGCGCCAGCACCGTGTGACCGATCACCAGGCCAAGGTCGGTGGCAACAAGTCCCATCTGGGCAAAGAGGTAGAACAGGCCGACGGCAATGACGATACGCGGCACGATCATCGGCGCCAGGAAGAAGGCGAAGATGATGCCGCGCCAGCGCGAACGCGAACGGGCAAGCGCCAGCGCCGCAAAGCCACCGATCACCGTTGCAACGATGGCGGTCGCGAAGGCGACGCCGAACGAGCGGATGGTGGCCGCGACCCAGAGGTCGGAGGTGAAATAGGTCCGGAACCATTCCAGGCCATATCCCGGCGGCGGGAACTCGAGGAACTGCGAACTGGTAAAGGCGATCGGCAGGACGACGAGCGTCGGCAGCATCAGGAAGGCGAACAGCAAGACGCTGTAGATGCCGAGCATGCGGCTTGAAACCGCCGCTCCCAACAGCCGGTGGCTGCCGGACGCAATGGCGCTGCTGATGCTCGCCACCCGATCGAGGATCGCCAGGCCAAGGGCGCGCAGGAAACCGGTTTTGCCGGTCTTGCCGTCGGACGGCTCGCCCGAAAGGCTGGAGAGCCCGAACACCCGATCGTAAACCCAGCACGTCACCAGTGCCGCCAGCAGCATCATCGCGGCAAGAGCCCCGGCGAAGGCCCAGTTCAGGATTTCCTGAACCTGGACGATGATCAATTGAGCGAGCATCGTCTGCTGACGCCCACCAAGCAGGGCCGGAACAATGAAGAAGCCGAGCGAGGAGATGAAGGTCAGCAGGCCGGCAGCCGCCGCACCCGGAAGCGAAAGCGGGAAATAGACGAGCCAGAAGCCCTTCGCAGGCGTCGCGCCCAACGTTGCCGATGCTTGCGTCAGCCGGCGGTCGATGCCGGTCATGACAGGCAGCATGGTGAGGATGGCGAGCGGCACCATGGCATGAACCATGCCGATCATAACGCCGAGTTCATTGTGCAACAGCTCCAGCGGCTGGCTGAGCACACCTGATCCCAGGCCGATCTGGTTGATGATCCCGGTGCGTCCCAGCACGATGACCCAGGCAAAGCTCTTGACGAGGTAGCTCGTCCAGAACGGCACCATCACGAGCAGGATCATCGTGCCGCGCGTCCGATCCGGCAAGCGCGACAACCAGTAGGCCAGGGGATAGCCGAGAAGCAGAGAGAAGAGCGTCGTCAGTCCGGCGATGCGGAAGGTGATCAACAGAACGCGGAAATAGACGTCGGTCTCGAAGATCCTCGCATAGTGGCTGGCGGTCATCGCGCCGGTGTCGGCGTCCTCGAGACTGAGGCCCATCAGCCGGGCGACGGGGACGAGGAAGAAAATCAGAAGGAAGGCAAGGCCGGGCGCTGCCAGCCAAAGCGGCCCAAAGCGGAAGCGGTTGGAGCGCACAGAGCGCGGAGTGGAGACAGCCGCCGCGGTCATGGCGTCACCAACACGGCGGCTTCCGGCGCCCAGTTCAGCGTGATGTTGTCGCCTATACCAGGCAACGGCTTACCGGGAAGGACACGAACCGTGACCAGCTCACCGACAGAGATGTCGACGAGCAGTCGGGTTTCAGAGCCGGCATAGACGACCTCTGCGACGCGACCACTGATCTCGTTTGCGCCGGTCGAGCCGAGTTCGAGATGCTCCGGCCGCACCACCAGCGCCATCTCGGCATTGTTGGAAAGGCCGGTGCCATCGATCCGGAAGCGTCCACTCGGGGTCGAAAGGTGCGCGACACCGCCCGAGCCAAGCTCGACGCGGCCGCGGAAGATGTTGGAGATGCCAATGAAATCGGCGGCAAAGGCGGTGCGTGGCCGGGCGTAGATTTCCTGCGGCGGACCGATCTGCTCGACCATGGCATGATTCATCAGGCAGATGCGGTCGGAGAGCGCCAGTGCCTCCTCCTGGTCATGCGTCACATAGATGATCGTGGCGCCGGTCTGCCGGTGCAGCCGCTTGATCTCGAACTGCATATGCTCGCGAAGCTTCTTGTCGAGCGCGCCCAGCGGCTCGTCCATCAGGATGATCGACGGCTGGTAGACGAAGCAGCGGGCAAGCGCCACGCGCTGCTGCTGCCCGCCGGAAAGTTCGCGCGGGAACCGCCCGGCCAGATGGCCGAGCTGAACCATGTCGAGTGCGCCTTTGACCTGCCTGTCGATCTCGGCAGTGCTCTTGCCGCGCATCTTCAAGGGAAAGCCTATATTCTCGGCGACCGTCAGATGCGGAAACAGGGCGTAGTGCTGGAAAACGAGGCCGATGTCGCGCTTGTGTACCGGCGTTTCCGTCTCATTGCTGCCGTCGATGAACAGGCGGCCCTCCGTTGGCAGGACCAGCCCGCTGATCATCTGCAGCAAGGTGGTCTTGCCGGAGCCCGAAGGCCCGAGAAGCGTCAGGAACTCGCCGGTCTGGACCGCGACGTGCGTGGGCTTGAGAGCAACGGTGGCGCCGTAGCTCTTGGCCAATCCGTCGACGAGAAGTTTTGGGCGAGTGGCTTGTTCGGGCTTCGCGAGCATCAGATTTCCCCTTAACCCAGGATCCAGGCGTTGAAGCGCTCGGTCATTTCGGAACGGTTGGCGCTCCACCAGTCTTCCCGCGCAATGGTCATGACCTTCAGATTGGCCTCGGAGGTGGGCAGGGCGGCAGCGCGTTCTGCCGGAATATGCTCATAGGCCTTCAGGTTCGTCGGGCCGTAGGCGAGGAACTCGGTAAAGAGCGCCTGCTGCTTCGGATCGGCGCAGAACTTGACGAACTGCCGGGCGATATCGGCGCGCGGCGAGCCCTTCGGAATGCCCCAGCCCTCGATCGAGTAGAGCCCCTGGTTCCAGCCGATCTTGACCGGCGCACCACCGTCGATCACCGCCTGGGCCCGGGCGTTCCAGAGCGCGATCAGGTCGACTTCGCCGCTCTGGATCAACTGGCTCGACTGGGCGCCGCCTGTCCACCAGACATCGACATGCGGCTTGATCTTCTCGAGGCTGGCATAGGCGCGCTCGATGTCGAGCGGGTAGAGTTCGGCGATCGGCACGCCATCGGCAAGCAACGCCTGCTCCAGCGTATCGATCGGGTTCTTGCGCAGGGCACGCCGCCCCGGGAATTTCTCGACATTCCAGAAATCGGCCCAGGAACTCGGACCGTTGGCCGCGTCGAAGTGGTCGGTGCGATAGGCCATGATGGTGGAATAGACGTCGACGCCAAGCCATAGCTCGGTCAGGGCGTCGGGCATCAGCCCGGGAACGTCGGCTGCCGGCAGGTTGATCGGCTCGAGCAGGTCGCGCTTCTCCAGAATGTCGCGGGCGGAAAGCGTCAGCGTGCAGACGTCCCAGCTATAGGACTGGGTCTCGACCATCGCCCGGAACTGGGCGGTCGGTTCGGCGTCGCGGGCAACATTGATAACCTTGATACCGGTCGCCTGTTCGAAGGGATCGTAGAATGCCTTGCGGTAACCGGGGCTGTAGGGGCCGCCGGGATCGGCGACGGTCAGGGTTTCGGCGGCAAATGCGGACCGCGTGAAGACGGCAGGCGCGGCCAGGGCGACGCCCAGGCCTCCGCCGATTTTCAACAGGCTGCGGCGGTCAATCAGTATGTCTTTGTTGTTGGTCATTGTTCTACCCTCTTGTTTTGGATTGCGCGCCGCCTCCCATAAGCGGCCTGGCCCTTGTCAGGCCTTGCTTGCCGCACGCCGTGCGAGAAACTGTTCCATCATCCGCGCCGGTTCGCCGGAGGCGTAGGCTTCGCGCTGGATGCGAGCGCCGGCTTCGAGGCAGTCGCGGAAACCAGCCTCTGTCATCTCCCTGAAGCGCTGTTTGTCAAGCCGCATGGCGACCGGTGGCTTGGCGGCGAGTTCACGGGCCAGCGAGAGGGCTTCATCCATGACGTGTTCCTGCGGCACGATGCGGTTGATGATGCCGATGGCCTGGCATTCATCCGACTGCATCAGGCGCCCGCTAAGCGTCAGGTCGATGGTGCGGGAAAGACCGATCATCTCGCGCATCATCCACGGGCCTGTGGTGCTGGCGATGCCGGAATTGATTTCCGGCTGCCCCATACGCACGCCCGGATGAGCGACGCGGAAGTCGCAGAGAAGTGCCACCTGAAACGCAGAACCGGCGGCAACACCGTTGAGTGCCGCGATCAGCGGCTTCGACAGCGAGCGCATCGCATCATAGAGCCGTTCCCATTCGCCCACCCACTCCTGCCCGCGGGCACCGTCGAACGTGCGGGTCTCGTTCAGATCCTGGCCTGCGCTGAACGCACGATCACCGGCACCGGTCAGGATAATGGCGCGGACCGTCTCGTCTTCTTCGAACGACGTGAAGGCAGCAACCAGCTGCTGGCGCATCGGGCTGTGCCAGGCATTGAGGATTTCGGGGCGGTTCAGCGTGATGACGCCGACCTCGCCACGCCGTTCTGTCAGGATGAAGCGGTCCATGATTTTCTCCGTTGCAATTAAACAACTATTGCCATGCGATAATTGTTATGTCATAGTGTGATTATGTTTATTTTAGCTGTCAAGCGCCTTTTCCGATGCTTGGCGATTCTGTTATCGATATGTGGGAAACCGCAGGGACCGGGGATACATGGCGCGCAAGGCGAACAAGGCTGCGACAGACGAAAACGAAACGCCGGGAGAAGACCGCGATCCCTTGCTGGTTCAGTCGGTCGAGAAAGCCTTCAGGGTTCTCAGAGCCTTTGACGGTCGCCGCCCGAACCTCAGCCTGTCACAGATCGCCGAGGAAACCGGGCTCGACATGAGCGCCGCCCAGCGCTTCACGCACACGCTCGCCAAGCTCGGCTATCTCGGCAAAAACGCCGATACGAAGCGCTTTGAGCTGACGGTGAAGGCGCTTGATTTCGGCTATCACTACACGCGCGCCAGCGGCTTCGTCGAACGGGGCATGCCCTATCTTCTGCACCTGAGCAAAGCGACCGAAGAAACCGTCAACCTGACCGTGCTCGACGATACCGACATTGTTTTCGTGTCGCGCTTCATGAGCCGTCACGTGCTGAACAACGACGTCATCACCGGCACGCGACTGCCGGCCTATTGCACGGCTCCGGGGATCGCCATCCTCTCGGGCCTGCCGGAGGAGACCGCCCATGCAATCCTCGAAAAATCGGATCTCTACCCGTTTACGCCGCACACGACATGGGACATCGATGCGCTGAAGACAAAGCTGAAACAATCGGCGACCAAGGGCTATGCCACCGCATTCGAGGAATATTTCCACGGCGACCTGTCGATCGCCGCACCGGTGCTGGATGCCAATGGCACGCCTTACGGCGCGATCAACATCGCGGTATCGCGCAGCCGCTACACGCCGGAGGAAACGGAAGAACGCTTTGCTCCGCTGGTGACCGCCGCGGCGCGCTCGATCTCGCTCGTTGGTGGCGCCCGAAGATAGCTGTTCGACCCAGGTCAATCGCTCATGCGACGCCCTGTGCAGCGTGGATGATGATATCGCCCAACCGGCGGGCGCCCGGTCCGGCACCATCAGGATCGGGATAAACCAGATACATCGCGCCCCAGCGCTCCGCCCCTTCCCTGAGCGGCAAGGGCTTGAGCTGGCCTGCGGCCAGTTCTTCGCGGATCCAGTCTTCCGGATACCAGGCAAAACCCATGCCAATGCAGGCCGCCCGTATGGATGTTGATTTGTGGCTGACTGTGAGCCGCTGTTCAGTCACATTCCAGACGCTATGGCGCACGCGTTGCAGCCCGCTGTCACGGATGACGAGGTGGCGGTGCCCTTTCAGATCCTCCATTGCCAGTTCGCGGCCGATCTGATGCAGCGGATGGAACGGGGCGGCAGCCGCGATCGCCCGATAGCGCATCAGCACCTCGCCCCTGTGGCCGGCCGGCAGGGTATCGGCGCAGATCGCAAGATCGACGGCGCCCGAGAGCAGCATTTCGTCCGTGCCGCCCATGACGGTTTCGAAAATCTCGATCCGCGTCTCCGGGTATTCGGCTGCGCAGCCCCTCCACCGCAAGGCGAAGTTCCTGCTCCTGGCCCTTGGCGAGGTTTCTCGCCGCACGCTCCAGTCTTGTGGCTTCGTCGACGAGCGATTTGCCGCGCCGATAGAGCACATGGCCCTGGCGCGTCAGCAGGGCCTTGCGGCCCTCGATCTCAAAAACCGAGACGCCCAGGCGCTCCTCGATATGGTCGGTTGGCTGAAGGCGGGGCAGGTCAAAATCCGCGAAACCGTGGTCGACGGTCTCGAAAATGCTCCCTCCGCCTTCATCGACCTCTTCAGGGGTGCCAACCACGGCAAGATGCTGGTGCGTCTGGTGGCGGACGCCGCCTCGGGAGAATGGGGACCTTAGCGGCCCTCCTGGATCTCTCCACCGCCTGCTTTCCGGGCGGTGGAGAAAGTCGATTGGGTTACAGCGGTCCCGACCGATATCGTCTTCCAACACTACCCGGCACTCGCGGTCTCGATGCAGACACTTCGCCGACTTGCACTTTCCCGACTAGACAGAGCTGGAGCGCCGCTTCACATTCCCCACCGATACCGGGGCTCGATCGACACGCCCCACCGAGGCGGACACTGGTTGGGATATTGCGCATGTTTTTGAATGGTGGCGAACTGGACGAGATCACCGCGTTTCGGCGTGAACTCCATCGCAAGCCGGAGCTATCAGGCGAAGAGGTCGAGACGGCCAGAATGGTCGCACGGGCGCTGGGGTCGAGCCAACCGGACGAGATCGTCACTGACCTCGGTGGGCATGGGGTGGCGGCCGTTTATCACGGAGCGACCCATGGTCCGACCGTGATGATCCGCTCCGAACTCGATGCCTTGCCGATCGAAGAACTTTCAACTTCGCCGCACCGATCCGAGATCACCGGCAAGGGGCATCTCTGCGGACACGACGGCCACACGGCAATCCTAATGGCGCTCGCCAAAGGGCTCTCCCGGAAAAGACCGGCACGCGGGCGGGCGATCCTGCTTTTCCAACCGGCCGAAGAGAATGGTGCCGGTGCCGCCGCCGTGTTGGCGGATCCTAAATTCGAGCCGCTGAAACCGGACTTTGTGTTTTCGCTGCATAACTTTCCCGGCCTGCCGCTGGGGCACGTTGCGTTGGCCGAAGGGCCGGTCAATTGCGCCTCGCGCGGCATGAGGTTCGTGCTTTCGGGCAAGACCGCGCACGCGTCCTGCCCGGAAGATGGCGTCGCCCCGACCTCCGCCATGGCTCATCTCCTGAGTGAGTTGACTGCACTTGGCGCCGGCGGTTCGCTCGATGCCGATTTCACGCTGGTAACCGTGACCCACGCGCGCCTCGGCGAACCCGCCTTCGGCATCAGCCCCGGCCATGCCGAGATCTGGGCAACATTGCGCACGCTGACGAACGAGCGGATGGGTGAGCTGGTGAGGCGTGCCGAAGCTCTCGTCCATAAACATTCGACGGCCGGCGGGCTCACATCGTCGATCAGCTACGAAGATATCTTCCATCAGTGCAGCAACGCGCCGGGGGCCGTCGACCATTTGCGCCGCGCTCTTGGCGAGGAGCGGATCAGCCACGACGCGGGCCCGACCGCCCTGCCGATGAAGGCATCGGAAGATTTCGGCCTTTTCGGCCGCGTCGCCCCCTCAGCAATGTTCTTCCTCGGTGCAGGTGAGGACCACCCTCGCCTGCACAATCCGGACTACGACTTTCCCGATGCACTGATCGAGGTGGGCGCTCGCGCCTTCATGCGGACGATCCGCAACCTGCTAGGCTGATTGCCGACAGGGAGCAGCGAGCGGCAGGCATTCGTTGCCCCCCGGATCAAGACTGTGGTCTGGATCACCTGTAGGACTATGCCGAATAATCGGGCTGCGCTGCGATCTTTGCTGCCCGCCGTCGACCGTGGCACCGTCGTTCAAGGATCAAGAGCTGACGCCTGAGTTGACCTACAAAGATTCCATGGGGAGTGAATAGCGGCCGGCGCTCTGGCAGAGTGAGGCTGCAATAACGCACTCACCTCATAGGAGACGCCGTTATGGAAGCTGGAACTTCCCAACCGCATTCGCCGACCGCTATCCGCACTGATCTTGCCGCAATTTTCGTGTCGTTGGAACTCTCTCGCTCAACCTGGCTGATCACATCGTTGTCGCCGGGAAACGGCGAGAAGATGTCGAAGCACTCTGTGGTTGGCGGCGATGTGACGGCATTGCTGGGTCGTTTTACTCAGCTCCAGGAGAAGGTGCGATCTCGTACGGGCAATCAGGTTCCGATCGTGAGCATTCAGGAAGCCGGGCTTGACGGCTTCTGGATCGATCGTGTGCTGAAGGCGAACGGGATAGAAAGTTACGTCGTCGATCCAGCTTCGATAGCAACCTCGCGCAGGCGCCGGCGAGCGAAGACGGACAAATTGGATGGTGAGGCGCTGGTCCGAGCGCTGTTGGCTTTCAAACGCGGAGAGCCGCGGGTGTGCGCCATGGTCAATGCGCCAAGCCCCGAGGAAGAAGATCGCCGTCGCCTTTGCCGGGAGCGCAAGGTTCTGATCGCCGAGCGCGTCAAACATGTCAATCGCATTAAAGGCCTGCTCTTCGGTCAGGGCATCAGTGGTTACGAGCCGCTGCGCAAGAACCGGCGCAAGCAACTGGACGAGCTTCACACGGGTGATGGCCGTCCTTTGCCGACCCACCTCAAAACTCAAATAAGCCGTGAACTTGATCGCCTTGAATTGTTGCTAGAGCAAATTACAGCGGTGGAAAACGAGCGCGATACGCTCCTGGCGGCGCAAAAGGACAGCGTGGCGGCAACGCTGATCCCAACTGGGGCGATGTTGTGCGAAGTCAAAGGCATTGGTCTGGAATTCGCGGCTGTTCTCTGGACCGAAGGGCTGTTTCGCCATTTTGACAACCGGCGACAGGTTGCTGCGTACGCGGGGCTGGCACCGACACCCTGGCAGAGTGGAACCATCGATCACGAGCAAGGCGTCTCGAAGGCGGGCAACCCGCGCCTGCGTACCACGATGATCCAACTGTCGTGGTTGTGGTTGCGCCATCAGCCGCAATCAGCGTTGAGCCAGTGGTTTACGGCCCGCGTGCAATCCAGCGGTGGGCGCGCGAAGAAGAGCGCGATCGTGGCGCTGGCACGCAAATTGTTGGTTGCTCTATGGAAATATGTGATCGCCGGCGTCGTCATCGAGGGCGCGGTGTTAAAGACGGCCTGACAATGCACACAAGCCACATTCTCTAATCTTCCAGGAGCGATCAATCCTGGCGGATCCAGGGGGACGAACCGATCCGCGACATGGCTTCAAACGCCGCTACTAAGAATGGTCTCGTCCTCCTGAGCCTTTGCCGCAACGCAAGCGGAATGATGGTGCAGCCGCTCGGCGCGGCGACCGAATGTGAGTTTGAACCGGCGATGGAAACAGGCCCGTTCACGCGAACAGGCTCAGCCTTGGATGCCGAAAGAGCGACCGAAGGAAACATGCGATGGACCTTTAAAAGTTCTTGACCCGAAGTTCCCCATGTGAGCCGCGGTGAGCCGAACATCCGGTCAAGACCGTTTGCCGCCCGTGCAACTGCGCAACCGGTTACAATATCCCCCAACCGCGGTAACGCCCCCTGCCGGTCATTTCCTTGGCCCCAAGTTCGCGGACAAGATTGAGCGCGCCCCGCTGGGTGACGCCGACATGACGCGCCACCAGCCCGGCGGAAACGATCGGCCGAGACAGCAGAAGCTCGATCAGGCCTGGCAGGCTGCTATTTGAGCGACGGTCGCGCACGCGCATTTCCATCTGGGTCTTGGCGAGAAACAGTCGATCCAACTCCTTGAGGCCAAGTTCGCCGGTGAGGACTAGAGCCTCCAGAAACGCCCTCAGCCGAACCTCCTGATCTCTTGCACGACGCCGTTCGTGGCGAATTGTCTTCAGGCCCGTATGGAAGCTGATGAGATGCGACGTCACTTTACCACGCGCGCGCAGGTAGGCGCCAACGAGCAACCCTCCCAGCCAATGCTGCCTGCGAAGCGGCTCGATCTGCTCCCAGGCATCGAAGAGCATCGCCGCGCCAAGGCAGGCCGGCATTCGGTCCGCAGCCGCAATCAGGGATCGCCACGCCTCGAGCCGCGCGCCCTCGTCCCATTCGTCATCGAAAAGCAGCCCCAACTGTCCCTTGGGCTCTGAGGCGGACGGGCGCTCTGTCCCCCCAAATCCGCTGTCACCGACTTCATCCGCCTGTTCATCGAGCAGACGTTGCGATCGCGCGATCGCAGCATCGATCTCCGCGAACTCGAGGGAAAGCGGATTGTCGTCGTCATCGCCGTCAGCGATGACATTATCGTCATCCGCCGTCCCCGGCGGAACGCCTCGGTCCATCTCGATCGACGGTGTCTCGCCGCCGACTTGTTCGCCGCGAAGGACCGCCAGACCGGCGGACGATAGCGCCCAATCAGGGTCGGACAACCAGATCCTCCGGCGCGCACGCAAGACTGCATGCGCGATCGTCAACTCGTGTGTCGGCGCACGGGCATCCATATGCGCATCATGCAGCACCAGATCCTCGACATGGACCAACTCGCCGGCAACCCAGAGGGCACCGGCCGCATCGAAGAACTGACCACGCTCGCGAAAGCCTTCGGCGACGGGATGGCGGCCGGCACGCTCATCCAGCCGCGCCAACCGATCTTCAGCTTCGATCGTTGCGGAAAACAGCGTCTGCAGCACTAATTCCGGGATTTGGTATCGCATTACAATCACACGCTATTTCTGGCAAACGGAAGGAAAACGGACAGTTTTCTTCCGACACACATGACATGCCGTTTTAGCGGATACCGGGATGTTTGTCGTCGGGTTTCTGCGTTGACCAGTACGGAAGGCTAGAATGGCCTTCTTAGCGCTTCAAATGAGCGCAAACCGGATTCGAATCGACGAATTCGACCATCACATTGTACGCTCTTGAGGGCCATTCGCAACGCAGGAAGGCCAGCATTGCCAACATAGCAGCATTTCCTTTCCATTCGGCTAACGTCTCGAAAGACGGTCGTGAAGGGATTTTGGTCATCGAAGTCGACAGGTCAGGCCGGACAGGATTGCGGACGGATAGCGGTTCGAGCTGGGGATGCCAGACGAACGCCTGCGTGTTGACAGCTGTCAACACGCGTCTATGCGACAGGTGGCCCCTGCCCTTCTCTGGGCCGAAAAGGCATTGCGCAACCTATCACGCAGGCGCTTTCTCGCTCTGGCGAAACTAACTCGCCTTAGCATCGCGATGGGCATGGCGCCCACGCAGCAGCTTGCGTTCGTTCATGCTGCCGAATGTGTAGGAGCGATACTTTCCGACAAAACGGCCCGTCACGCGTTGACAGCTGTCAACATCGGCCCCGCCAGAGGGTAACAACAAACTCAGGCCAGCGACCAATCACATCTATCGACGGTTTATAAGGCAACCCTCCGGCATGTCCGGAGCCTCAATGCATTAGAACTTTGCCGGATCGCGTTTCGCCCCGTCACACCCCGAGCGCGTGGGGAAAATCACCCAATGCAATGCCTGACAGAATAATGCTCGTCTGAAGGTGCGGTTGGGCAGCTTCATGCCTGCACGGCCTCAGGACGCGGTTGAGGTTGTGACCGCTTGCGGGTGTAGACACCTTGCAGCCTCAGCGTTTGTGCCATCTTTCTGCCGGGGAGGACAGGAGCCGGTGGGGCAGACCTTGATCAGAAGTCCGCGAACTGGACGACCCTCTCGTCGATAGAGGTTAAGTGTACGGATCTGCAGCGGGCTGGTGGTTGTGGTATTTTCCATTCGAATGGCCTGACGTGAAACCGTTGACAGCTGTCAACTCACCAAGGGACCGATCTAACGTTGCCCGTCGCAAGCCGGTACTCAGCGCCGCGCACGCTGCAATTTGGCAGGGATCGGGATCAGCTGCTGCGAGGTGTTGGACCCGGCAAACTCGATCTCAACATCCTGCACAGGTCGGCCACCAGTCCGCCTCATTGGACATTGATTGCCGAATGAGGCGCACAACTAGCCGCAGTTGACAGCTGTCAACGTCCGTCGAAACAGCCGCGTTGTTCTAGCTCAGCTGGCTAGCGCCATACTGCCGGGATTGGCACGCAACAACGCCATGACCATCGGCCCAACCACGAACTCCTGTCGCATAGATCGCCGCGTCAGGTCCCGCAGGTAACCACCGGCAGACGCGATGTGCGGCGAGCGCTGCAGGATACATGCGAGCACCGTCGCGGCCGCTTCTGGGCCAAGCACCCGGCACGCTTCATCATGCGCTCCCTGACTGACATTGAGCATGGAACGGACCACAGCGGCAGCTATCATCAGATCACGCCAGGACTGCACCTCCCCGCCAGGACCATAGTCGACGATATCAGGGCAGGCTTTCAGCACGGTTGATAGCGGGAAGGTTTGCGGAGGTCGATGCGTTTTACCCCGGGTTACCTCCGGTGTTTCGGTCTGGGAGGCCGCGTCTGTTGCAATTGCCGTCCGATTGCTTGCCTGCACAACGGCCATGCTGTCGGACGTTTGGCGTGAGTTCGAAAACGTCACAGCTTCACTTCCAAAGCCCGGTTCAGATTCAGTAGAAGAGTCTGGATGTGAACTCTGTATGTGGCAGCCATTTTGGCTATCATTGGTGTCCGAATTTTCAAGATTTACCAGTTTTTCCAATTGGTTGAGCACTTCCGCGCGCAACGCGTCCAGTTGCTTGAGAACAGGCTCGATTTCAGCGAGGCCAGGTTTCCGCGGAAGGGTGTCGACGGCGAGAAGATAACGGCTTTGAAGGTCGTCCCAGTTGGACGTTTGGTCGGTTTCGCGCAACACGTCTATGAGCTTGGTCAGATCGCGACGGCAAAGGCTGAGACGCTCACGGGCAAGCTGCGCCTCCTGTCGGGCCAGAGCGACTGCGGCTGCGGCCGTTTGCAATTCATGGGCGCGTGCAAGCAGCGGTGACAGATCGAACCCGAAGGCGTCGCCGATGGCGCCCTTTGTATCTCTACGGGCGTAACGCTTGCCATTTGGGCTATCCTTGCGAAGGATAAGGCCGGCCTCCACCAATGTTGCCAGGTGGCGACGCAGTGTGGTGCCTGCCATGCCATGGGTGCGCAGGGCCAATTGGTTGTTTGATGGAAACACCACCAACCCCTTGCCTGACGTCAGCTCGACCTTAGGGTAGAAGCTGAGCAGCGCATTGAGTACGGCCAAAGCACGGTCGGACACGCCGACGACAGCCTTGGCTTCACAGACGGTCCGAAACAGTTTCCATTTATCGATCGGCTGCTGCGAATCGATTTCGCTCGCGATGACTTGGCTTGCGAACATGCCAAGCGTCATCGCGCGCCGCCCAAAGGGCGTCGTCACATTTCCACGCTCCATCTCTCTTCACCTTTTCAAAGGCAAAAGAAGTCCGTTCGCCGAAACGACGTTAAAAACGCTTGACAGTGATTCGCGGAAATGGGATTCTCTAGTTGCTACACGAGAGAAGGGTTTCCGCTGCGCTAGTCGTTCGGAAGCCTTTTTCTTTTGCTCTGTTAGTCTCCTGTTTCCTCTTGATATTCGAGGTACAGAGATTTGAGCCTCTGCCTCACGAAATCTGCAAAACCGGGCGCGACCTTCTTGTTGAAGGAAAGCGTCGTTTCGCTGTTTGTTTCTCGAATGCGCACCGGGCGCGTATCATCTGGCGCCACCCAAGGAACTGCCTGGCTCCGGGCCTTCACAGTGCTCAGGAAGGAAAACAGCGTCTCAAACCGTTGATCGCTCTCCCTTGCCAGGAATTCAGTGCGCCCTAAGAACGCGTTGGTCTTGATGAGCGCATCGTCGTTCTCAACAAGCTCTGCAAGCTCCGCCCAGCGCCGCCGTCCGATGGCCGGCGCGGCACCGATTGCCTCGATCACATCGATGGGTAGCCGGCGCACGATCGCAATCATCTTCGACAGGGCCGCCTTGTCGACGCCAAGCGATGACATGATGACGTCACGCGAGAATTCGCGGTCTTCGAGACGGGTGGCGAACAGCGACCGCTCGATGAAGGACAAGTCCGTCCGAGCGTTGTTTTCCTGCCCTTGCGAAATCACCAGCTGTTCGTCGCTGAGGTCGCGGACGACAGCTCTGACCTTGCTGCCAAGCTCACGCGTGGCGGCAAGACGACGATGGCCGTAAGCGACCTGATAACGCCCGTCCTCGTTGGGATGCGGGCGCACGAGGATCGGCACCTGTTGTCCGTGATCCCGGATCTGTTCGAGCAGCGAGCGTTCGACATCGGCCGCGACGCCGAGGCGATCGACGACGAAGGAAACGTCAACCAGATCCGGGTCGAGCTCTATCACCGCCAGGCCTTCTGCAAGCTGGCGTTCAAGTTCTTGAGCTCGCTCCACCTTCTGCGTGATGTTCGACAGAGACCGGGTGATGCCGCCGATCGGGCCGTGTGGTCGCTGGCCGGGATCGAGGCCGATGATCGGCCGTCCGGCCAGCGGACGATTATCCTCGCCATCTGCAGCATGACTGTCTGAAACACCGATCAGGTTCTTGCGGGCCATGGGTTACTTCCTTCCCCACACCTTGCGCAGGAGGTCCTCGATCTCGCCATTGACGAGCGTCAGGGAATCCATCGCGCGGTCATAGGTGCCGCGGACAAACTGCGAGCGTTCCACCTCATATAGCGTTTGCTTGGTCACGCCGGCGTCGGAAACGGCCGTCGATTTGACCATGGCGTTGTGCAGCATGCGATTGCCGAAGATGGAGCGCATGAAACCGGTCATCTGGCTTTGCGGACCGTCATTGGGTTCAAACCGGGTGACGAGGTAGCGCATCCAGTCATAGCTGGTCCGGCCGCCGGCGTTCTCGACGACGCGCATCAATTCGCTGGTCATCGAGAGAAACTGGGACATGGACATGACATCGAGCATCTGCGGGTGCACGGTGATCAGCACCGATGTCGCCGCGCACAGCGCCGACATGGTGAGAAAGCCAAGCTGCGGCGGGCAATCGATGATGACGATGTCGTAAAAGCTCTCGATATCGGCCAGCACGTCGCCGATACGCGCAAAGAACATGGTTTCCGCCGAACCGCTGGTCATGGCCTTCGGCGTTTCGTGCTCGAATTCCATCAGTTCGAGGTTGCCGGGGATCAAATGCAGATTGGGCAAATGGGTGGAACGGACAATCTCTGCGATCGGGCGAGGGTTCTCATAGCGAATGGCGCCATAGATCGTTTCCGCCTCGCCAACGTCCAGTTCCGGCTGGTGACCGAACAGGGCCGAAAGTGAAGCCTGCGGATCAAGATCGATCGCCAGCGTGCGGTAACCGCGAAGTGCGAGGTATTGCGCAAGATGCGCCGAGGTCGTCGTCTTCGCCGATCCGCCCTTGAAGTTCATGACCGAGATGACCTGCAGCCGCTCGTCGCCGCGGCGATGCGGAATGTATTTTCCCGACTTGCCACCTTCGTCGAGAACACGTCGAATGCGCTCGATATCCGAGATCGCATACATGCGGCGTCCATTCGGTAACGGCTCGGGCCCATGGCCCTCCGAGGCGATCTGGCGCAGGTAGCCTTCGGCGATCCCGATAAAGGCGGCCGCCTCGGCCGGACTGAAAAGTCGCAACGTCTTTTGCGCTTGCGGCGGGAAGATTTTCTTCTGATGCTGCTGGAGTTGGTGCGCAAGTTCCATGGCATCGGCAGCCAGGAGCGTTGGCAAATGCTCCTGTACATCGAGGCCGTGGATTTTCTGCTGCAACATCGAGTTCTCCAAAAACTGCGCAAATATTGTCATATCGAGGCAATATGCGCAGATGCACTATGATCCGATTCGGCCTGAATGTACAAATGGATAGCCGAATGGCCGTGTTGCCGGCTCAAGCAACGGAGGGCGCGCAATGGCGCCAGTTGTCCGCGGACAACTCGTGCGACGGCCGACCAGGTTGTTAACATGTCGGCCCGATTCCAACCAGCAACTACAGCTCCCCGCGAACGGCGCGCGCACCTGTTTTGCAGCCGAGGGGGAGAAGAACGCTGCCTTGATGCTCCATCGCAAACTGTGGCTATTAAAATATGGATTTAGTCGACTATTGACAGCGAGTTGAATTGTGGCAAGATCGTGGTGCGATGACGATGATGTCAGGTGGACTGGAAGGGATGCAGCATGTTCTATCTCGGCGGGATGACACTTGGTTACCTCGAGCCGCCAGCGCCGAAGGCCGTCGTGCAGTCGGTAAAGCCGCGCATTGAATTGACGCCACACGAACCGGCTGACGATCGTGAGCGCGAGCGCGATCAGGAATGGGCCCGCGCCTTCCTGACGCCCTGGCATCTGTTTTATTGATACGACCCTGGTTGCCCAAAATGTGCGGTGGCCAATGCAGCCGTCGCACAGGGTCCGGCCCGAACGCCGCTTTGCCGCTGGACCTCTTTTGATTGCGTCTCCTCGTTGCGAAACAGGGAGCTTATGACGCGCCCAAAATGATTGGCCGTCAACGTTGACAGCTGTCAACCGCCCGCGCTCTTCCTGTCCAAGAAGCGATATCGAGCCAACTCGGCGGCAACGGCTGAACGCTCGGCTTCGAACAATGCCGAACACGAAAATAAAGCCATAAATTACAATAAGTTAGTATGGTGGAGGCCGGCGCCGGAATGGGCGAGCCGCGGGGCAGTTATCGCCCAGCTTGGGGTGGACGCCGCCGAAGTGAGGCTGATCTCGGCAAGCGTCATTGGTGCTGCCGTTAGCTGTGTCGCGAGGATTTGCGTCCGCGGTTGGAAGTGCGTGCGCCGCTTACATAAGCTGCAGCCACCCGTCGCGTAACCCGACGGCCGAGGAAGCTTTGGCGAAAAAGCGGGAAAGGGCGAGGGGAGGGCTGTCGCGGCGCCGGGAAATGTTTAAGCTTGCCGGCAACAGCAAACCATTGAGGGTGCCGACATTCCGAGCGATCAGCCAGCCGACGAAGTGGGCAACCAGCCCCAGTCGCTTTCGTTGCACCAGAGAATCCTCGGGGATGTGGAAGGTTACATTCTTTCCGGCGCGTGGCCACCTGGACATCGCATCCCGTTCGAGCATGAATTGACCGAGCAATATGGCTGTTCGCGCATGACCGTGAACAAGGCGCTGACCGAACTGGTCAAACGCGGACTGATCGAGCGGCGGCGCAAGTCGGGGAGCTACGTCACTTTCCCGCATGTGCAGTCGGCGGTGATGGAAATCCACGATGTCAAGCTGGAGGTTCAGTCCCTTGGACTGGATTACAGTTTTCACCTGGATGAACGCAGCATCCGCAAGGCCGAGGGCAGCGATGCCGGTCGGCTCGACCTGCCGCCGTCTGCAAGACTGCTCGAAGTGAGTTGCCGGCATTTCGCCGGCGGTCGCCCCTTCTGTTTCGAGGAGCGGCTTATCAGCCTGGCGGCTGTTCCCGAAGCCGAGACAGAGCTTTTCGAGACGTCAGCGCCCGGTTCCTGGCTGCTCGGAAAGGTACCGTGGAGTACGGCCGAACATCGCATCCGGGCCGTGGCGGCAGGACGCAACGCGGCGCAGGCGCTCGACATTTCGACAGGCGCCGCTTGTCTCGTCATCGAGCGGCGCACCTGGAGCGGTCGCGCCCCGGTCACCCATGTGCGATTGACTTATCCGGGTGATCGACATGAATTGGTGGCGCAATTTGCGCCGAGCCCGCTCGGTTAGATCGAGCGCCGCACGGTTGCCGCGACACGACGCGCTGTCTCACGCCGCTGGGTCGGCTCGCCGTTTGCGTTTCTTGCCGACGGCATTTGAAATTTTCTGGTGAAGCGCGTGATCGTGCGCATCTCGCGCATGCTGCTTCAGGAGTTCCGTCAGTCGTTCCAGCTCATGTTCCTCAAGTCTCTCGATCCCGATATATTCGTTTTCGGCCGAGCTGGTCAGGATCAGTTCGTCGAGTTTGGCCTGAAGGGCGGCGCTGTCGCGGTTCTGAGAGTTCTGAAGGACGAAGACCATCAGGAATGTAATGATCGTCGTCGCCGTGTTCACCACCAATTGCCAGGTCTCGGAAAAATCGAAGATCGGACCTGTGGCCGCCCACAGGAGAACGGCACCGACTGCGAATGCGAATGTGCCTGGCTTGCCGGACTGTTTCGAAACGGCATTGGCAAATCGGGAAAAGGCATCGATCTTGCCGGACGTCTGAGCACCTGAACGGCTTTCAACTGTTCTTTAACAGGCAAGTCACGAAGAAAGTTCCGTTCAGTGTCACAGCGGCCAGAATAGCAAGACGGGAATGATCTGCGGATGAAGGAACATGAAAAACCGTGGGAGCCGCTGTTGCCCGAAGACATCGCGGTACTCTTCGCGCCCGCACCCTTTCCCTGGTGGATCGCTGGTGGGTATGCGATCGAGCATTTCGTCGGTCGCCCTTTTCGCAGTCACGGCGACATCGATATCCTCGTGCTGCAGAGAGACAGCGCGCACGTTCGTTCCTTTCTTCGGCAATGGGATTGCTGGGCTGCGGATCCGCCGGGGCATTTGCGCCGGTGGAGCGAAACGGAAAGCCTGCCGAAAACGGTAAACGATGTCTGGTGCCGTGGCGAGCGGCAAGGGCCATGGCGCTTTCAACTGATGTTCGACCACAGTAATGGGGAAAGCTGGCGTTCGCGCCGAAATCCTCTGGTGACCCGGCCGATCAGCGCGATGGCGGCTGGCGGGGATCCACCGTTCCTCGCTGTTGAGGTCCAGTTGTTCTACAAGGCAAAAACGCCCCGACAAAAAGACGAGTTCGATTTCGGGGCCTGCCTACCGCTATTGAGTGCGTTGCAGCGCGACTGGTTGCGGCAATCGATCGTGACTGCTTATGGTACGCTGCACCCCTGGCTCACGGCGCTCGACATGCTACAGCGCCGCGCGTCTTATTTAGACGCGCAAAGGTTGCTGTAGCACTTTGAATTGCTGCATGTTTCCTTAAATCGGATACGATTTAAGGAAACATGCAGTAGAAAACACGTTGACCCACGAGCCACGTCGACCAAAAGACGCTGGCGCAGCATAAAAGTCAGCATTTCATTGGCGGATACGCCGGATGGTGTCGAGATGGAAAAGACGATGTTGTTTGATGGGCCAGAGAATGCGCCGGTGACCATCTTGCTGGCGCATGGTGCCGGCGCGCCGATGGATTCGGCTTCGATGACCGCATCGGCCAAAGCGCTGGCTGCCGAAGGCTTTCGTGTGGCCCGGTTCGAATTCGACTACATGGCGGGGCGTCGATCAGGCGGCCGCAAACCGCCACCGCGCGCCGAAACGCTCAATCCGGAGTTCAGGGCCGCCGTGGCGTCTCTTGGTGCGGTCGGCCCGTTGCTAATCGGCGGCAAATCGATGGGTGGGCGTGTCGCCAGCATGATTGCTGACGAGCTCTATGCCGAAGGCAAAATCATCGGCCTGCTTTGCCTCGGCTATCCGTTCCATCCTCCAGCAAAGCCCGATCAGCTGCGCACCAAACACCTCGGGGAGTTGAAGACGCCGACGCTGATCTGCCAGGGCACGCGCGACGAATTCGGCACGCGCGAGGAGGTCCCCGGATACCCCCTGTCCGGTGCAATAGAAATCCTTTGGCTCGAAGATGGCGACCACGATCTCAAACCACGCAAGACGATCTCCGGCTATTCCGCTGCAGATCATCTGAAAACGATGGCGCAGACCGTCGCGCGTTGGGTCGGCGAGCGGTTGCCTTAAACGGTCGCGCCCGCCCGATTAGCAAAAACCAAGACTCTGCACCGATCATTCCGCCGCCTGAGCGGTGCCGGACGAAAATGCGAAGACGTCAATCGGATCGTCGAGGCCCTTCACGGGAAAGGCGCCCAAATGCTCCATGTCGCGCGTGCGTCCCGCCAATTCGACGAAGGCGCGTGACAGCAGCACCGGGCGCTTCGCCTGCTTTGTCAGGTTCTCTAGGCGCGAAGCGATATTGACGGCCGGTCCGATCACTGTGAAGTCGAGCCGCCGGCGAGAGCCGATGTTGCCGTACATCACATCGCCGACGTTGACCCCGATGCCGTAGCCGAGGGCCTCGCGCCCCCTTGCCAGATTTTCCTGGTTCAGGGTGGCGATCGCGACCTCCGCCTCACCGATTGCCTGCAGCAGGTTTTCGCAGGCCCGCGGATTGCTGAGCGGGAAGATCGCCAGCAGGCCATCGCCCATGAATTTGAGGATCTCGCCACCATGCCGCTCGATCGGCTCGGACATGGCATCGAAGTAACCGTTGAGCAACTCGATCACATCATCGCGCGGCCAGAGGTCGGATAGTTTGGTGAAGTCGCGAAGGTCGCAGATCAGGATCGCGGCGCTGACGGTCACGCCGCTCCCCCGTGTCGTCGCACCGGCAAGGATCTGCTCGCTTGCATGCGGCCCGACATAGGTTTCGAGCAGCGTTCGCGCCATCCGGTTCTTCAGCCGGATTTCGCTGACAAGGGCCAGAACCGGCAACAGACTGGTGAGAACCTCGAGATGAACAGTCTCGAAGCCGCCCTTGCGATCACTGGCGAAGGTCACCACGTGGCGCTTGCCGAGCGTGTGTTCCAGCGGCAAGGCGACGTAGTCGGTGAAGCCGTCGGCACGGAGTTCTTCATAGAGCGAGTTCGGCACCTCATCGTCGGTTGCCGCCTCGAGGTTCTTGCGAACCTGGCTGGCGCCGTTGTTGACGGCATAGAGCGGGCTGTTGAGATACTGCGTCGTGTCTTCGACACCATAATCGAACATGCGGATATCCGCCTCCGTCAGGCCCTTGCGCCAAAGGATGCGGGCGCCGAGCCACTGCGGGTGATGGATCCGGAAATGCAGGGTGGCCCGCGCGAGCGGAACGCCGGCCTGGACCAGTCGTTCGCACAGATCCACGAAAATATTGTCGATGAAGCGCTGGTCACGGGTCTCCATGATCAGCCAGTCGAGAATTCCCTTGCTGTCGATGGGACGGGCGCCGCTGTCGTGCAGCGGTCCGGCCATTGCCTCGGATGAAGTCTGCATCGCAATTCTCCACTCTGTTCTGACGGCCTTGCTGCTCTCGAAGCGGAAGCTCCGGAGAACGCTGACCTCGAAACGCCGAGACATATGTGGACCATCGGCCGACCGTTGATAAGGGCTAAGGCGAAAAGTGATCTGAAAAGTTGCAAAGCCGTTGACGCCTTGTTCGACCGACCGACTGCCGCCCGGTGCTGTTCAGGCGGAGGTGGTCGAAAGCGCCGCGAGGTGATGCCCGTCGACCACCGGCAATTGCAGCCTGATCCGCGCGCCGGACCACGAACCGTAGAGGATATCGATACGACCGCCATGCAGCCGGGCGATTTCGCGGGCCAGATTGAGCCCGAGGCCAGCGCCGCTCGAACGCGGGCGCAGGCGGTAGAAGGGTTCGAAGACACGGTCTCGCTCGTCCTCAGGAATACCGGGACCCTCGTCATGGACCTCGATCCCGCCGCGGGCGTCGACCAGTACGGTGATCGTTCCGCGATTGGCGCTATGCTCGACGGCGTTGCGCAGGAGATTGGCGACCGCCTGCTCGATTTGCTGAACATGAATGCTGACCGGCACTGGCCGCGTCGCATTCGTCTCGAAGGCCAGTTCGTAGCCGGCCTCGAAGGCGAGCGGCGCGAAGTCGGCGGCCAACGTTTTGGCGAGCGCCACAAGGTCGACGACCTCGCGGGTGCCGCTGCCGTGCTCAAGCACCTGGCGTTCCAGAAGCTGTTGGGCCAGATGCGACAGCCGCTCGATATCTTTCCTTAGCCGCGCACTCTGCGGATCTTCCTGCAGCAATTCGGCGCGGGTGCGAAGGATGGCGATCGGCGTGCGCAATTCATGGGCCGCGTCTGTCAGGAACCGATTGCGTTGGTCGTAACCCTCGTCCAGACGAGAAAGCGCGTTGTTGAAGGCATGCACCATCGGCGCGATTTCCGTCGGCACCTGGGCGGTTTCGAGCTGCACCGCGCGATTGTCGATATCGATCCGCCCGGCCTGATCGGCTGTCGCAACGAGACCGGCAAGCGAGCGGCGCACAACGGCCGGCGTGGTGACCAACGTGGCGACGCCCATCACCAGGATGATCGGCAGCAGCAGGCAAAGGATAAGCAGCGCCAGGACCGGCAGCACGCGAAGCCAGTCCGGATTGCCATTGGCATCCTTTGCCATCTCGGCGTTCACGTTGATCTCGACTTCGAGCCCATCGTTCTCGTCGCGCGACGAGATCGAGGAGGCAAGGATCTGCACTCGGCCGACATCGGTGTCGACATTGGCAAGGGCGGCTTCCGGTCGAAGGTCGCCCTGATCGAACCGCAGCGTCGCGCGGCCGATATTCTTCAACAGCTCTCCACCAGCCGCTTCATAGGCGGCCGGAATGCTGCCTTGCTCGACCACATGCCCGTCGGCATCGCGGATGATGAACCAGAGATTGGGGAAGTCTTCCCGGAACGCACGAAGCTCCTCGGTGTCGCGCACAATGAGGCCGCCGCTCTTGTCGTGCGCCACCGCCTCGGACAGGTGCTTGATGGCCGCCTCGTTGTCGATGATCAGCCGAGGCTGGGCGATCGTCAGGATCGCAGCCAGCAGGGCGATGAAGGCGACGAACGTTGCCGCCTGCAGCAGGATCAGGCGGCGCACCAGGACCCATTGAAGCGAGCGAGGTTTTCTCATGCCGTTGCGCGCAGGAGATAGCCGAGGTTGCGGATTGCCCTGATCTCGACGCCGGCCGCGACCTCTTCGAGCTTTCGTCTCAGCCGCGAAAGGTGGGAATCGAGCGCGTTGGAATCGATCTCGTCTTCCATGGCATAGACGGAATCTTCCAGCGTTGCGCGCAGGACCGTGCGGCCCGGGCGGCGCATCAGCGCCTCCAACGCCAGCCTTTCCCGCCGCAGAAGGTCGAGCGGCTTGTCGTCGACGACCGCTTCGCGATGGCGGAAATCATAGGTCAGGCGGCCAACCATGATCTGGTCGGACTTGAGCGTGACGGGACGGCGACCAAGTGCACGAAGGCGCGCCATCAGTTCCTCGACCGCAAACGGTTTGGCGAGATAGTCGTCGGCACCGCCATCGAGACCGGCGACGCGGTCGTTGATGGCGCCGAGCGCCGTCAACATCATGATCGGCGCTTCGACGCGCAGCGCGCGCAGCTTCGGAATGAGGCTGAGGCCCTCGCCGTCAGGAAGGCGGCGATCGAGTACGATTACGTCGTAGGACCAGAGCTCGACCACGGCCTCGGCGTCGGCGAGCGTCGAAACATGATCGACGATCACCTGCCGACGCTCGAGCGCGGCCTTCAGGGCCGACGCCATTTCGGGCTCGTCCTCTAGCAGCAGGATGCGCATGCCGATCTCTCCTGAATGCGGTTCCGAAAGCGCCGGAGCCGCGGTGTCGAATGCATCATTTCTCAAATCGGGGGCGAGTTGAAGCGCTCACTCGCATTCGAGCTTCGGTTGACGGAAGTTCGTCACATACCAGCGGCCGCCCTGCTGTCGGGCGTAGAATGTATAGAAGCACTCCTGCTCCTCGACATAGCCCGGCGTTACGGTCTCTTCATAGCGCTGGCCGCGCCGCGTGTCGCGAATCTCACCGCTCGTCGAGCCGGAAACGACGTTGGTGGAGATCTTGCGCCATTGGTAGGCGCGCTGATCCCATCCGAGGTCAAGAACGGCGGTCGGCGGTCCGTAGTCGATGACGACCGATTCCACCGGCTGGCCGATATAGTTCTTCATCACGGTGGAGGCGCAGCCGGTCAGAATGAGGGCTGCGGTGATAGCGATGGCGGCGAAGGTGCCGCGCGCTTTGCAAAAGGGCATGTTCGATCCCGGGTTCGAATTGTCTACCCCGGAGCTAATCTGCCAAGATTACATAGACATTGCGGTCCTATTCGATAGCTTCCCCGACACTTCGACCGGTGTCAGGCGGCGCGGTCTGCAGAAGCGACGACGTCGTCGCCGATACTGGCATAGACCAGCCCCGGTTGAACGATCCATTCGCCCTTGCGCAGCGACTGTACGTCCGGACCTCCGGCAGCGTTGCGCGCGGCGACGCCGACGAACTGGTATCGAAGCCCGCCGCCGTCGGTCGCTATTTCGCGGATTGGCCGTCCGGCGAGGTATCCGACGACCTGCCCTTCGAAACGCACATTCGCCAGAATGAAATACTCGGTGGGCAATCTCCGGCTCTGTTTTGGCGCAAGCCTGAATGCGTTTCTCATCTTCATCGTCTGATACTCGTCATAGGATCTGTCGTTTGCTCCTTGAGGCATCGCTGCTGGCCGTGACGCCGCAAAGGAAAGGGGGCCGGCGTCTCAAGCCACCCGAAAGCGGCGCAAGCATGGCAGTGGCGTTCGAGCGCTGCCTCGGCCGATATTTCATTGGCGCACCGACTGATCACGCGTCGGGGCGCGGCAACACTTAGCCCAAGCGTGCATAGAAAATCGCTTGGGAAGAGGGAGTTTGGGAATAAGGAAACCGTAAAGCGCGGTGCTGCATACCATCCGTGTCAACGGGCCAAGTGGCCTCGTGGCCTTGGCGCGCGACGTTGACGGGACGCCATCAGGGCTGTTTGCGGCGCTGGTGTCGCCGCACATGTCTTTGCGCGACATGATACGGCCGGCATCGCTCAACAGATTCGATCGGACGTGCATTAGGATTGCTGGACGCAGAAGATCGCGAAGTTGAGAATGAACAGCACAAGAAGGCTCGCGAGAAAGCTTCCGAGGGAGACGAGCGCCCTTTCGCCGGCGGCTTTGCCACGGTGCTTTTGGGAGAAGATCGTGATGATCGCAACGCCCAGGGATATGCCGGCGACAACCGGCATGGACATCAGCTGCATCGTGAATCCTGTTTGGCGGTGCGGAACCTATCGGGCGCGCGCGGTGATCTTGAACGGACCGCCGTGGATGGGACCTACGGAATTCATCCGTTCACCGGCCGGCCGGTGGTCCGACCGCGGATACGCAGAGCGCCTTCGAGTGCATCCTTGACCTGCATCGCGCGGCGAAGCCCCGGAGACTGGGTCTCGCCCGCGGCCTCGATCGCGTTCTGTGCGTGGGAGATGGCGATACTGATTTCGGCATCGCTGACCGAACGGTCGAGCGCCAGCGCCTGGGCGGCTGCCTCATTTTCCATTGACATCATGTCACTCCATTCAATCACCCAGCATCGGGTGAGGAGCGTGTACTTAGGTGAAGCTGTGCGCGTCCCCAAGTGCATCGGGCGGCCCGATTCAAGCTATGCTTAATGAACCTTTAACGCGCGCGGTGAACTGCCGAAGATCGGCGGAGTCGGGCCACGCAGCCTCATGGCCGTCACATGCGTTCGCCGGGCAGTTGGCTGGCTTGCCCTACCCAGTCGGTGAACTGCTCTTCATCGAGTTGGTCGTCTTCGCGAATGTCGAGGTAGCGAACCTCCTTGTGCTTCGACTGGCCGGGCGGCATCGGATTGAGAGAGGAGCCGCGGAAGAACGCCACCTTGACGTACTTCGTGAAGACATGGATGCCGAGGAACCAGCCCTCACCCTCAATGCCATAGAGCGGAGAGTTCCATTTGACGGCCTTGTAGACGCCGGGGACTGTGCGTTCGATCAGCGCGTCGAGGCGCCGGCCGACATCGCTCTTCCAGCCCGGCATCGCGGTGATATAGGCCTGGACGGGGGCGTCGCCATAGCCCTTGGCGATCTGCGGGTTGCCACCGGACAGCAGGGGCACGTCGCCGGCCTGAGCCGGTGCCGCGGCGCGTGGTTTGTCTGCCTTTGCCGCCGCCGGCTTCTTGGATGTCTTGCTGGCCATCGCGCTTTCTCCTATCCGGCGGTGCGTCGCCCGCTAAGGTAAGGCAGCACGAACATGTAGAGACCGGTGGGCACGAGAATGGCGAGTGGGAACAGGGGTAGGAAATAGACCCATTCGGCGGGCTGCTTGCCTACGCCCAAGGCGATGAAGATGGCGGCGACCACCACTGCGAAGACAAGCGACGTCCAGCGGTGAATTTGACGAATCCAGTTGTTCCAGTTCATTGGCACCTCCTCACAATACCAGCCGCAACGGATCGGGCGATCCGCGTGGCGCGAACTCAAAGAATAGGGTTGGTCTTCAGTCCATCCGGCCCAGGACCGCCTCGAGCGCCGAAAGGAATCTCGGCCATCCGGCCGTTGCACCCTGATAGTACGGCTGCTGATCTGGCCGGAAACCGGACTGCTCCATGCGCAGCCGGGTACCGGCGCCCGTCGGGGTGAGCGTCCAGGTCACGAGGCTCTTCAGATCCTTGGTGTCCCAGCTATAGGATAGCGATTTGTTGGGTTCGACCGCCTGCACCTGACAGTCGACGGCGCCCCAGTCGGCAGTCAGATTGAAGCGGTGCCCACGGTCTGGCTTGAAATTGTTCTTCATCAGCCACTCCTCGATCAGGTGAGGCTGGGTGAGCGCGCGCCAGATCTTCTCCGCCGGATAGGGCACCTCCCGTTCGACGATGACGGTGAGCGTTTCGGTTGATGTTTCGGTCATTGGTCCATCCTTTTGAGCAAGTCTTCGAGGTCGTCGAAGCGGTTGTGCCAGAACCCGGCCATCTGGTTTGCCCAGCCGATCAACGGGTCAAGCGCGCCGTGCTGCGCGCTATAGTGGGTCAGGCGGCCTTCGTGCCGATCTTGCACCAGGCCGGCGCGCTTCAGGATCCCGAGATGTTTGGAAACGGCCGGCTGCGATATCCCGGCGTGCGCCGTAAGTGCCCCGACCGTCTGGTCGCCGTCGCGGCACAGCCGCTCAAAGAGCGCCCGTCGCGTCGGATCGGCAAGGGTTTTGAACAGGATCTCGTGCGGCTGTGGCGTCACAATTCAATAACTCGTTGGCTATGGATTGGATCAATAACCGCCGAGCTATGGGTAGTCAAGCCCGGTTCTGACGTCGTCGACGTTAGGTACAGCGGCAAACCTTGCGGAAGTCCGCGGCGTTGGAACCCTTCGTGCTCGAGGGCCTCAGGGCCTGCCATCCGTAAACTGCACAAGATCCCAAAGGTTGCCGTAGAGATCCTTGAAGACCGCGACGGTCCCGTAGGGTGCATCCTTGGGTTCCCTGACGAATTCGACGCCGCGTGCCACCAGATCGGCGTAGTCGCGCACAAAGTCATCGGTCCGCAGGAAGAGAAAGACGCGGCCACCCGCCTGGTCGCCGATATAGTTTTCCTGGTGGGGACTGGAAGCGCGGGCGAGTAGCAAGGAGGTGCTGCCGTCGCCGACCGGTTTGACGACGACCCAGCGCTTGTCCTGTTCCGGTTGATAGCTGTCCTCGACCAAGGCGAACTTCAGCTTGTTCACATAGAAATCGATCGCTTCGTCATAGTCTCGAACAACAATAGCGATGAGTGCGAGCGTCTGGTTCATTTTACCCTCTGTCCTGTGCTGGAAGTGCGCGGCGTTGCCGGCGTCAGTTTGATCGAGCATCGGCCAGCGTTCTGTGGAAAGCCACCATCGGTGATCGGCGCGGCCGGGCATGAGGCAGCAGACGGCGTCTAATCTGTCGGATCTACGATGTTGCAATCTTTGCTGGCGGTACCCAGCTAACACAAGCACTTTTGAGGTCGCGGGAGTCTTCGCATTGAGTTTGTCACATGAATTTTTCGGGCGTTCGCCCTTCGAATGGGTGCCGGTCGTCACGGGAGAGTCCGGAGATTTCGTCTATCAGCGCAGCGACGGACGAGCCTATGCCAAGGTCGCGACGGCGGCCCGGTCGGCCGAGCTTTCCGGAGAGCGCGATCGGCTCCTGTGGCTGCAGGGCAAAGGCATCCTGACGCCTGAAGTGACTGATTGGCACATTGCCGACGAAGGTGCCTGCCTGATCATTTCTGCAATCGAAGGCATCCCGGCAGTGGATCTTTCGGCTGCCGACCTACTCGAGGCCTGGCCGTCCATGGCCTGGCAACTCGGCTCTCTCCACGCGCTCGATGTCGGCCAATGCCCATTCGACCGCGGTCTGGCGCCCATGTTCGCGCGCGCCGTGGACGTGGTGGCCCGGGATGCCGTGAACGCCGATTTTCTTGCGGTCGATGATCAGGAGACACCCGCCCACGACCTTTTGGCGCGCGTGGAGCGCGAACTTGCGGTTCGCCTCGAGCAGGAAACGGGTGACAGGGTCGTCTGTCACGGTGATCCGTGCATGCCGAACTTCATGATCGACCCTCGAACCCTTCGCTGCAGCGGCATGATCGATCTCGGTCGTCTCGGAACGGCGGACCGCTACGCCGATCTGGCGCTGATGACAGCCAACGCCCGTGAAAGCTGGACGAGTCCGGATCAGGAGCAGCGGGCTTTTGCCATCCTGTTTGATACATTGGGAATTGTAGCACCCGATCGTGCGCGTCTCGATTTCTACCTGCGTCTCGATCCACTGACGTGGGGCTTGATGGCGCCACCCGTCGATGGGCCGGTTCCAGCGTGAGCCTGATGGCTCGGCTATGATGTCTACGTCGCGTCCGCGCGGCAGGTCACGGGCACGACTTGCATCGTGCCCGTGTTGCGCTATGGCGACAACCGTCTTGCCCGCTGGGCTTGGCGGTTGCCTTCCACCTCAGTTGATCAGAACCGACGGGGCCCACCGAGGTGATCCCCACGCAGCGATCCAGGGATCGTCGGGCGGTTCGCCGATTTCGGGAAGCCCGATATCGCGGCGCATCCGGTTGGAGAGGCCGGTTGTCTGGTTGACCAGTCGATGATGCCGCCAGGCTGCCCTGACGAGGCCGCCTGTTGTTCTCCAGATGCCAAATGTACGGCACAGTTCGTCGAGGGCTGCCGGCAGAGTGCCGGCGGCCGGAAATGATGTTTCACGCATGTGTTCATCCCGATGCTGCGACGCGATCGGGTCCTCTAAACGTTGATTTGGGCTTGGACGCGAATGGTCTCGCGGTGGGCCGGTAGCGTTAGGTCAGTTGGGAAATGCCGAGCCGTCGAAGGTCAGCGTTTAGGCGCTTCGTGAACCCGATGGGTCGACGCAGGATGCGAGATGCATCCCGAGCACAGCAACGAATCCACCAGAAGTGCGCATATTAAAGAGAGTATATGTCATCTCACGCCTCCTATAGTGTGGGTTGCTGACAATGCAACGTCGCATGAGAGTATTCTCTTCGCAAGTCGCAATTGCGAATTGCAAATATTGATGTGAGATATGTTGCTGAGTTGCAACACCGTTCTGTTGCCCGGGCATCGATACACCAGCGCACGCTGGCTCTGCCGTTCTATGAGACAAGGCTGCTGCCGCAAAGACTGTCTCTGTGCTACGGCCGCGGGCGCCCGTCGCCTGGAGCGGTGATCGCGGAAGCGTTCCGCCGTTCTTCTCGCTGCCTTTGCTTGCCGAATTTCTTAGTGAAACCGGAGGACGAGGCTTGTCTGGTCGGGTGTGCTTTTCCGGAGCGTGGCACCTGTTGGCCGATTGATGGCGAGCGCATTTATCGGCCGGGACCCAAGGGGGATGATCCCTGCATTGGATGGCGACCGCTACCCGCGCCTAGACAGTGGCAGGCCAGGCCGGCTTCGCTGTTCGAGCGATGCCAGCCTGTCCGAGACCATGCATAGGAGTGTGAGCAAAGGCCGCCGATCGCACCGGAAGGGCCGGTCCTACCTGCGGTCGCCTAAGCGCGTCGCGATGAATTCAGTCGCTGCGCTCTGCGCCTTGTCTTTCCATGTCGCGCAAAACTGCTGGGCTTTTTTGCGCGACATGCTTCTGAATTACTTCAGCTGGCCGGCAGCCTTTTCGATCGCGGCCGCTGCGCAGGCCTCATCGAGATTGCCACCAGGAGCGCCACCCACGCCGATTGCGCCAATCGTGACGTCACCGGCCTTGATCGGTACACCACCGGCGAGCACGAGAAAGCCTTCGATGTTGACCAGCTCGGCTGCGACCGGGTTCTTGGCGACGTTCTCTGCCATTTTCGAGGTCGGTGTGCGCGAGGATGCGGACGTGAACGCCTTGGCGCGAGCCGCCTCAACCGTATGCGGTCCGGCGTTGTCGGCGCGCACGAGCGCGCGCAGCACGCCGGCGCGATCGACCACTGCTGCCGTCACGTTGTACTTATCGGCGGCGCAGGCCTGGACCGCATTCGTGGCGATCTCGACGGCGAGGTTCGACGGGATATTCTTTTCGGTCAGCAGTTCGGCCTGGGCGGTGCCGCTGACGATGACGAGCGCGGAAGCCGTTGCGAGAAGGGTCTTGATCATGGCGTGGTTCCTGTCCTTTTTCCGGAGGAAGCGTTTCGCTTTTCCGAAACCAGAACTATCCAATCGGCCCCGCCTGCAGAATCCGCGATGGCACCACCTGGCATAGGTAGGACAACCTATGCCGGTCCCTTATCCGCGAGCGTTAGCCGCACGAACTCGGCCACCGAACTGGTGCCAAGCTTCTCGGCTATCTTCGCCCGGTGCGCATCGATGGTTCGTGCCGATATGTTGAGCGCTGCCGCAATCTCCTTGCTTGCCCAACCCAAGGCGACCATATCGAGAACCTCGCGCTCGCGTTCGGTCAGCCGTGCGAGCTGCAGTCGTGCCTCGCGCTTTTCGAGCCGTGCATCGAAGCTGGCGAATGCCTGCTGCAGCGCCTCCACCAACACCTCGCCGTCCACCGGTTTGGTCAGGAAATCCTGGATACCCGCCTTGAACGCCCGTCGACAGGCTGCGACGTCGCCATGGCCGGTGATCATGATCGTCGGCCAATCAATGCCGCGCGCGGCCAGTTTCGCGTGCAGTTGCAGCCCCGAAACCAAGGGCATGCGCAGATCGACGATAAGGCATCCCGGCTTCTCCTCATCGATATGCGTCAGGAAAGTCTGGGGATCGCCAAATGTTTCGACATTGATGCCATAGGTGCTGAGCAGAAAGGCGATCGCTGTCCGTACCGCCTCATCGTCGTCGATCAGATAGACCCGGTATTTGCTCACTGCGGCTCCTGTTCCTGCGCACGTGGCAGCGTAATCGTAAACCACGCCCCGCCACCTGCAGCAATTTCCGCTTCTATTCGGCCGTCGACGCGCTCGATCAGGGTCGAACACAGCGAGAGCCCCAGGCCCATGCCATCGGGCTTGGTCGTAAAAAACGGTTGAAACAGCTTGGGAAAAGCATTTGCGGCGATCCCCGGTCCATTATCACGCACGATGATCTTTACCTCGTCGCCAATGGCTCGTGTCTCGATTTCGACCTGCGCGTCTTTGGTCCCTGCGCCCTCCAGCGCGTCGGCCGCGTTGCGGATCAGATTGTGCAGAACCTGCTCCAGCTCAATCGGGTCGACGTCGGCCGCAAGCGGCTCCTTCGTCAGGTCGAGGCTAAGCTGGATGCCGCGTCGCTGAAGATCGGAGCCGGTGAGGGCCGCGATTTCGGCAACGATACCGTTGATCGCGCTGGTGATAGGCTCCGGTGTACGGTTGGAGGCATAGTCGCGCATCCGCCGCAACATCTCGCCCGCACGCTTCGCCTCGCGGACATTGACTTCAAGTGCCTCCGAGATCAGCCCGATATCGGGCTTGTCCGTGCCGGCCAATCTGAGCGCTGCCTGGCTGCGGCTGAGCATCGCCGTCAAGGGCTGCGTCAGTTCATGCGCTATGCCTGACGCCAGTTCGCCCATGGCGTTGACACGCGAAGCATGAGCAAGCAGCGCCTGCCGCTCCTGCAAGAGCGCTCGGGCTTCGGCCTCTCGCGTCGACTTCTGGGATTTCTGGACGGCGGCGCGCTGGCGCAATGCGAACACCAGCGCGAAAGACGCCAGTCCGGCCATTGCCGCAAAGCCGATCAACGGTCTCAAAGGCAGGAGCGCCTCAGTCGGCATCGGCCGGTCGAGTGACAGCGAGATCCGTTGGCTCTCACTGTCGATCGTCGATTCGAAATGGGCGGGGGCGACGAAAGATGTGTTGCCACTGACGGCATCCTCGGCCGGCAGGTCGAGCAACAGCTGCTCGTTGAGCGTAAGCCTGACGTGCGCCCATCGCGGTTGTTCCTCCTGCTCCAGCAGATGGCGCGCGTCGATGGAAATCACCAGCGCGGTGTTCGAAGGCGCCTGTGCCCGCTTGGCCAGCAGATACCGGCCACTACTGCCGACATAGGCCCCGACCTTGCCGCGCTGTTGTCGCGTGATTGCGTCGCGCAACGGGGAAAGATCTTCGCCCCCGCCGGAGGGGACTTCGAGCAACAGTTTAGGTGCGCCGCCACTTTGTGCCGTTGCGGCGCCTTGCTGTCCGACCTTGTCATCGAGCGAAACAAGCGCGAGCCAGGCGATGCGCGGATAGAAGCGCGCAACACTTTCCATCACCTGCCGGGTGGCGTCCAATCGTGTGGGGTCCGTGTCGCCGGTTAATGCGATCAAGCTGGTCATGTGGGCGTCGTGCTGCGCGGCACGCTGGGATATCAAGCGGTGCAGGGTCCGGCCCGTCACCGCCAGTTCATCGGTCAGCCGCTGCCGCGACGTTTCGACGGAATAGAGCGCAAATGCCGAGACCGCAGCGAGCCACAACGCCACGCCGAACAACCAGGACTTCAAGAGGGTGTTGCTCACTCAAACTCAACCAGGGTCAAAGATGACGTGGCTGGTCTGCTGCCGATGTCTTCGGCCTGATCCAACACGCGCAGCGTAAAATGAGCACTCAATTCAAACATGTCTCTGCTTCGCCGGCTACCGCATCCCAATCTGATGATTGACCCCAAAACGTTGGGGCCGTGAGACGTCATACCACACGCACGTGATGATGAAACCTGGCGGAACCTGACGCGCGGTGGCACACACCGCTGCAGCCCCACAGCGCCGCGCGTCTTATTAGACGCGCAAAGGTCGCTGTAGCACTTTGAATTGCTGCGCGTGCCATGCAGCAGCCGCATGGCCGGCATGATTTGCTTATAGCCGCTGCGATTTCCATATGAGGTGCAACACCAGAATTCGAACGTGATACCAGCGCCGCGGCTCATCCTGCCGGGCGCGAAGGAGATAACATGGTCGGGATCCCAAAAACGCTTGAAGACATGAGCATGCGCGAACGGTGCTGCATGCTCGAAACGGTCGCCGGTGCGCTCGATGCTGTCGCCGAAGAGGCCGAAGACCTGGGCGACGCCCGTTTTGCCGCCAACTCGAAGTGTGTTGCAGGTACGATCCGCGGATATGCCGACAACCTCGGAACGCAGGATCTCAAATCTGCCGAACTTCTTCTCGAGCTGGGGATTACGCTCGTGCATCTGTCCTCGACGAGATCAACTGCTGCCGTGGCTGCTGTGATGACCCACACACCGGAAGCCTGCCATTAGAGGATTTCCAGGAAAAGCGCGAACGGTTTTCCGTCCGGAAATGGGTAAAACATGGCGTTAGAGCGTTTCGCGGAAACGCTCTGGCCGTCCTGGCAATGCCGTCATTGGCATCGCCGAATTGGCGAAAGACACTGACGGTTTCAACGGTCGCTGCACCGGGCAGATTGGCGCGCAAGTCCCGCAAGGGTATCCGCACGCTCGTTGCCAACGAGCCCGGAATGGCCCTTGCACCACGCGATAGCCAGTTGGGGATTGCGAGACAGCTGAAGATCGATCGCCATCCAAAGCTCGGCATTGGCTATTGTCCGGCTTCTGGCCTTCGCATTAGGGACAATCTTTTTCCAGCCGTTGTTCTTCCAGATCTGGCGCCAGCTGTTGCAGCCATTTACCGCGTAAACGGAATCGGACCAGACGATTGCGCGTTCGCCTGAGGCATTGCCGTTGACCCACAGCGCTGCCTTGAAGAGCGCGGTCAACTCCATTGTGTTGTCGGCGGAAGGTCGGGCGCCGCCAAACTCGGATGCTATTTCCGCGCCATTGCGATAGACGACGAATGCCCATCCGCCTTTGGCAGAGGTCGGTTCATACGAGCCGTCCGTAAAGACGTGAAGGCCCTCGGAAATGGGCAGTATCTCGGCGGTGTGATCGGGAGCACAGAGCTTGGTGAAAATGCCGTTCATCTTGCCATTTAATCCTGTCGCGTACATCTGCCTAACGTTTTACATTCTGAAGTGGGCTCAAGGCAGAAGCCGCCGTACGATCCATACGGGGTTTGTGGAAGCGGATGCCGCTCGAAATAGGCTGGCGACGCCACGACCGCGATTGGGACGCGCTGAAAACGCAAGTTGGGCAGGAGCTGGAACGCCTGTCGTTCCAGCTCCTCACGGCGGTTACTCGGCGAAATGAGTCAGCCAGTGGCGCGGCTTGTTGTCCGCCAGCTGAGCGACCCGGTCGATCTCATTGCTCATCGCCCAGGCCATTGGCTGCTGGTGCAACGGCAACATGATCATTTCGTCCTTGACCATCTGGAGTGCCTTGGTCTGCAATTCGAGCCGCTTCGTTCGATCCATTTCGGTCGATGCCTGGATGATCAGCCTATCAATATCTGGATAGCTCCAGCCACCCCAGTTGAAAACGCCCGCCTTGTCGCTCCTCGTCTCGATCATCTGGAGCAGGATCGAGTAGCTGTCGAGCATCGGCTCGTTCGCCCAGCCGATGAGGTAGACATCAGATAGCCCCCCCGTGCGCTTGGGCGCCTGTGCAGCCGTCGGGCCTATGTCGAGCTGCGGCTTGAAACCGGCGCGGCTCAGCATGTTGACGATACTCTGGCAAAGCTCCTCCTCGTTGATATAGGCCTCGTTCGTGCAGACGAGGGTGAAGGGGAGATCGCTGGCGCCGGCTTCGGCGAGCAGCTTTTTTGACAATTCGGGATCGAACGGCACCACCATGTCCAGTGCTTCGGCATACCCGGGAATCTCAGGCGCAATGATCGTCCCCGCGATCCTCGACTTGCCGCGCATGACCCGCTTCTGAATGAGGTCCTTGTCCAGCGCATGGGCGACAGCCTGGCGGACACGCAGGTCGTTGAACTTGTTGTCGACGCCGTTGGCCAGGTTCGGTTTGCGGTTGAAACCGACCATGATGGTGCGCAGGTCGGTGCGCTCCATGACCTTCAGGTCCGGCTGCGCGACAAGGCGCGGGATATCCTGTGCAGGCGCATTCTCGGTGAAGTTGATCTCGCCCGACAACAGCGCGGCTACTCGCGTCGCTGCCGAGATGATCGGTGTGAACTCGATGCGATCGATGTTGGACTGCGACGCGTCCCACCACTCGGCGTTCTTGACGAGAACGGTTTTGCTGTCGGGCGCGCGGCTCTCGAGCTCGAACGGACCCGTGCCGTTGGTGTGGTAGGTGGCGTAGCCTTCGATCCTTTTGCCGACATCCGTCGGCTTCAGCGAGTTGTTGTCGGTGAGCCAGGTAGCGTCGAAAATGTGGATATTCGTCAGGTCGTTCAGCAGCAGCGGGGAGGGTCCGACCAGTTCGATATCGACAGTGTGGTCGTCGACCTTCTTCGCCGACTTGTAGGCCGGAAGGTTGCCGCGGAGCGGGGACGCCGGATCGCTGACCCGAGTAAGAGAGGCGATCACGTCGTCCGCGGTGAAGTCGGCGCCATCATGGAACTTCACGCCCTCGCGCAGATGGAACCGCCAGACCGTATCCGATACGGTCTCCCAGGATATCGCCAGCGCCGGCTCGATCTTCAGTTCGGCGTCAAAGCGGACAAGCCCCTCATAGACGTGATTGAGAAAAGACAGCGTGTAGCTGTCGCCATAAGAATAAGGGTCGAGCGAATAGATGTCGCGCGAAGCGCCCCATTTGAGCGTTTCCGCGTGACCAGCCGCGGAAAGCGCAGCCGACATGACGGCCGCGAGGGTCAGTTTCTTGAGCATTCTGCAGTTCTCCCTGGTTGAGGTCACCTATCCCCTTGACGGGAATCTTTTTCGTAAAAGGCACGGACGGCTCGCAGGCGATACGTCGGATCGCCGGGTCAGCCAGTGGCGCGGCTTGTTGTCGGCGCGGACACGATCTGCTCAATCCTGACGGTCATCGCCCGAGACCACCGGCTGCCGCTACAGCGGGAACATGAGCAACGCGTGCTTGACCCGAGCGCGCCCGTTTCGATCGCCAGACGCTTTGGCGGTCGAGCTCCTTAGCCAGCAAGGTAATCAAGTTGTCAGCGTTGAAATCCGTATCGTTGCCAAACTCGCCACCTTGCGTAGCTTGAAACGCCAAATCTTGTTGTCGATAAGCTGCCAGTCGATAGCCAGCGCAAACACCATCTAAGACTGTCCCGTGCCAACCCTTCATAGACGTGGTTGAGGAACGTTCGATGCGGAATGGGGATAGCGTGAGAAGATGCACGCCGATCGGCTCAGCGGAGCGTGTTGGGTGTGCGCCACTCGCAAAAAGCCCAGCGGATACGCTGTCGCGACGGTCTTCCAAGGACCTTGCATCAACACTGCTCCTCCCTAGCTCGTGCCTGCTAATCGGGACCATCGCACACAGACAGCGTTTGTCAACGTAATTGTCGACAATACTGAGTACTATTTATAACGTATTTGTTCACAATCCGGGTCTTGGCATCGGCTTTGCGCCGGAATCGACGCTGGATCTTCCCAACCGCAATTTCGAGCTCAGGAAGGTGAGGGGTATCACGCTGACCGTGGCCCTTCAGCCGAGCGGTGCCCTCCTCGTCGCGGAGGCTTATTCCCCGCAGGACGCTCTGAACTGGTTCGGCGTCAAGGCCGCAAACGCCGCCAACCCGGTCCCCGAGTGCCTCGAACAATTTTCGCCCCATTCCTACGCCGCGGCCGGCAAGGAACTCCACTTCCTTCGTCACCCGGAAGCCCCCGGTCGTCTCTATGCGCACGACGGCATGCGAGCGACCCCTAAGACCACCCGCTTTTGGCTATGAGGGCAGCGCCGGCATTGTTATGTTGAGGTGGCTTAAGGGGCGGTGGGACAGTCTGTATTACGGTGATCGTTTGTTGCGGAGCGCTCGGAGCTCGGCAAGAAAGGAGGCATAACTGCCGTCTGGCGCAGGGACGAGACTGAGCCTTGGAGGTCCTGGTCCCAGGTTTGCGAATGGTTGTTTGGGCGGCGGCCTTCTTGCCTGGTCGAACCGCGGAGGGATAGCCGAAGATTGCAAGATGTAGCCTTCGAAGAAGCTGCCGAAGCCCGGCCTGTAGCAGCCGATGGCCAGCGTTCCTTGTTAGCTTTGGCGGAGGGGCGTGGTCGATTCACGAAGAATAAGCTCGACCGGCCAGAGTTCGTGGATCTCGGATGCGGGTCTGCCGGCGAGCAGTTGCAGCACGAGATCGGCGGTGCGCGCGCCGGCGGCGCGCATGGACGAACGAGTGGCGGAGAGCGAGGGGACCATGGTCTCGGGTGTCAGATAGGGAAAGACGTCGTCATGGGCGATCACGGAGATATCGCGTCCGATTTCGAGCCCGATGGAGCGCGCTGCCCGGTATACCCCAAGTGCCGTCATCATTGAGCCGGCGACGAACGCCGTCGGGCGGGGGGTCTGCTCGAGGAAGGAACGTGCGAAGCGGAAGCCAAGCTCGTCGGTAAAGTTGCCGTGGGCGACGAGACGCGGGTCAAACGGGATGCCTCGCTGTTGCAATGCATCTCTGTATCCCTTGTCGCGATGAAGCGAGAACGTTCGGCCCTCGCGCCCATTGATCATCGCGATGCGTCTGTGCCCGAGATCGAGCAGATGTGATGTTGCACGGTGAATGGCGCCCTCATTGTCGATATCGAGCCAGGCATGGGGCACGTCGGTTTCGGAACGGCCATGGACCAGGAAGGGCATGCCGAGCCTGTGCAGCAAGGTGATGCGTTCATCATTCGGTTCCGGCGAATGCACAATCACGGCGTCCACCCGGCCGCTTACGGCCAGCCGGCTGTAGAGTTGGATCTCGCCCTTGGTGGCTTTCTCGTCCATTGGGCTGACCAGGATGTCGATGTCCTGGGTTCCCAATCTCTCCGCCATGCCACTCATGAACTCGGAGAAGTGGAATTCGCCGGACCGCCCCATGACGACGCCGATGGCGCCGGCGCGCCCGGTGACGAGCCGTACAGCATTGATGTTCGGACGATAGCCGAGGCGGGCGGCTTCCTCGGCCACCCTTGTTCGCGTTTTCTCGCTGACCTCGGGATAGCCGCTCAGAGCACGGCTGACTGTCGTCGGCGAAAGGCCCAGTTGTTGCGCGAACTCCCTTAGCTTCATGCGATACTCGTATCCTCAGCCCTCATTATCCTGCAGGAATATACGCCTTCACCGCCGGTAACAATCCAATTGTCGGCGCGTTCCCACATGCATCTCCTCGCGAGCAAATAACCAAAGCGTTTTAAATTTTGACCGAACATGCGTAAATCCATATTTGCCGCTTGTCTCCATCATAAACGATCATGCACTCGGCAATATATTGAATCATAATAATAAAATTCTGAGTACCCACGTATTTGCAGGGGGTTTCTCGAAAGGGTTGACAGATTTTTCTGCTTCTGGCAGCTTTTTCCAACCAAACCGCTTTCGAATTACTGAGGAGTTTTCGAGCGGCATAGGGGAACCAGGAGGAGTCAACCGACATGAGAGCCATTCTCAGCGCCTTGAGTTTTTGCACGGCCATCGCCGCAGCCGATGTCGTCGTAGCCGCCGAGCTTTCGCTGGCGGCCAACACGACCGGGAAGAACGTCAATTTCATCCGCGAGCAACTCGACGTCTTCGAGAAGCAAACCGGCCACAAGGTGAGCCTGGTCACCATGCCGCCGTCGAGCAGCGAGCAGTTCAGCCAGTACCGTCTGTGGCTTGCCGCCGGAAACAAGGACGTCGACGTCTACCAGACCGACGTCGTCTGGGCGCCGCAGCTCGCCGACCAGTTCGTCGACTTGACGGAAGCGACCAAGGATGTCGTCGGTCAGCACTTCCCGTCGATCATTGCCTCGCAGACCGTCAACGGCCGCCTGGTGGCCCTGCCGGCCTTTACCGATGCGCCGGCGCTCTACTATCGCAAGGACCTCTTGGAAAAATACGGCAAGGCGCCGCCGAAGACCTGGGACGAACTGGCGGCGACCGCCAAGGAAATCCAGGAGAAGGAACGCACCGCCGGCCAGCCAGACCTCTGGGGCTACGTCTTCCAGGGCAACGCCTATGAAGGATTGACCTGCAATGCGCTCGAATGGGTCAAATCTTCAGGTGGCGGCCAGATCGTCGAGCCGGACGGCACAATCTCGATCAACAACGAGAAGGCGGCGGCAGCCATCGACCGCATCAAGGGATGGATCGGCACGATTTCGCCGCAAGGCGCGCTTGCCTATCAGGAAGAGGAATCGCGCGGTGTCTGGCAGACCGGCAACGCCGTTTTCATGCGCAACTGGCCCTATGCCTACGCGCTCGGCAATGGTGACGACAGCGCGGTGAAGGGCAAGTTCGCCGTCACGCCGCTGCCGACGGCGACTGATGGCGATCAACCGTCCTCCACGCTCGGTGGCTGGAACCTTGCCGTCTCTAAATATTCTGACGAACAGGAAGCGGCGATTTCTCTCGTCAAGTTCCTCGCATCCCCTGAGGTGCAGAAGCAGCGGGCCATCCAGCTCTCGAACCTTCCGACGGTTGCTGCTCTTTACGACGATGCGGAGATTGCCAAGGCACAGCCGTTCATGCCGGCTTGGAAGCCGATCTTCGAAAGTGCCGTGCCGCGGCCGTCGGCGGTCACCAAGGTCAAATACAATGAGGTTTCCGCCAAGTTCTGGAATGCCGTTCACAACACGCTGTCCGGCAACGGCACGGCGGCAGAAAACCTGGAACTGCTCGAAGTCGAACTCACGGAGATGAAGGGCGACAGCTGGTAATCCTCCCGGGGCGAGGGAAGTGCTTCAGGGCCTTCCCTCGCTCCACTGAGCCACTCCGGCGCGCTGGATTACAGGAAATTCCGGACAGAGAACAGTTTCACACTTTTCCCGGAATTGCCTTGGCGGCGCCGTTCCTCTCAGGCCAACCGCTCGGCCGTGCGCCGAATGGCAAGGGTGAGTATAGACATGACCGACCTTTCCCTAGCAGAGCCTCCTGGAACACTCGAGAGTGGTGCCAGAATCGGCTCCGACCTCAACGCCCAGCGCATTCGTTCCGCCTGGGTCTTTCTCGCGCCGACCTTGCTGGTGTTGGCGTTGGTCGCGGGCTGGCCGCTGCTGCGCACCATCTATTTCAGCTTCACCAATGCGTCGCTGACCAACCTTGATGGCGCCGAGTTCGTCGGTTTCAAGAACTATCTGAGCTGGATCACGCTGAAGAGCGGGCGCACGGTCTATAACGGCCTGCTTGCCGATCCCGCCTGGTGGAACGCCGTCTGGACCACGCTGAAATTCTCGGCGATATCCGTCACCATTGAGACGGTGTTGGGACTGGTTGTGGCGCTGGTGCTGAACGCCCATTTCCCGGGGCGCGGGCTGGTGCGGGCGGCGATCCTGATCCCCTGGGCCATTCCGACGATCGTTTCCGCCAAGATGTGGGCGTGGATGCTCAACGACCAGTTCGGTATTCTCAACGACCTGCTGCTCGGCCTTGGTTTGATCAGCCAGAAGATCGCCTGGACGGCCAATCCGGAGACCGCGATGGTCGCGGTTTTGATCGTCGACGTCTGGAAGACGACACCGTTCATGGCGCTGCTGATCCTCGCCGGGCTGCAGATGGTGCCGTCGGATATCTACGAGGCGGCCAAAATCGACGGGGTTCATCCCGTCAAGGTCTTCTGGCGGCTGACGCTGCCCCTGATCCGGCCCGCTCTGATGGTCGCCGTGATCTTCCGCATGCTCGATGCGCTGCGCATCTTCGATCTCATCTATGTGCTGACGCCCAACAATGCGCAGACCAAGACCATGTCGGTACTGGCGCGCGAAAACCTGTTCGACTTCGACAAGTTCGCCTATGGCGCCACCGCCTCGACGATGCTGTTCCTGATCATTGCGGCGATCACCGTCGCCTACATGTGGTTCGGCCGGGTCAATCTCGAAGGAGGAGAGCGCTGATGATCGCCACTCTTACCAGACGCACGGCGTTCTATGCCCTCGTCGCCGCCATTATCATCATGGCCGTCTTCCCGTTCTATTACGCGGTCCTGACGAGCTTTAAATCCGGAACCGCGCTCTTTCGGGTCGATTACTGGCCGACTGAGATCTCCTTCGAGAACTACGCAGGGATCGTCTCGAGCAGTGGCTTCCTGCGCAACCTCGCCAACTCCCTGCTGGTCGCAACCGTCGTCGTCGCGGTGTCGCTGCTGCTCGCGGTCACCGCTGCCTATGCGCTGGCACGGGTGCGGTTTCGCGGACGCGGGCTTTTGCTTCTAACGATCCTGTCGGTGTCGATGTTTCCGCAGATCGCCGTGCTTGCCGGTCTGTTCGAACTCATCCGCTCGGTCGGGCTTTTCAACACGCCGCTGGCGCTGATCTTTTCCTACATGATCTTCACGCTGCCCTTCACGGTCTGGGTGCTCACCACCTTCATGCGGGATCTGCCGGTCGAGATCGAGGAAGCGGCGATCGTCGATGGCGCCACACCCTGGGTGATCATCACCCGGGTGTTCATGCCGCTGATGTGGCCGGCGCTGGTGACGACGGGCCTGCTCGCCTTCATCGCCGCCTGGAACGAGTTCCTGTTTGCGCTGACCTTCACGTCTTCAGACAGCCAGCGCACCGTGCCGGTCGCGATCGCGCTTCTTTCGGGCAACAGCCAGTACGAAATTCCGTGGGGCAACATCATGGCCGCATCGATCATCGTCACCGTGCCGCTGGTGATCCTCGTTTTGATCTTTCAGCGGCGGATCATTTCCGGGCTCACGGCCGGCGGCGTCAAAGGATAGGGGAGAAAAACATGGCAGAGCTTCAATTGCGCAACGTGCGCAAGTCCTTCGGCGCCTTCGAGGTGATCAAGGGCGTCAGCATGGATATCCGGGCCGGCGAGTTCATGGTCTTCGTCGGACCCTCCGGCTGCGGCAAGTCCACGCTGCTGCGCTTGATTGCCGGGCTCGAGGAAATCACGTCCGGCACGCTTTCCTTCGACGGGCAGGTGGTCAACCAGTTGACGCCGTCGAAGCGCGGCATTGCGATGGTGTTCCAGTCCTACGCGCTTTACCCGCATATGACGGTCTTCGAGAACATGTCTTTCGGCATGCAGCTTGCGGGCAAGGACAAGGAGAGTTGCAAAAAGAGGGTGGAAGCGGCGGCGGAGATGCTGCAGCTCACCCCCTATCTCAAGCGACTGCCCCGGCAGCTCTCCGGTGGCCAGCGGCAGCGCGTCGCGATCGGCCGCGCGATCGTACGCGACCCCAAGGTCTTCCTGTTCGACGAGCCGCTCTCCAATCTCGATGCGGCACTTCGGGTCGCGACCCGGATCGAGATCGCCAAGCTGCATCGCAGTATGCACAAGACGACGATGGTCTATGTCACGCATGATCAGGTCGAGGCGATGACATTGGCAGATCGCATTTGCGTGCTACGGGATGGCGTGGTCGAACAGATCGGCACGCCGCTCGAACTCTACGAGAGCCCGAATTCTGTGTTCGTCGCCGGCTTTATCGGCTCGCCGAAGATGAACTTCCTCTCGGGCGCTCTTGCTGCTCCCTACGACGCCCACACGATCGGCATCCGGGCCGAGCATCTGGAAATCAGGGCGGGTGACGGCAAATGGTCCGGGACGGTGGTGCATTCCGAGATGCTGGGGTCCGACAGCTACATCTATCTCGATATCGGCTCCGCCGAACCGGTCATCGTCCGGGAAGGTGGCACCTCGCTTCACCAACCGGGAGAGATCGTACAGATCTCGCCGGTCGGTGACAACATTCACCGCTTTGATGCGTCGGGGCTGGCCCTGGGCCGTGCGCCCATGAGAGGGGCCGCTTGACAAGCCCTGGTGAACACTGAGACGGCCTTAAGCTTCGGGGTCGCCAATTCATGGCGACCCGATCAATCGTAAGACGACATGCCCGTGACGGGCGAACACGCAGGGAGAATGACCGTGCCTATCAAAACAGTCGTATGGGGCGAGAACATCCATGAGCAGACCAACGAGGTCGTCAGGAGCATCTATCCGAACGGGATGCACAACACCATCGCGGCAGCACTGAACACGGACGTTTCGATCGAGGCAACGACGGCGACGCTGCAGGAACCGGAACACGGCCTGAGCGAGGAGCGGCTGGCCAAGACCGATGTGCTTCTGTGGTGGGGGCACAAGGATCACGGTGCGGTCAGCGACGAGGTCGTCGAGCGCGTTGCCAAGCGTGTCTGGGAAGGCATGGGCCTGATCGTCCTGCATTCCGGCCATTTCTCCAAGATCTTCAAGCGGCTGATGGGCACGCCATGCGCATTGAAGTGGCGCGAGGCCGGCGAGCGTGAACGGCTGTGGGCGATCAACCCGCGCCATCCGATTGCCGAAGGCATCGGCGAGAATTTCGTGCTCGAGAACGAGGAGATGTACGGCGAGCAGTTCTCCGTGCCGGAACCGCTGGAGACGGTGTTCATCTCCTGGTTTGCCGGTGGTGAAGTGTTCCGTTCGGGTCTGACCTGGCGCCGGGGCGCCGGCAACATCTTCTATTTCCGCCCGGGTCACGAGACCTATCCGACCTATCACGACGCCAACGTGCAGAAGGTGCTGCGCAATTCGGTCAANCGGGGCGCCGGCAACATCTTCTATTTCCGCCCGGGTCACGAGACCTATCCGACCTATCACGACGCCAACGTGCAGAAGGTGCTGCGCAATTCGGTCAAGTGGGCCTACAACGTCGACAATCGCTACACGGCGATCCATGACGCGCCGAACGTGCCGGTCGAAAACGCGCTGGAGCCGATCGTCGAGCGTGGGCCCAGGCTACATCAGGCCGGCGAAGCGGGTTACAGGTGAGCATCATGCGTCTTCTCGTTGTTGGAACCGGCGGCATGGCCAACAGCCATGCCCAAGCCTTCGCTCAGATCGAAGGCGTGGAAATGGTGGGAGCGGTCGATGTCGACCCCAAGCGCGCCAAAGGCTTTGCCGAGAAACACGGCATAGCCAATACGTTCACCTCGCTCGACGAGGCGATTGCCTGGGGCAAGTTCGATGCGGCGACGAACGTGACGCCGGACAAGGCGCATCACCCGACGACACTGGCATTGCTTGCTGCCGGCAAGCACGTGCTGTGCGAAAAGCCGCTGGCGGAAAACTACGCCAAGGCGGCGGAAATGGCCGATGCCGCGGAGCGATCGGGGCTGGTGACCATGGTCAATCTGACCTATCGCAACGTCGCGCCGCTGCAGAAGGCG
>NZ_LMDT01000003.1:0-171680 GCF_001425885.1 Ensifer sp. Root1252 | reverse complement strand
CTTGCGCGACAGACACGACGGGCAGGWSCGGCATTCCGGCGTATAGAGCGGGATGACATGGTCGCCCTTCTTGACCGAGGTCACGCCCGGGCCGACATCAACGACGACGCCGGCACCCTCATGGCCGAGGATCGCCGGGAACAGATCTTCGGGGTCGGCGCCGGAAAGCGTGAAATCGTCGGTGTGGCAGATGCCGGTCGCCTTGACCTCGATCAGMACCTCGCCGGCCCGCGGGCCTTCGAGCTGAACGGTCATCACTTCCAGCGGCTTGCCGGCCTGAACGGCGACGGCGGCGCGTACATCCATGGACATTTCTCTTTCCTTTTAACGTTTTCGGCCATTTCAGGCAGTAGGCCTATCGGGGCAGGTAGCGCGTAAGATGGGCTTCCAGGAGCCGTACGAGCGTGATCAGCACCAGATTGATCAGGAGATAGAGCACACCGGCGATGGCGAATATTTCGAGGATTGCATAGGTCTGGCTCATCAGCCGCTTTGCATGGCCGGTGATTTCGAGGACGGTGATGGTGGAGGCGAGGCTCGTACCCTTGACGACGAGCACAAGCTCGTTGCCGTAGGCCGGCAGCGCTTGCCTGATGGCGAGGGGAAACGTGATCCGGCGAAAGCGCAGGAGCCGCGACATGCCGCAGGCCTGAGCGGCTTCGACGAGCCCTCCGGGAATGGACATGAGGCCGCCGCGCAGGATTTCCGACGTATAGGCCGCCGTGTTGAGTGCCAGCGCCATAACAGCGCAATGGGCGCCATCGCCGACGATCCACCAGAGCATGGGGTTGTCGCGCACGAAGGAAAGCTGGCCGAGGCCGTAGTAGAAGAGAAAGAGCTGGACCAGTAGCGGCGTGCCGCGGAAAACGGTGCTGTAGCTTTTGGCAAAACTGCTCAGAGCCGTGTTTTTCGACAGGCGCATGACCGCAAGCGCCAGACCGAGATTGAAGCCGATGACGATCGAAGTGACCGTCAGGACAGCGGTGAGCCACAGTCCCTTGGCAAGGGTCGGAACTGCGAGGCGAACGAGTTCGAAATCCATGGCCTATTTCCTCGTACGGGGACGCAGAAGGCGTTCGATCCAATCGAAACCACCCTGGCTGATCAGCGTGATTGCGAGGTAGACGACAGCGGCGATGAGATAAAAGATGAAGGGATGGCGGGTCGAACCCGCCCCGACGAAGGCCGCGCGCATCAGTTCCTGCAAACCGACCACGGAGACAAGCGCGGTGTCTTTGATCGTGGTCTGCCAGACATTGTTCATACCCGGTACCGCGATCCGCAGCATCTGTGGGGCGATAATGCGGCGGAAGATGCGCCTGCCTGGAATCCCAAGCGCCCGCGCCGCTTCGATATGTCCGGCCGGTATGGCAGCCAGAGCCCCCCGCACGACCTCCGTCGAATAGGCCCCCGATATGGCTGCGATTGCAACGACTGCGATGGTGAAGGCGTAGCCGTTGCCAGCCAGACCTTCATAGCCAAACGCCGCGGCGACCTGGGCTACGAATTCCACGGAGGAAAAGAAGAGGAGATAGATGATCAGGAGTTCCGGGACGCCGCGCACGATCGACGTGTAGACGTCCACGACAAGCGTGAGCGGAAACAGCCGCGCCCATTTCATCAGGCCGCAGGCAACGCCGATGACGATGCCGAAGGCCATGCTCGTGACCCCAAGGGCGACGGTGATCGCCGCGCCGCGCAGGATTGCGGAGATCCAGCCGCCGTCCCATACCTGCCATAATCCAAGTTCCATCGAACCCGCCCAACCTTCGCATTGTCCTGTCGGATGAAGCCCCCCGAAGAAGGATCGACCTGACGGCCTTTCCTCACCCGGGAGACGTCGTGTTGGTGTTACTGGCAGGGACGGGAGATGTCCGTCTTGAACCAGGTCTGGCTCGTATTGCCGATCGAGCCGTCAGCGACCAACTCGCAGAGCGCCTCGTCGATGCGGGCCTTCAGCTCGGTATTCTCCTGCGAAATGCCGACGCCGATGCCTTCGCCAAGCGTCGGATCGAAAGTGCTGAGCACCTTCACATCGACGAACTGGAAGTCCTTGCCATCCGGGCGCGCCAGGAAATCCTGAAGGGCGGAGGCATCGGCGAAGGCGGCCTCGACGCGGCCGCTGGCGAGATCGATCTGCATCTGGTCGAGCGTGTCGTAGGTCTTCAGGACGGCGGAGGAGGCGCGTTTTTCCACGAAATGGGCATGGGTCGTGCCGGCCTGGACGCCGACCGTGCGGCCGTCGAGCGATTTCAGCAGCGCATCGATGTCCTTGATGCCGGCGAGATCGGAATCCTTCTTCACCACGAACATGTTTGCGAGTTCCGCATAGCCGACCGAGAAGTTGATCTGCTTCTTGCGTTCAGCCGTGATCGACATGCCGGAAATGATGATGTCGAAACGTTTGGCTTTGAGCGCCGGAATGAGACCGTCAAAGGCCTGCACGACGAAATGGCACTTCATCTTCAGCTTGGCGCAGAGCAGGGTCCCGACATCGGCGTCGAAACCCGTCACGTTACCGGCGGAGTCTGCCATGCTCCATGGCGGATACTCGCCTTCCGTCCCGATCGACAATTCGCCCTCGGCGGCCTGGGCCGCGGCGAGACCGGCGGCGAAGAACGTGGCGAGCAATAGACTTTTGAGCTTCATGTTTTGGTTCCCCATGTTGAGCTTTCTTGTTGGGTCTCGTCCGGAGAGATCCCCGGACGGGTGATGGCGCAGGAATGTCAGAGCGTACGGGCCAGGAACTGGCGCATGCGTTCGGAGCGCGGGTTGGTGAAGACCTCCGCCGGGGCACCCTCCTCCTCCACCTTTCCCTGATGGAGGAAGAGGATCTTGTGCGAGACCTCGCGCGCGAACTGCATTTCGTGCGTCACGAGGATCATCGTATTTCCTTCTTCGGCCAGTTGCCGGATCACGCGCAGCACCTCGCCGACAAGCTCGGGATCGAGCGCGGAGGTCGGCTCGTCGAGGAGGATGAGCTTGGGGCGCATGGCGAGCGTTCGGGCGATGGCGGCGCGCTGCTGCTGACCGCCCGACAGCTGGCCTGGATACTGGTCGTGCTTGTCGGAGAGGCCGACTTTCTTCAGGAGCGCATGGGCATGGTCGACAGCCGCCTGCCGCTCTTCCTTAAGGACATGCCGCGGCGCCTCGATGATGTTTTCGAGAACTGTCATGTGCGGCCAGAGATTGAAGTTCTGGAACACCATGCCGACGCGTGAGCGGATGCGCTCGACCTGCCGCATGTCGGCCGGCGCGGCGCTGCCGTCCGACGTCTTCTTCATGCGGATTTCCTCGCCATCGATAACGATGCGCCCGTCGTTTGGCTGTTCGAGCAAATTGATGCAGCGCAGGAACGTGCTCTTTCCCGAACCGGAGGAGCCGATCATCGACACGACCTCGCCCGGTTGCGCGGAGATGTTGACGCCGTTGAGCACGGGGAGGGGACCGAAGCGCTTGTGGATGTCGTGCACTTCGATCGCCGGCCTTTCGTCAAGCCTTGGACCGCTAGCTTCCGGGTGGGCGACGACGGTGACGGCCGGCGCCGCAGGAACCGGCTTTTCGGCACCTGCGCCGCCGACCGACTTGAGGTCTGCGAAGGCACGGTCGAAATGGCGCAGCGAAGCGGCAAGACAAGTGCGCTGCCAGTCAGCGTCCTCCGGAATGAAGGCGGCGCGCAGGGTTTCCTTGATCCTGCTGCCGAGCGGGGTATCGATCTTGCTGAACAAGTGAAGCCAGTTGTCCGCCTGAACCGCATCCGCGACCGTGGCGCCGTCGAGGGTTCCGCATTCGACCACCAACGGCAGGACGCGCGCCTTCGGCAGCGCGTCTCGCACCGCGGCCGAGACATAGCCGGTGGCCGTCGCGGAGATGCCGGTATCTGTGGTTGCATTCTCGCCGGTGACGACGACCGAGAGCGTCGGACCGAAGATGCGCCGCCCCCAATCCAAACCGTCGTGCTCGTTCTCAGCAACGGAGAGGAGGGCAGGATAGCCGTAAGGGCCCGCGCCCGTGTGCAGGTCGAAGACGACGACCTCGGTGGCCTGCTGCGCGAACGTCGACAGGATCTCGATGAGGGTGCGGTTGGACCAGACGGGACCGTCGCCGCCATAGAACAGGCCATTCGGAAAGTCGTACTGGCCGGCTTCAACGATCGGGGCGATGCCGGCATAGCCGCCGAGCCGTTGTTTCGCGGTCTCGTAGGCGTCCGCTGCGGCATCGCGCTCCGGGCCTTCCCAGGCACGACAGACGAGCGCGCAGTGCAGTGCGGCATACCGTTCGTTTTTCGGCGGCGCTTTCTGCCAGTCGATGAAATTGCGGTTGACGTCGACGTTGTCTTCGTTCACCCGGCGCGTCCAGGCCGTGCCCCAGGGGTTGATGAGGTGGATGGCTAGGACCGCGGTGTCGTCGGGGAGCTGCCAGGGCGAATTTTGTGAAAGCCAGGCAGTCTGGCAGGCCGAGCCGAAAGGACCCTCGACGCCATGGGTGCCGGAGATCAACACCAGGAGCTTCTTGGCATCATCGCGTCCAAGATAGGCAACGTCGGTCGCCAGACGCTCGCCGTTCGGTCCGTGCAGCGGATGCAGGTATTCGACGACACTAGCCCCAGCGGTGCGCGCGGCGGAGAGAAACCGGGCGCGCAGGGCCGAGAAATCGCCGGCGAAAAGACCGGATGGCGTTGAAGGGGACATGCGAGGGGGCTCCCGGTTTGCTTTGTGCTGACGTGCGTTTGCGCTCATTGTTCGTTCCCGTGGGGTCGCGGCCCGACCCCTTCTTGTGTGTCGGATTGGAGGGGACGTCGCAGGCGTCTCCTCATCCTTCACGCTTGGCGAGGGCGCGAAGCGCGTCGAGAAAGCGGTCGTTTTCCGAGGGCGTGCCGATCGTCACACGGATGAAGGTCTCGTAACCCTCTTCTTTCCACGGCTTGACGATGATGCCCTTCGACAGGAAGTGATTCAGCGCCGCCCGGCTGTCCCAGCCGACGTCGATGAACAGGAAGTTCGTCTGCGATCGGGCCACCGAAAGCCCCATGGCGGCAACGGCATCGGCCACACGTGCCCGCTCGCGTTTCAATGCGGCAACCGAAGAGCGCATCCATGCCTCGTCCGCCAGTGCGGCGACGGCTGCGACCTGCGCGGCAGCATTGACGTTGAACGGTGTCTTGGCCGCGGTCACGGCGCGCGCGAGCCGCGCATCGGACATCACAGCATAACCGACACGCAGGCCGGCAAGGCCGTAGGCCTTGGAAAAGGTTCGCAATACGACCCAGGACAGGCCCGTGGCCGAGAGCGCGGCGAGGCCGTCAGGCATGTCTTCGTCCGTGAACTCGAAATAGGCCTCGTCTAGAACGAGAAGCGTCTGCGGCGTGACCGCCGCGAGAATGCGCTCCAGGCTTTCGCGGTCGAGCGCCGGGCCGACCGGATTGGAGGGGGAGGAGAGGAAGAAAATCACCGGCGCCCGCTCGAGCATGGCGACGATCGCCGGTATGTCGAAGTTCAGATCTGTCCGCATGCCGACCTTCACGACCTTGGCGCCATTGGCCAGCGCCTCGATCTCGTGCAGCCCAAAACCGGGACAGACTGTCGCCGCGAGGGCACCGGGACGCAGCACGGCGCGACAGACCGCGGCGATCATCTCCTCCGAGCCGTTACCGGCCACGATGCGTTCAGCGGGAACGCCGAGCTTATGGCTGAGCACCGCCCGCAGCACCGTGCAGGCCGGGTCGCTGTAGCGCGACGGATTGAGGTTGGCGAGCGCCGCCGCGACATCCGGCGAACAGCCATCCGGGTTTTCATTGCTGGCAAGGGCAGCGATGTCCTGCCGACCGCTGTGCTTTTGTGCGGCGGCGATGCTCATGCCGGCATTGTACGGCGGCAGGCCTGCTACATGCGGATTGAGCGGGATTTCGGTATGGAGCGGTTTCGTCACGGATCCTCCTTCGGGGATTGGACACCCTGGTTCAGGCCGCAGCCTCTTGTTCTGAGCGCGTCAGAGATCGAGCACGATCGAGGATTTCGGCCTGGTGCAGCACAACAGCACCCGGTCGTCCGGCATCGCGTCGAGCGGCTCCTCGAAATAGTCGACCTCGCCTGAGACGAGACCCTGTTCGCAAGTCCCGCAAACCCCCGCCCTGCAGGAGAATTCAGGCTCGATGCCCCGTGCCTCCAGGAAGGCAAGGATGGATTCGCTCGTCCCGTCCCAGGCAAGGCTGCGCCCCGACTTCTGGAGCACGATGCGTGGGCCGTCCCCCTCGGTGGCTGGCTCGGCGGCGCGCGCCATCGCGGGCCGCGCCGTCATCTGCCCGGCCTCCGACAACAGGCTCGCCGGCCCGAAGAATTCGTAGGCGATGCGTTCCTTCCTCACTCCGAGACCAGTCAGAATGCCGTAGATGGCCCGCATGAAGGGCGGTGGCCCGCACATGTAGATATCGTAGTCGTCGAGCGGCAGAAGGCTCTGAAGCGTGGTGCGCGTCAGGAAACCCGTCGAGTGGCACCGGGCGACCGCGAGATCGCCGGTCTCGGCGAAACGGTAGCAGAAGTGTACGGCGATGCCGGACCGCTGGGCGGCGAGTTGCTCGACTTCCTCTCGCAACGCATGAACGGCCGCGCTGTCGCAGGCGTGGATGAACCAGACGGGGCGGTCGCTTTCCCTTGCCAGCACATTCAGCATCGAGACCGTCGGTGTCAGCCCGACGCCGCCAGAAAGAAGCACGACAGGCCCCGAACTCGCGCTGTCGAGCTTAAAGGCACCGCGCGGCGGGTCAATCTCGACGACGGCGCCGGGCTCGATCTCGTCATGGAGCCAGCAGGAGCTCAGGCCATCCGGCACGTCCTGCGACGGTGCGGCCTCACGCTTCACGGTTATCCGGTACGTGCCTTCCTCGCGCGGGGACGAGGAGACCGTATAGTTGCGCAGGACATGGCCACCCTTGCGGTCGGGAACGCGCATCGTCAGGAACTGTCCCGCCTCGAACGGCCGCCAGTGCTGCCGTTCGAGAGGGGCAAGGCGGAAAGACGTGATCGTGGTGCTTTCGCGCACCTTCGAGACAACTTCGAAGGGGCGAAAGCGCGAGGCCGCGGCATCGAGCATCCGGATTGATCCTTATTCAGCCGCTTCGCTGGTCGTGTCGGCTTTCGCCTCGGCGGCAATCATCTGGGCCAGCTTGCGGCGAAAGCGCATCGGGCCGACGTCGATCTTCAGGTCGAGGTTCGGTGTCTGCATGTTGGCCATTGCGTGATGGACCGCCTCCAGCACGACGCGATCCTCTTCGAAGGCGCCCCGTACGGATTTTGCGAATCTCTCGGAAACCTTGGCGTCGTCCGGCGCGAAGTTGCGCATCTGGAACCAATAGTATTTGGTCCGGTTTTCATCGACCGGCGTCATGAAGTTGTAGCTGTCCATGAGGAAGGTGTTTTCTGGCAGGACGCGGCCTTCCCCGCCGGTGTGGGCCGGCGCGAAGATGGCCTTAATGATCGCGTTGCTCGGATAGCGCACCTCGTAGTGCTGCTTGCGGTCGGTGTTGCCCTCGAATTGCAGGAAGGGCGCGTAGAACGGGGCCGGTTCGGAATCGATCATCCAGCGCCAGACGGTGACGCCGTCGTCCTTCACGGTCGTCTCGAGCGGCGTTTCCTCACAGGCCGAGCTGGCGAAGGACGACTGATGGACCCAGGCGACATGTGACGGGTCGAGCAGGTTGTCCGTCATGTAGAGGTAATTGCAGTTGAGCGTCATGGACTCGCCGCGATTGATTCCCCAGGCGGGATTGCCGAAATACTCGACTTCGAAGATTTCCTTCGGATCCGCCTTCTCGGCATCGCCCATCCAGATCCAAAGCAGGCCGTAGCGCTCGTGGACTGGGTAAGATCGCACCTTGGCGACATGCGGAATGCGCTCGGCGCCCGGAACCCGCGTGCAGGAGCCCGAACAATCGAAGGTCAGGCCGTGATAGCCGCATTCCACGTCGTCACCTTTGATGCGGCCCATGGACAGCGGCAGCTTCCGATGGGGACAGGCATCCTCTAGCGCGGCGGCATGGCCATCCTGCTTGCGGTAAAGAACGATGTGTTCGCCGAGGATCGTGACGGATTTCAGCTCGCGGCCGACCTCTTGATCCCAGGCTGCGACATACCAGGCATTCTTGAGAAACATTTCGCTCTCCTTGCGTTTTGTTAAGCGAATGTCCGCCGTTTTTTTTGTGCCAACAAGTTGCCAGCTCCTGCGTTCTTTTTTAGATTTTCTAAATTGAGCGACCTGTCCGAGGAGTGCCTAACGATGTCGAACCCGTCCTTGCGCGGCCTGCAAGCCTTTGAGGCGATCGGACGATGTGGCTCGGTCAGCGCCGCTGCGGAGGATCTCGCTGTAACGCCCGGCGCCGTCAGCCAACTGGTACGAAACCTGGAGCAATGTCTTGGGCTCACGCTTTTGGAGCGACGTGGGCGGCGGGTCGAATTGTCGTCATGGGGTCGGCTGTATTACCGGGAAGTCGCGAAAGGCTTTCAGCAGCTCTCCCATGCCGCCAATATTCTCACGCGCGCCAGGAACGAGACCGGGATCGTCCTCAGTGCCTTGACCTCGGTCGCCAACAGGTGGGTCGGTCGCAAGATTTTCGACTGGCAGTCCCTCTGTCCGGAATCCAGTGTGCGCATTCTCGGCCAGGAGCAAGAGCCCCGCATCGGTATCGAGCAGGTGGACTTCCGCATTACCTACGGCCGGCGCGCCTATGCGCACGAGCATGTCGCAAATCTGTTCACCGACTGGGTCGTACCGGTCTGTTCGCCCGCGTTGATCGCCAACCGTGTCCTCGACAGTCCGCAGGCCATTCTCAAATTCCCGCTGCTAAACGTGGAATGGGAGGCGGATTACAAGGCTTCGCCGCAATGGAGGGACTGGGCCTCCTTGGTGCATGCCGATGGCCGCCAAACGTTCTCTGGCCTTTCCTTTGCCTTGTCGAGCAGTGCCATTGACGCGGCGGTGAACGGTAGGGGATTCGTTCTCGCACAGGTTTCGATGGTACTGGATGAGGTTGCCTCCGGCGCCTTGATGGTTCCCTTCGACATTCGCATGCAACTGTCCGAAAGCTACTACTTAGCCTGGGACCGGACGGCTCTCGAAAAGCCGTTCGGGCAAAAATTTCACAAATGGCTAATCGGGGTAGCGAGACAACAGGAGCTGCTGTCCGCTCCGGCTAAAGGCGCAGCCACCTGACGTGAAGTATTGTCACGGCTGCTATACGCGGGCTTGCCCGCCATCAATCGACGAGCCGCATCACTTGAATGCTCCTTGGATCTCACCCGACGGGGACTTCCCGAGGCGCAAGTTCAATGGGGAGGCTTCAACGAGAGTGTCGGTTTCTATCAGGGGACGACTTTCTCAAGCACCGCGCAAAGCTGATCGATGTGGTGACGACGACTACTCCAAACCAAACAACTCGACGGAGAGCAGCCGTATAAAGCTCCGCTTCGCGGTGCGCTACCAGATTGGCTTCCCTGGACCGGACGACCCCGGGGAAATTGGTATCCATCGTCGCCTTTGAGATCCGCTATCAGATCGTCGACGTTCTCTACCGTCAGGCCAACGTTAGCCCTGTTACCGCCTTGAGGCGCTTTCCCGACCTGAGGCGTGACCTGCAGCAGAATAGGTAACGACGGTCACCGAGCAGTGCCGACTTTCTTAGCCGGCTTGAAAAGCGGTTGACAAAGCGCGACCATGTATACTTTATAAATACAAGAAGTATGCAGTAGGAGGAGGCGTGCGATGTCATCGACCGGGGAGCCACGAAACCAACCGCTCTGGGCGGAGAAAATAACAGGATTGTCCCAGGCGCTCCTGCGCGGTGAGAAGTTCCTGGCCGGGATTTTCATAACGGTGCTGCTGGCGCTGATTTTGGTGAATGTCGTCACCCGATTCGCCAAGGTGCCAATCTACTGGATCGACGAGGCCTCGATCTTCTCCATGATCTGGCTTGGCTTTATCGGGGCTTCGGTCATGACGCGGCTGCGGATCGATTTCGCCGTCACGCTTCTGTCGGATCAACTGTCACCCAAATGGGTCGCGCGGCTGCGCGCCTTTTCCACCGCAATATCGCTGACTTTTGCGACCGGCTTTGCGGTGGTGTGCTGGATCTGGCTGGATCCGCTGGGCATCGCTTCCCACGGTTTCGACGCTCAGGCTTTTGCCGCCGAAACGTTCAACTTCCTCTACACCGAGCGAACCCAGACGCTGGAATGGCCGACCTGGATCGTCAACCTGATTCTGCCGATCTTCGCTCTCACGCTCATCGTCCACAATGCTGCAAACCTGCTTGAAGACCTCGGCATCGCGCGCAAACGCGTACAGGTCTCGCTGACGACTGCAGAAGGAGCCGCCTGATGTTTACCTTCGGCGCATTCGTTGCCCTCATGCTAGTCGGCCTGCCGATCTCCATTGTGCTTTGCCTCACGGCGGCGGCGTATATCTGGCAAAGCGACAATACGGTCCTGTTCGTCTCCTTTCCCACCCAAATGTTCATGGGTCTCGACAGCTACGGCTTGATCGCCATTCCGCTGTTCATTCTCATCGGCGAGATCATGAACGGCGGCGGCATCACGCGGCGTATCATCGACATGGCCATGGCATTCGTCGGCGCGCTCAAGGGCGGCCTTGCCTATGTGAACCTGCTCGCAAACATGTTCGTGGCGTCCATTCTCGGCTCGGCCGCGGCCCAGGTTGCGCTGATGTCGCAGATGATCGTCCCGGAAATGGAAAAGAAGGGCTATGACAAGACCTTCGCTGCCGGTCTGACAGCCTATGCCGGCATGCTGGGGCCGATCATTCCGCCTTCCATCATGTTCGTTGTCTACAGCGTCATCGCGCAGGTTCCCGTCGGAACCATGCTGGCCGCCGGCATCATTCCCGGCATCATCCTTACCATCTCCTTCTGCGTGGTCATCGCGCTCATGGGATACGTCTACAACTACCCGCGCGGCACCAGCCTGCCGATGCGCGAGCGTGTGACCATCACGTTGAAGGCCGCGCCGACACTGATCATCCCGCTGATCATCGTGGGATCGATCGTGACCGGGCTCGCCAATCCGACCGAAGCCGCGGCCATGGGCGTGGTTGCCGCAATCCTCGTCGGGCGTTTCGTGACCGGCGATCTCCGCCTGAAGCAGCTTCCCGAGATGTTCGTCAAGGCAGGGGTCCTGTCGGCCGGCATTCTGTTCCTGATCGCTGCGGCTGCCGTATTTTCCTGGGTTCTCGTCTACGGAATGGTTCCCCAGCACGTGGCGGAATGGATCCAGACGATCGCGAAAGACCCGGTCACGTTTATGCTGCTGGTCAATGTGATCCTGCTCGTCATCGGCACGGTCATCGATGGCGCGCCGGGGCTGATCATGACCGTTCCGATCCTGCTGCCGATTGCGACGGAAGTCTACGGCATCGATCCGGTGCATTTCGGCGTCGTTGCGGTGATCAACCTGGTCCTCGGCTTCCTGTCTCCGCCGGTCGGCTTGAATTTCTTCATTGCCGCTGCAGTAACGGGGGCGAAGCCCGGCAAGATGTTCATCGTAACGCTGCCGTTCTTCCTGATCTGCTGCGTCATCCTCGTGCTGCTTTCGATCTTCCCGGCACTGTCGACCTACTTCTCCTAACCCATAAACTCACAACAGAGGGAACCTGCCATGAACATTACGCGTCGAACTTTGATGAAGAGCGTCTCGCTGGGAGCCGCGGCGGCTGTCTCCGCACCGTCGATCCTGCGTGCACAGACTGCAAAGATCTATCGTCTCGGCATCACCACGCCACCGGGCCACCCCTGGAACCTTGCGGCTGAAGCCGTCGGCAAGCGTCTTTCCGAAGAAACAAACGGGCGCCTCGCGATCCAGGTCTTCCCTTCGAACCAGCTCGGCAACGAAGGCGCCATGCTGCAGCAGATGCAGTCCGGTGCGTTGGATCTCGGCTGGATCATGACCGCGGAACTCGGCTCGCGCATTCCCCAGATCGCGGCCATCAATGCGCCGTGGCTCGTCAAGAGCACCGAGAAGGTCGCTGCGCTCGTTCGTCACCCTGCCGCAATCAAGCTGCTGGACGTACTGCCTGCCCAAACCGGCACGATTGGACTTGGTTACGGCATCACCACCCTGCGCGTCGTCTTCACCGGCCAGGAAACCGGCGGCATTGAAGATATCAAGGGTATGAAGCTGCGTATCAACACGACGCCGGCCTACCGTGACTTCTATCAGCTGCTCGGCGCAGCGCCGACGCCAATCCCGACGCCGCAGGTGTTTGACGCTATGTCCAACGGGCAGGTGGACGGACTTGAAGCCGACCTGGATCTCTCCTGGAACCAGCGATATGACAAGGTCGCCAAGACCATGCTGCGCATGAACGCCATCTTCATGCCCTGTGTCGCGCTGGCTTCCGGCCGCATATGGAAGGGCGTTCCCGAAGCGGATCGCGAACTTATCGCCCGCCTGACCCGCGAGGAGCTCGACAAACAGATCGACGCAACCGTCGCAAAGGAAGCCACCCTCCTGCAGAACTTCAAGAATACCGGTATCAAGATCGTCGATATAGACCTGCAGAACACCGCCGAGATCATCGCCGCCTATGACGAGATCTGGCTGCCGAAGGCGCCGGTTCTGAAGGAGCTGCGGGAAGTCGGCGCAAGCCTCTGACGGAAGCAGTTTCACGTAACAATACGGCTTTCCCTCGGGGGAAAGCCGTATTGGCAAAGTCTGACATACCGCCGCCCTTGAGCACGGAACGCCGGAGGCTGAAGGCGGGCATCACACCATTTGCCTGAGACCGTCGGCAACTTGCCGCACCGAACTCATCCATCGAGCATCGCGCTATATTCCGGATGCTTTACCGCGAAGGCGGCCATGAACGGGCATTTGGCGATAATGCGAGCTTGTCTTTGGCGGAGCGTCTCGAAGACCCCACGCGCCAGCCGTGTGCCGATGCCTTGCCCGGAAAGTGCCTGTGGAACCTCCGTGTGGGTGAGAACGACCCGGCCGTCTTCGTTGTGGTAATAGGCAACGGCAAGCTCATCGCCGACAGCAAGCTCGAAGCGTGATGCCGCGACATTGTCGGTGATCGTGCCGTTCATTGTCTCACTCCAATCGTTCTCTTCGGCGGACGGTCGCCTGGGGCGGATCTCGCTCAATTCAGCGTGCGGCCAAGATGGATCGTCAAACACGACAGGGGAAGGGAATTTTTGCCTTTGCGATCGGCAAAAACTGGCTCCTCGTCGGTCAAATCCTCCACACGCAGGCCGGCGATTTCCGATTGTCTACGTCCACCTGCCTGATCGCGCAGATCAATCAGGCGGTTACTGGCGCAGGTCGCCAGCAACAGGACGAGAGTATCACCCGTAACGGCCTTTTTGCTCTTTCGCTGACGTGGGCGATTGCTGGCTCTCACGGCCAATCTGAGTGCACTTTTAAGCGATGGTGCGTCGAAGTACCCGGTGAGGCCACGCCAGTCCTTCCTTGCCGAGCTCGGCATGCAGTGCTGCGGCTGTTTCAGCCAAGAAAGCATTCTGCGCGGGCGGCCCGACGACGCTGACGCGAGGCAAGGCTGTTGCGGAACCGGCCGAGGTATCCGCACTTACGCAAAGGACTGTCGGCATCGACTTGATTAGCGTAAGCTAACGTTAGGGGTACAGTGATGCACCGCGTGGTCACCATAGCTGTTGCCGCGCTTGCGGCTATCTACATCTGCCCCGCGCAGGCGGAGGTAGTGATCGGGGTTTCGGCCGCGATGACCGGACGGCTCGCGTGGATCGGCGAGCAGGGTCAGCGTGGGGCAGAGATGGCCGTAGCCGACATCAATGCGGCGGGCGGCGTCCTTGGCCAGCAGGTGCGCGTCATCAACGTCGACGATTTCTGCGATCCCGAGCAGGCCGTGGCGGCAGCCAAGAAACTGGTGGCTGACGGAGTGGTGTTCGTCGTCGGACATTACTGCTCCGGCGCCTCGATCCCGGCATCAAAGATCTATGAGGAGGCGGCGGTTCTGCAGATTTCACCAGGATCGACCAATCCGCTGTTGACCGAACAGGGCCGTGACAACGTTTTTCGAGTCATAGGTCGCGACGATAAGCAGGGGATCGTGGCCGGCAACTACCTGGCCGATGAATGGGGCGAAAAGAAAATCGCGATCCTTCACGACGGCACGACCTATGGTATGGGTCTCGCCGGTGAGACAAGAAAGCAGTTGAACAAGCGGGGCGTAACCGAAGCTGTCTACGACGCATACACGCCTGCTAAGAACGACTATTCGGCGGAGATCGCTGCGTTACAGGCCGCTGGTATCGCCGTTTTGTTTGTCGGCGGGTATCATGCCGAGGTTGCGTTGATTGTACGCGCTGCACGCGACCGCGCCTACGCGCTTCAGGTCATCTCCGGCGACGCCCTGGCTACCGAAGAGTTTGCGCTGATCGCCGGCCCGGGAGCCGAGGGGACCCTCTTTACGTTCTCCGCGGACCCGCGGCGAAACCCCGAAGCTGCCCCGGTGGTGGAGCGGTTCCGTGCCGAAAACTTCGAGCCCGCAGGTTACACACTGCTGAGCTACGCTGCCGTCCAACTCTGGGCGCAAGCGGTCGATAAGGCAGCCTCGCTCGAACTGCCGGCGGTCATCGCGACACTGCGCGGACAGGAGTTCGACACTGTGCTCGGCCCGGTCGATTTCGACGACAAGGGCGACCTCACGAACCAAAGCTGGGTGTGGTACGTCTGGCGGGGTGGAGAGTATGTGCCGGTTGAATAGCAGCCCGCCACACGCCGCCGCGTCACTTCAGATTAAGTGTCGCCGCGATGCTTGAACGCCTAGGCATACGCGGCCGCCTGTTGCTGGCTTTCTTCGGCATCAGCACCTTCGCGGTGCTCGCGACGGCAGCTGCTCTTTATGCCTTCCTCCAGGTAGGCGAGGTTGTCGACAGCATAACCAAGGATCGGGTGCCGTCGGCGCTGGCGTCCCTCCAACTGTCGCGTCAAGCCGAGCGGGTCGCGGCAACTGCTCCGTCTGTACTGAATTCAACGAGCAAGGTACGGCACAACGAGGTCTCGGCTGCGATCGGGGTCGAGATGGCGCGCCTAGAGGAACTGCTTGCCGCGCTCAAGGGGGGCACGCTTGGCACGGCGGCGGTGGCCGAGATCGAGGCGGCGGTGCTTGGTCTGCGGCGAAACCTCGACGCACTCGACGACCTTGTCGCCGCCAAGCTCACCGTAGTCGCGCGCAAGGAGGAGTTGTTACGTCGCTTATCGGCTACGACAATTGCAGGCCAACGCCTTCTGGCGGCTGGCATCCTGGTGATGAATTCCAAGCTTGCGCAATGGAGAACTGTCGCGGCCGACGCGTCGCTCGCCTCAGACCGACGTGCGGCGGCGACTTCCGACCTGGTCGAGGCGATTAAGGGCTACATCCCCCAGCAGAGGGCACACCAGGAGATATCCGCCGTCAACGACGCGCTGGTTAAGTTGGCGAACGCGCCGACGCCAGGCGATCTTGCATTGATGCTCTTTCCGCTGCGCCGGTCGCTCGCCGTCCTCGAAACGGTTTCAGCCGAGATCGACGAGAAGCTACGGTCCCGCTTCCAACAGCGGGTGGGCGAGTTCAAGGCGCTGATCGATGGTGGCAACAGCATACCGAAGGCTAGACAGGACGAGTTTGCCGTCCTGGCTGAGGGCGAAAAACTTCTGGCCGAAAACAATCGGCTGTCCCGCAGTCTCACCGCTGCTGTCGATCGCCTTGTCGCTGCGGCAAACCGTGAGATCTCCTCGTCCGGTCTCGAGGCCGCGGTCGTCCAGCGCTACGGCACCGGCGTTGTCCTTGGCTCGGCCGTTCTCAGCCTGTTGAGTTCGATTCTGATTGTCTGGCTCTATGTCGACCGCAGTCTTCTCGCCCGTCTGGGAAGCGTGAGCCAGGGCATGCTCGCGATCGCCGACGGCAATCTTTGTGCGCCATTGCCTGCCGCGGGCCACGACGAAATCGGCCGCATGGCTGAGGCGCTCAGGCTGTTCCGGGACACGGCTGTCGAGATCGAGGAAAAGAATCTGCGCGAGGTTGCTGAAGCACGCCAACGGCTCGTAGATGCCATCGAGAGCATCTCGGAGGGGTTCGCTCTCTATGACGTGGAGGACCGGCTCGTTCTCAGCAACAGCCGCTACCGCGAACTGCTCTACAGCGATGTTGCGATCGAATTGACGCCCGGCACCACATTCGAGCACATCATCCGCCGGTCCGCCGAGCGCGGCTACATCAAGGATGCCGAGGGGCGCCTCGAGGAATGGGTCGCCGAGCGGCTCTCCCGGCACCGCAATCCTGGTGAACCGTGGGTGCAGCGGCGAAGTGACGAGCGATGGATAATGATAGGCGAGCGCCGCATCACAGGCGGCGGCACGGTGGCCGTTTACTCGGACATCACGGAGTTGAAAAAGCGGGAGGAGAACCTCGCGGAGAAATCCGCAGCCCTCGAGGCGCTGTCGAGCAAGCTGGCGAAGTATCTGGCACCACAAGTATACAACTCGATATTCACCGGCCGTCAGGACGTCAGGATCGCCAGCCAGCGGAAGAAGCTGACGATATGCTTCTCGGACATTGCCGGCTTTACCGAGACCACCGACAAGATGGAGTCCGAGGATCTCACCCAGCTCCTCAATCACTACCTGACGGAAATGTCGAAAATTGCTTTGGAACACGGCGCCACCATCGACAAGTATGTCGGCGACGCGATCCTGATGTTTTTCGGGGACCCGGAGACCCGCGGCGTCAAGGAGGACGCGCTCGCCTGTGTTGAGATGGCTCTCGCCATGCAGAAACGGATGAGCGAACTTTCAGAAATCTGGCGCGACATCGGCATTGAAACGCCGCTACGATGCCGCATCGGCATTCATACCGACTACTGCACGGTCGGCAACTTCGGCAGTGAAGATCGGATGGACTACACGATAATCGGCGGCGCCGTGAATCTCGCCTCGCGCCTCGAGCAGGAGGCGCCGGCGGGGGCAGTGCTCATTTCCTATGAGACCTTTGCGCAAGTGAAGGACACAATCGCTTGTGTCGAGCTGGGGCATGTCCAGATCAGGGGTATCGCCTATCCCGTCGCCACATATCGTGTCCTCGATCTGAAGACCAATCTGGTCGCCGCACGCAGCGCCGTTCGAACCGAGCTGCCGCATCTCAGACTAGAAGCGGAACCCGAGTTGATGTCTGCTGGCGAGCGAGATGAAGCCGCGACTGCGCTTCGCGACGTGCTCGATCGACTTTGCCACAAGCCTGGGTAGCGTGGTTCGCTCGCACCCGGATCGACGACTACTACTGCGGTCACTTCGTCGACCAGCAGTGATGTATCGTCCCCATCGGGAGCTGAACTGCCCGGGTCTGCTACAGCCTGAGGCCCCCAGCATCGGCGGCTCCAATTCGGGCAGGATCTGCCATGGCCTCAGACGAGGCCTCGGGGATGCGCACAATCTGTGCTGTTCTAGCGATCTAATGATCGATTTTCATTCCCGGCCCATCTGAAACCGTGATGGTGGAACTCCCGTCCAGCGTTTGAACGTGAGCGTGAAGTGCGCGGAATCACCTTTGATGTGGGCAGAGATAACGAATCCGACCACCGCCTCACCGGAGACCAAGCCAATCTATCGCGTTTTTGAGGCCGCCGGGAATGCTGCGGACATATTATGATCCGGATTTCGGCCGGCACAGTCCCTACATTCCTATCAATTGAGATCACATTCCGACGTGGGCGAACATACGACGGTGTTCGGGAATTGAGAATTGTGATCACGCAATATGCAATAGTAGCGAATGCTAATACAGACTCTCAAAATAATGCTCCTGATGTGGTAAAATCGGCTTTGGGAGCAGCGCCGGCTCGAGGAGATGCCGGACGGCGTTTCAAGTTGTCGCGTGTCTGTTCGCATGGGCGTCGAGCTCGCATCTCCGCCGTTCCGGATAGGGTAGGGCCCCCTACGAAAAAGCGGCCTTTGGATATCAACTCGGAATGGGAGGTGTACGATGGTTCGCAAACTGTTTCTCGTCTTAGCTGCCGCGGCGTCCGCGCTGGCGATCAACGGGGTCGCATGGGCCGATTTCACAGTCCTCGTGCCATCGAGCAGCGAGGGTGACGGCCTTAGGGCTGCTGCCGACGACTACTCGAAGATGAAGGGCACGAAGGTGGAGATCGTGCAGGCGCCTTATGCCAATGTGTTCGAACAGGGCGCCAATGCGGGGGCAACCAAATCCGGCGTGTTCGACATCATCTTGATGGATGACCCGTGGATTCCGTTTTTCGCCGAGAACGGACACCTCGAGGATTTGACGCCATACTTCAAGAATGCGGGCATGGAAGGCCCGGACAACGACTTCCTGTCGAAGTCGCTGGCGATCTGTCGCACCCCTTACAATACGGGACCTTATGTGTGCCTGCCGTATGTGGGAAACGCCCAGATGTTCTTCTATGACGCCGCCAAGTACAAGGAAGCTGGCGTCGAGGCTCCCAAGACCTGGGATGACGTATTGAAGGCGAGCCAGACCCTAACCAAGAACGGCGGAGGTCGCTATTTCGGTTATGTCTTCCGGGGCGGCCAGGGTAACCCGGTCGTGGCCGACTTCATGCCGATCTTCTGGTCCTACGGCGCCAATATGTTTAACGAGGATCGCACGAAGGTGACGATCGATACGCCGGAAGGCGCGGCCGCGATGAAGATGTTCATGGCGCTCCGCGACGTTTCTCCAAAGGGGATCGAGAGCTACAATGCCAACGAAGTGGGTACGGCGCTTGCTGCTGGTGCCGCCGCCTCGTCTATCAACTGGCCGAACTGGGTTGCGACCTTTGAGGATCCGAGCCAGTCGAAGATGGTTGGCAAGATTTCCTACGCCCCAATTCCGGCGGGCACGAAACCGGGCAGCTCCGAAATCGGCCATTGGACCATGGGCATCATGTCGGCCTCCAAGAATAAACAGGAGGCCTTCGACTTCATGGTCTGGGCGACCTCGGCTGAGCAGATCAAGATTTCCGCCACCCGCGGCAATCCGCCTGTCCGAGCCTCGGTCTTTGCCGATCCGGAACTGACCTCGCAGGAACAGTTCCGACACTATCCGGTGTTGATGGAGGCGATCCAGGCCTCGACGCCTCGTCCACGCCATCCGAAGTGGCCGGAGATCGAGAATGCCTTCGGTATAGAGCTTTCCAAGGCCGTCGCAGGCACGATTACGCCAGAGGAGGCGCTGAAGAGCTCACAGGCAGCAGTCGAAGAGATTACGGGCCTTAAATAGGCGGCGATGCGATCTGCGCGGAGCGGGGTTTTTGGGCCCCGCTCCCATGGTGGTGACGGCAATTACCCGTAGCGCTCGCGGGGTTTGAGGTGCGTATGGACAAGCTGTTCACGGGAGGGAGATGTTGACGCCCGATCAAGGCACATTGACCACGCCGCTTCGCATGGGCGGCGGTCTGGAGCGTTGGGCAGAGCGCCATTTGCGGATCCTCATGCTTGCGCCAACGGTCCTCATATTGCTCGGGCTGACGATCTTTCCCAGCCTCTATATGTTCTATGCCGCGGTTCACAAAATCAGCCCGAACCCCGATCTGCCCTGGGAGTTCGTCGGCACCGACAATTTTGCTCGACTGCTTTCCGACACGCAATTTCACGTCGCACTCTGGAACACGACTGTCTTTACAGTCGTGGCAGTGACGACCGAATTCCTCCTCGGTCTCGGCCTGGCGCTGCTCCTCGATAAATTCATCCGCCGACTAGCCTTTCTCAAAACCGTCCTGATGATCCCCATGATGCTGCCGCCGGTCGCCGTCGCGATCACCTGGAAGATCATCTACGAGCCACAGTTTGGCGTCCTCAACGAAATCATGTTCCGTCTCGGTCTTCCACTGCAAGCCTGGGCGGGCGACGTGAACCTCGCGATGTTTTCGATCATCGTTGCCGATGTTTGGCAGTGGACGCCCTTCATTTTTCTTCTGATGTTGGCGGGGCTGGCAAGCCTGCCGGTCGAACCCTACGAGGCCGCAGCGCTCGACGGCGCCTCGTCATGGCGGCAGTTCTGGGATCTGACGCTGCCCTTCCTGAAGCCGGTCATCGCCATTGCCTTGCTCCTGCGCGTCATGGATGCGCTGCGCCTTTTCGACCTGGTCTTCATCCTGACGGGGGGAGGTCCGGCAGACCGAACGAAGGTCTTGAGTCTATACATCTATCAGGTCGCCTACCGCTTCGCCGATCCCGGCTACGCTGCGGCGATCTCGCTCTTCGTGCTGTTCGTGACGATCGCGCTGAGCACCTGGTTCATGAAGCGCATGCGGCTGGCGGAGTGAGGCGACGATGGCGACGATAAGAACACGCAGCCGGGTCCGGGAGATGCTTCTCAGACTATCCGCCTATCTGGCGATCCTCATCGCGCTGATCTTGACGCTGTTTCCCGTTTATTGGATCGCGGCGAATTCGTTCAAGTTCGACATCGACATCTTCGCAGTACCGCCCGAATGGCTGCCGCGCAACCCGACATTGAAGCACTACGACGAAGCGTTCATCCAGCGGCCGTTCCTGCGCTACGCATTGAACAGCTTGCTCGTTGCGGCCGGAACCACGATCATTTCCGTAGGCTTTGGCACGATGGCTGGCTATGCCTTGGCGCGCTTCAGCTATCCGTGGCAGTGGCGAAAGCAGATTTCGTTCTGGATCCTCTCGACGCGCATGATGCCTCCTATCGTCAGCATCATTCCGCTGTACCTGTTTTTCAACTACTTCGACATGCTCAACACGAAGTCGGCGCTCATCGTCGCCTATACCGCCTTCAACCTGCCGTTCGCAACGTGGATGATGAAGAGTTATTTCCAGGATCTGCCGGTCGAACTGGAAGAGGCCGCGATCGTCGACGGGGACACGCGCTGGGGCGCATTCCTGCATGTCGCTTTGCCGCTCGCGCGTCCAGGGCTCGCGGCGACGGCCATCTTCTGCCTGATCATCTCGTGGAACGAGTTCCTGCTTTCCCTGATCATCACGCTCACCGAGCAGTCGCAGACGCTTCCGATCGGCATCGCCGGGCGGGTGACGCAGTACAAGACCTATTGGGGGGAAATCAGCGCCGCCGGGTTCATGGCCTGCGTGCCGATCGTCATCTTCGCTTTCATCGTTCAGAAGCATCTTGTCCGGGGGCTGTCTCTCGGGGCCGTCAAGGGGTGAGACCATGGCGTCCGTCACGTTCACCAATGTCTCCAAGAAGTTCGGCGAATTCATCGCGGTCGCCGACTTCAATCTAGAGGTCCGGGACAAGGAGTTTCTCGTCCTGCTCGGCCCCTCCGGTTGCGGCAAGACGACGACGATGCGCATGGTTGCCGGTCTCGAGGAGGCGACATCGGGCGATATCTACATCGATGCGGAACGCATCAATGGCGTCCTGCCAAAATATCGCGACGTCGCGATGGTCTTCCAGTCATATGCCTTGTATCCGCACCTCAGTGTCGAGGACAATATCGGCTATCCACTGAAGATCCGCAAAGTGCCCCCAGCCGAATACAAGCGACGAATAGCCGAGGTCGCGCGGCGCGTTGAACTCGACACGATGTTGTCGCGTCTGCCGAAGGAACTCTCCGGCGGTCAGCGCCAGCGCGTGGCACTCGCCCGCGCCATCGTCCGCACGCCACGTGTTTTTCTGATGGACGAGCCGCTTTCCAATCTCGACGCCAAGCTTCGCACGCAAATGCGCGCCGAGCTGAAGCATCTCCAGCATGAACTGCAGGTCACGACGATCTATGTCACCCACGATCAGATAGAGGCGATGACACTCGCCCACCGCGTGGCCGTGATGAACAAGGGCGTGATCGAGCAGCTCGGAACGCCGAGGGAAATCTACAACGATCCGCGCACCCTCTTCGTTGCCGGATTTATCGGCTCGCCGCCGATGAATCTGATCCCCGGGGAGGTGACAAACGGCGTGTTCGTTAGGGCCGGCCTAAGGGTGGCGGGTCTTGGGCGGGCAAACATCTCTTCCGCCGTTCTCGGTGTGCGTCCAGAGGACGTCCATGCGGCCGGAGCCGAGGATGCCGACGTCAATCTGGTTGCGCCGATCTATTCGGTGGAGCTCACGGGCGAGAACACGCTTGTAAGCCTGCAGCTAGGCGGCCAACTGATGACTTTGCGCGCCGACAAGAACTTCGCTGGCCAGATTGATCAGCGGATCGGCGTGAAGGTTGAGACAGATCGCGTCTTTCTGTTCGATGGAGGGACACAATACCGTGTCGACTTCTGACATCTGGACGGCGGCAATTGCAATCACAGTGGCATTCGCCGCGGCCGCCGCCGATGCCGGTCCCATCGACGGCAATCCGCTGATAGAGATCCCTGCCGGCGCGTTCGTCTTCGGTCGTGACGACGGCCCCGAAAATGAACACCCGCGCCGCGTTCTGTGGGAGCGGGCCTTCGCGATCAACCGTACCGAGATCACGAACCGACAATACGGACGCTTCATCGATCAGACCGGTCACCGCCCGGCCTTCTACGCAAATCACCCGGCTCTGGGATTGGACGACCGGCCGGTCGTCGGGGTGAGTTGGGGAGACGCCGATGCTTTTTGTCGTCACTACGGGTTGGCGCTGCCGTCGGAGCAACAATACGAGAGAGCGGCACGCGGAACGACGGGCAGCGCATTTCCGTGGGGCTCGGCACCTGGGGACTTGGTGCGGGCAAATTCCGGCGCGGATATCTGCTGCTCCGGCGACGCGCGCGACGGTTATCCGATGACCGCGCCAGCAGAGTCCTTCGCCGATGGCGCAAGCAGCGAGGGCGTCCTCAATCTTGTCGGCAACGTCTGGGAGTGGACCAGTGATGTTTACGCGCCCTATGACGGTGGGGCTGCGGCAAACGTTACGGGGCTATACCGCGTGCTTCGCGGTGGCTCCTGGAACAGCGATGCACGCCACCTTACGACGACCTATCGCCTCGCCTATAATCCGGAATTTCGTTTCTCAGCCAATGGTGGCTTCCGATGCATTCGCTCCGCGGCTTGACAATCATTGCTGGTCTTCTGTTCCTGGCAGTCGGCGCTAGCGCAGAGCCGGCAGTCGCACCCGGCTACCGGCTAGAGACCGTTAACCTGCCGGGTGCCGCGTTCGCCGGTATGTCCCGCGACGGCGAGGCTCTGCTCGTCACCGATCTGGCCAGCGGCCGGCTTTATCGCCGCGACGCGGAGGGTAAGCTCGTCGCATTCGGTCCGGTCTTTTCGCATGGCCTCGATGTGATCGGCGACCCGACCGGTCCCTACCGTGTCGTGCGTGCCGGTAACGTTCTTGTCGTCGCCCAAGGGTGGACGCCGGCCAACTCCGACGCAGGCCCGTATGATCACGCCCTCGTTGCGATCGATGGGGCTGGCGCGGTCCGCGTCATCAGCAGCGATTTCTGGAATCCGTTCGACTTCATCTTGGCGAACGGCGTCTACTACGTGATCGATGCCGCGCGAAACAGTGTCGAACGGGTGCAAACGGATGGGCAGAAGAACACGATCATGACGTTCCGCCGTATGGCCGAGGCGGCGACGGCACTGCAGGATCTTTCGCCGACAGAGTTCGCAACCGGGAACAGCTATGAAGTCGATGCTGTGCCGACCGGGATCGGGCTGCGCGACCGACGCCTTTATGTCGCGCTGTTCGGCGGCTTTCCTTTCCTTGCCGGTGCTGGAAAGATCGTATCGATCCCCGAAACCGGTGGCGCGTCAAATCCGCGACTTGACGTCGATGGCCTGAATGCGCCCGTTGCTATCGCCTTCGACAATGATGGAGCGATGCTTGTTCTCGAACATGGTATCTACGATCAGCCGGAAGGTTTCCGGAAAGGCAGCGGTCGTTTGCTCAGACTCGACACAATGACGGGCAGCCGAAAGATCATTCTCGACGCCTTGACACGACCGGTGTCCGTCCTCGTCTGGGACGAGCGGCGGCTCGTCGTTTCCGATCTGGGCGGCAACCTCCATTTTCTGACACGTGAATAGGCGCACTGACTACCAGTGTGACGACCTATCGAGGCGAAGAGGGTGTCGGGTCGCACTTCAAATGGGCAACGAGTGCTTCACCGCTGACAACTGCGCGAATGCCGCCGCAACCGTAGTAACCGCATATGATGATGGTTTAACGCCAAGCAATTGAAAGCATATTCCACGATGGACAACATGGGTCAGTCGGATCGATCAAGTTGGCGACGTTGCGGTGCAGGAACACCTCGCCAGACTCCAGGCCGGCGATGACGTTGGCCGCACGCTGCTATCGGAACACCCGATCCATAGATACTCTGCCGCTGCAGTTCCGACAAACGCTCGCGTCGGCTTTCAAGGCTCTTCTCTCTTCTGACCAAATCCTGTTTCTATCGAAGAGTTCTGCGATCATCAGATGCTCCTGCTGGTGAAGACACCAGCCTTCCTTGGCCAACATGTGTCAAATCTAAACCTGAAACCCGTCACCCATGGCTCTTCCAGGCAAGGGAAATCAATCCGCACGAAACATCAATGCGAAGAAGGGACGCTCTGGCAGCGACACGACGGTCGCGGAGAGTCAGGTTATCGGCATCAAAGCGGCGGTTGTGGAACACGTCGAGAATCAACTCTCTCGTTCGCTGCGCTCCGAGTTGCCGATGGGGGCGCAGGGGCGGGGGCAACTCTCCGAAGCATGCCGTCCTCTCGTCGTCCTGGTGCTGGTCCTGCTGGGCACGTGAACTGATCGATGCACCCTGATCGTTCATAAAGATTGTCAATCCTTGTAGGATTGGGTGGCGAAAGGATGCACACATGCATATCTCTTTGACCGAAAAGCTCGATGAATATGTCCGCGATAAGGTGGCGTCGGGCCTCTACAACAATGCCTCGGAGGTGATCCGCGAGGCGCTGCGTCTCAAGATTGCGGGGGAAGAATCGGATGCGGCGAAGCTGCAGCAACTGCGCGAGGCGCTAGATCCTGCCTGGCGTCAGGCCGACGCGGGCGCTTGTGTCCCCTTTGATCTGACCGCGATTCTCGATGAACTCGACCAGGAAACGGCGCATGCCTGAATTTGCGATCACGCCGCTTGCTCGTGAGGATGTGAAGGAAATCGGCCGCTACATCCAGCGAACTTGGGGAGTGGCGCAGCGCGATTTGTATCTGCGTGGGTTCGCCGCTCTGTTTGAGCGCCTACGCACCGGCGCGATCGTCGGCCGGTTTGAGCGGCATCTATAGCCCTCTCCAATGCGACAGCCGGTCGTGGCCAGTTAAAAGTGAGAATGCGGCTGAACCTCGGTCCGATTGGGGCTGTCTGCGGGGTGGTCATTTCGTGCCGGCGTTTTTGTTCATCTAAGAATTAAGTGCGGGAAAGGCAGAAGAAAGGCGTTGATGCCAACCGAAGCGATCGCGATAGAGCGATACTGAAACGTCCAATGGTTGCCGCCTTCACGATTGTCATACAAAGGACGAGCGCGGCAACCGCCGTTGATGCTGGGGAACCTTACCTGGCCTTTGTCGTTCAGTTCTCAATAGGCTCAACTGAACTCTATTGAGGAGGCGGACATGCAAAAGTCCATTCATAATCTTTTGGCGGCAGGCCTGCTCTCGGTCGGCGCCCTCTCAGCCGTTTCATCCACGTCGTCGGCGCAGTCCCTCGACCTCTACATCGGCCCGGACGGACGTCCTGAGCTGCGCGATAGAGATCTGGACCGTCGATACTACGAGGACGAGTACGAGCGGCCCGGCTGTAGCGAGCGGCAAGCGCTTCGTCGTGCATCGAGACTTGGACTACGTGATCCGGAAATTCAGACCGTGACACGCAGACAAATCGTCATCGATGGCGAACGGCGCGGGCGGTTCGTGACAGTCGCATTTGCTAACCGGCCCGGCTGTCCGCGCCTCGGCTAAGCGTGCTGCTTCATTAAACAGGCTGGACCGCCGCAAGTGCTCTATCATCGGCCAGTCAGTCAGTTCATCACAGGCTTCATCGCCTGGACTGATGGCATCATGCCCCCGAGCGTAGTCATGTCGTTCAAGCAAAAGGCTGAGTTGGGCCGGTGGCGGGTTGCGTGAACCAGCGCGGTCCAGTGTCAGACATGAATATGTGGTCTTCGAGCCGGATACCGAACTGACCTGGTACGACGATCATCGGTTCGTTGGAGAAGCACATGCCGGCACGAAGGCGCGTGCCGTTACCGCGCACGATGTAAGGTTCTTCGTGGATCTCGAGGCCCAGACCATGACCGGCCCGATGGGGTAGGCCCGGTAATCTATAATCCGGACCAAGGCCCTCGCGCACGAGCACCGCTCGGGCCGCCTCATCCAGCATGCGAGCCTCCACGCCGATCTGCGCGGCTTCGAAGACCGCCTGTTGTGCCTCGCGCTCGATCGACCAGACGCGCTCAAACTCTGCGTCCGCCTCGTCCAGCATGTAGGTGCGGGTGAGGTCCGAGTGATAGCCGTCGATGCGTGTTCCCGTATCGACGAGGATCGCCTGTCCCTTCTCAAGCACCTGGTCGCCATCTGCCCCATGAGGCAGGGATGTGGCGGTTCCGAATGATACGATACAAAAGGTCGAGCCACCGGAGGCGCCGAGCGCGCGATGTTGTTCATCGATATAGCGCACGACATCGGAGGCCCGTATACCCGGCTCCATCATGACGTGCGCGCGTTTGTGAACCTCGAGGGTGAGATCCATCGCGTACTGGATCAGCGCGATTTCGGCTGCTGACTTGCAGAGCCTGAGATCACGGATCAAACGAGCACCATCACCGATGCGATCAACGCCGAGATTCCTGACGAGCTCATGATAGGCAAACAGCGGCAGCGCATCGTCGAGCGCGAGCTTATCAGTGGCTGCAAGCAGTGAAGCAATGAGCCGAGCGGGGCTTTCCTCTTCCTCCCAAGTGGCGATTTCGCCAGGCAGGTGCGGCAGTGTTTCCACGCGACTGCGCTCGAAACCCGGAACGATGTAAGTAAGTGTCGTGGGTGTCACCAGCGCACCGAGGAGACGTTCGCTTTGATGCCAGACAAGGCCAGTGAAATAGCGAAGGCTTTCTGTCGCTCCTATCAGAACGGCTGAGAAACCGGCAGCTTCCATGTTTTCGCGCAATCTTCCCAGTCGCGCATGTCTTTCCGTAGCGGAGATCGAGGCAGGGCGGGATGGCAAAGGCATGTCGGCTCCTATGTCAGAATCTTTGAGGTTTTTGCCAATGTACGAGGCCAAAACCCAACTGTCGATTTTATATATTTTCTATGTAGGCAATTTGTCGACAAGGATATTGGCGCGCGACACCCACCAAACGAAACGAAGGGAACAGAAGCCGATGTTCTTGTTCTGTGCTGAAAATTCGCTGAATGTACAAGGGGAACGCTGGCGGTCGCTTTCAGCGAAAGAACTCGAGATGCCCGAAGTCTTTTGCGCTCAACCGCAATGCTGTAGGTGTACAGCTATCGACCTAAGCGGGAATCATCGGGGAGAACAGCGCATGGAACTTCTGACGCTTCAAAATTTTGCGGGTTGTGTCGGCCAGGCGTTTGATCTGTCTCTTGGCGAGAGCACCGTGCCGCTGACCTTGGCGGAAGCTTCTCCGGGCACAACACAGATCCTGCCTGGCATGCGGCGCGCGCCTTTTTCCCTGGTGTTCCGCAGCAGTTCGGCGATCGTCCTGCCGCAGCAGATCTACCGCCTGAGGAATGCGTCGCTCGGCGCGCTGGAGATCTTCCTCGTACCGGTCGCCAGGGACAAGCAGGGCATCGTCTACCAGGCCGTATTCAATTGATGAGGTGAAAGGCGGTCAGAGACGCCCAGTCTCGGCGAGGTTGCAGCAAGACCATTCCATCTGGACGTGAGAACCACCATTCTCCTCGGCTCGAAAACCAAGACGATGGTAGAGAGCCTGCGCCCGGAAGTTATGCTGCTCGACGTGCAGGACGACGGCCTCGCAATCGGACACCGTCGCCTCGTGCTGAATGGCCGCCAACAGCGTGGTTCCGTGGCCTTGACGGCGCCATTGCGGCAAAACACCGATATCGACGATGAGCCAACGCTCCTTCTTCGCATCAAGATAGACGCGGCCGGCTGGCTCGCCTCCGATCTCGACAACGAGAAAATCTGTGTCGGGAAACGTCGCCATGTAGTGGCGATGCTGGAACAGGAACTGCTGTTGGAGAAAGGCGTGTTTCTGTTCGATTGACCAAGGCACCGCCGCCAGTTCCTCCGCTCGAAACGACCGGTAGAGCTGTAGCAGAAACGGAAAATCCTCGGATGTGGCGTGGCGCAAGGACATGCCCGCGACCGGCAGGCGAGGCGGATCGAGGCGTGCCGGAAATCCGATCGTGGCAATGTCGGCTGGCAACATCACCCGAACGACGGGAAGGTGCCGTTAAGGGCAATGCAGAAGTTCACGGCAAGATAAGGCTGTCGGTTTTCATGCGGCAGGTTGTTGCCCGCCAAGCCGATCATATTTGACGCGAATTGGGCATTCGGCTGAGCGTCCTTTGCCGTGACCGAGCTCTCGATGGGCACGGTCAACGCGTTGCCGGCAGAAGGTGCGCTTGCCCGTTTTGCCATGTCGGTCTGGTTGTAGATCGTGAACCCGTGCGTATGCGCCGGCATTTCCGACGTGCTCAGTGTGACGTTGTTTTCGCCGACAACCTCGCCGAGCGTGTGTTGCGAGAGCCCCGGTGCCATGCCCTGAGTGAAGCCGGCGCGGCCGGAAAAGTTTGGCAATTGAAAAGTGGAACTGCCATTGCCGCCGTAAGCTACGCCCAGTAATGAAAACAATGCCGTGTTCTGCTGAATTGCAAGCGTCGCGCCATTACAAAGCGCCCAATTGCGGGGCGCGAAATTGAAGCCGAAAAGCTGGATTTCACCAATGAAAGGCTCTGACATTTCTATTCCCTTATCGTGCAATGGGGGCTGCATCAGCTTTGCGACGGAAAGACACCGTATAGCGAGATGCAGAATTGCACCGTCAAGGTCGGCATCATATTGTCGTGGGGTTGGGTTTGTCCGGTGGGCCCGGTCGAGTTCGGGGACGTATTGAACCCATTAAGGCCAGTGACATCAGTGGCATACATCGTGTTGCCCGAGAGTGCGCCGAGTTCGGCGTTCGTTCCGATCGCGGTCGCGCTGGCTGCTGTCGTTGTCGCAAACATCGGATGGTTGTGCGGCGGCAGCTGGGTCGCGAGAAGGGTCACGGTTTCGGTGCCGCCAAGTTGGCCGGGCAAGCGCGTGCTCAGTCCTTGGCCGGTGCCCTGATGCAGGGGCACGCGACCGCGAAGGTCGGGCACGCCGAACGTATTCTGGCCGTCGCCGCCATAGGTGGTGCCAAGCAGCATGTACAGTGTGTCATATTCCGCGATTGACAGCAGCGAACCATCGCAGGCCTGCCAGCCGGTCGGCACGCGGGAAAAGCCAAACATCCGAATTTCCCCGATATAGGGAGTGCCCATTGTTATCCTCCGGCGGCTAGGTTCAATTGCGGGGCGGGTATACGCCCTGTAACGCAATGCAGAAACTGATGACGTTGAATGGCTGCATATTGGAGTGCGGCTGTCCGCCGCCCGCCGACGCGACGCTCTGGGGCGCCAGCACAACCTGCGCTTCGCCTGATGGCGCATAGATCGGCAGGGAGGTGGTACCGTAAAGCGTGTTCGTCGGGTTGCGCTGATTGGCCTCCGCAGTCGTCCCGTTGCCCTGATGTTGGTGGGCAGGAATCTGCTGCTGCATGAGGGTCACAGCTTCAATGCCACCGGCCTCTCCGATTTCATAGGGTGTCGGGTTCCAGCTGGGGTCGGCGGACGGACCGGCCGCTGCAGGCGTTCGCCCCTGCAGATTCGGCAGGGCAAAGGTGGTTGAGCCGTTGCCGCCGTAGTACGTCCCCAGCAAGGAGAACAGGGCCTGGTTCTGATTGATCCCCAAAATCTGGCCGTTGCACAGTGCAAAACCGCGCGGCGCAAAGCCGAACCCGCTCATCATGATCTGCCCCACAAAAGGTTCGCTCATGGTTGCCCCCATCCCGATAAAATTCGACGACTCTGGATTTATCCTGCGGCGCACTCTCTCTCATAACGAGCATCTTGGGAAGGGCGGTTTGACAAACTTTTTGAACGAGTTTCTCGCTAAAGTCGCACGATGCTGGGTTGTGTGACTCGAAAATACATGTCACTGGGTGAGGCGGTGAACGGACTGATCGTGACGATGGACTTGCGTCCATGTGACGTGCCGTGCGCACAAGGGCGGAACAATGGCGCAGAAATCGTTTGGTTGGGCAAACCTCGTGTGCGGATATCGCACGAACGTGGCCTACCTCCTTGCTTTGGTGATGTTCGCCTGCCTGGCGGCGCTGTGGCCGATCTCAGCGGCTCAGGCGGCCTGTAGTTCACCGCAGACTGCCACGATAACGTCAGGCGGCACTGCGACGTTCAACTGCGCCGTTTTCGGCTTTGAAGGTCCTGCTGACACCTCCCCGTCCCACGGCAGTCTGACATTCGGCACGCCGCAAAACTTGTCACTGCTCATCTATACCAACAACGGCGACGGCGCGACGTCCGACACGTTCATCGTCAAGGATGATTTCGGCATTCCCATTACTTTCAACATTACGATCACGCCTTCATCCTCGCCGCTGACGGTCACGCCTTCGAGCGTTGCTACGCCGGTGATCGGCACGTCCTATAATCAGGCGCTCAGCACGAGTGGCGGAACCGGCCCCTATTCCTATTCGCTCGTCGCAGGCAGCAATCTGCCGCCGGGCCTTTCCCTTTCCTCCTCCGGTGTCATCTCCGGTACTACGCCGACCGGCTCGGGTCCCTACAATTTTACCGTCCGTGTTGTCGATTCGACGACGCCGACGGCCAATACGCTCGATAAAGCCTACAGCGTCCTCATCGCACCGCCTGCCATCGACGTAACACCGGATACTCCGCCGCACGGCGGTGTCGGTACGGCCTATAGCGTCCAGTTCTCTGCAAGCGGAGGCACCCCGGGCTACACCTATACCCGCGACAGCGGCAGCCTGCCCGCCGGGCTTACGCTCTCGGCCAGCGGGCTCCTGTCCGGCACGCCATCGGCGGTTGGCAGTTCGACCTTCAACCTGAAGGTCCAGGACAGCACCACCATCTCGACCGGCGGGGTGCACTTCATCACGCAGAACGTTACCGTCACCGTCAATGCCTTCCCGCCGGTGTCGCTGACGCCGGCAAGCGGCACGGCGCTTTCGGCCGGCGTGGTGGGAACCTCCTATTCCAACGCATCGATCTCGGCGAGCGGGGGGTCTGGCACAATCACCTACGCGGTGACCGCCGGCGCACTGCCGGCAGGCCTCGGCATCAATGGATCGACTGGCGCGATCACCGGCACGCCCACAGTGGGCGCGATTGGAACCGCGAATTTCACTGTGACGGCGACGGCTGCGACTTCCGGTTCGGCTTCGGCCAGCTACTCGATAACGGTGTCAGCTCCACCGGTGGTGCTGACGCCGGCGAGCGGCGCTTTGACCGGCGGTACCGTGGGGGTGTCCTACTCTAACACCTCGATCTCGGCGAGCGGCGGTGTCGGGACGATCACTTATGCGATAACGTCGGGCTCGCTGCCGGCGGGTCTTTCCATGAATACATCGACCGGTGCGATCAGCGGGACGCCGACGGCGGGTGGGTTCGGCACGGCGAACTTCACGGTGATGGCGACGGCCGCGACAACGGGCTCGGCTTCGGCGAGCTACTCGCTCGCGATCGCAGCACCACCGGTGGTGCTGACGCCGGCGAGCGGCGCCTTGGTGGGCGGCACGGTTGGCGCGATCTATCCTGGTGCGTCAATCTCGGCGAGCGGTGGACTCGGAACGATCAGCTACGCGGTCACATCGGGTGCTCTTCCTGCAGGCCTCACCCTGAATGCATCGACCGGTTCGATCAGTGGTACGCCGACGGCCGGCGGGTTCGGCACGTCCAATTTCACGGTGACGGCGACATGCGCAACCGCGGGCTCAGCTTCGGGCAGCTATTCGATCACGGTGGCCGCGACGCCGGTGGTGCTGATACCGGCAGACGGAACAACGCTTACGGCAGGAACGGTTGGTGCGGCCTATTCAGACGCATCTATTTCGGCGACCGGAGGCGCGGGCCCAATCTCCTATTCGGTGACCGCTGGCGCGCTGCCGGCCGGCCTCACCCTGAATGCATCGACCGGTGCAATCAGCGGCACGCCGACGGCGGGCGGGTTCGGTACGGCGAATTTCGAGGTGACGGCCACGGCCGCGACCAATGGCTCGGCTACCGCCAACTATACGATCGTGATCGGAGCACAACCGGTGGTGTTGACACCGGCCACAGGTACGGCTCTGACGGCCGGCACGGTCGGTTCTGCCTACTCGCAGACGATTTCGGCGAGCGGCGGTGTGGGTGCGTTCACGTATGTGGTTAGCAGCGGAGCGGTACCCGATGGCCTCTCTCTGAATGCGACGACCGGCACGATCAGCGGCACGCCGACAGCGGGTGCATTCGGCACGGCGAACTTCACGGTGATGGCCACAGCGGCCACCTCGGGTTCTGCTTCGGCGACCTACTCGATTGAAGTCGGAGCTCCGCCCTTGGTCATGACACCGGCCAACGGTACGGCGCTTTCGGCCGGTACTGTTGGTGCGTCCTATCCGGGTGCGTCGATTTCCGCAACCGGCGGCCTGGGGAGCCTCAGCTTTTCGGTGACATCCGGTGCGCTTCCCGACGGCCTGACTATAGACCCGGCAAGCGGTGCGATAACGGGCACGCCGACTGCGCCCGCACTCGGCACTTCGACTTTCACCGTGACGGCTATCGCGGCGACAAGCGGCACCGCTTCGGCAAGCTATACGATCACGGTGGTGGCGCCACCGGTGGTGCTGACACCAGCAGCCGGTGCGACCCTTACGGGCGGCATGGTCGGATCGTCCTATTCGGAGACGTCGATCTCGGCGAGCGGCGGTGTCGGCACGTTCAGCTACACCGTAACGACCGGCGCTCTCCCGGCGGGCCTTGCCATTGATCCGGCAACCGGCGAGATATCAGGAACGCCGACGGCGGCCGGCTTTGGCGCGGCGAACTTCACGGTGACGGCGACAGCGGCCACGGCAGGTTCTGCCTCGGCGAACTACACGATCGTGGTGGGGGCGCCGCCGGTGGTGCTGACGCCGGCAAGCGGCACGGCGCTTTCGGCCGGCACGGTCGGCTCATCCTATTCGGACACCTCGGTCTCGGCAAGCGGCGGCGCAGGTGCGATCGGCTTTGCGGTGACCGCTGGATCCTTGCCTCCCGGCCTCACGCTCAACGCATCGACCGGCGCGATTGCCGGCACGCCCACTGAGGCCGCGCTCGGCTCGGCGAATTTCACGCTGACAGCGACAGCGGCGACAAGCGGCAGCAGTTCTGCAAGCTATACGATTGTCGTGGGTGCGCCGGCCGTGGTGCTGACGCCTGCAACCGGTACGGCGCTTTCGGGCGGGACGGTGGGTGCCGCCTATTCGGGCGCCACGATTTCTGCCAGTGGCGGTGTCGGAACATTCAGTTATGCGGTGACATCAGGCGCTCTGCCGACCGGCCTGAGCCTCGATGCGTCGACCGGGGCAATTACCGGCACGCCGACCGTTCCAGCGCTCGGAACGGCGAGTTTCACAGTGACGGCAACGGCGGCGACCAGCGGCTCGGCTGCGGCCAACTACTCGATCACCATCGCGGCCCCGCCGGTGGTGCTGACGCCGCCGGGCGGCGCACTGGCGACTGGCGTCGTCGGCGCGTCCTATTCGGATACCTCGATCTCGGCGAGCGGCGGCGTGGGTACGATCAGCTATGCCGTCACGGCGGGGACGTTGCCAGCGGGTCTGACCATCGATGCGACAACCGGTGCCATCACCGGGACGCCGACTGCGACCGGGTTTGGCACGACAAACTTCACGGTCACCGCGACGGCCGCAACTGCGGGCTCCACCTCGGCAGTCTACACGATCACCGTAGGTGCTCCGCCCGTAGTGCTGACGCCGGCAACCGGCACAGCGCTTTCCGCTGGAACGGTGGGCGCGTCCTACTCGGACACGTCAATCGTCGCAAGCGGCGGCCTCGGGACGTTCAGCTTTGCGGTGACATCCGGCGCGCTTCCGGCGGGGCTTACACTTGATGGGGCGACCGGCGCGATATCAGGCACGCCGACGGCGGCTGGCTTCGGGGCGGCAAGTTTCACTGTGACGGCAACGGCAGCGACTAGCGGTACGGCCTCGGCCACATATTCGATCACCATTGGAGCGCCGGCTCTGGTGCTGACGCCGGCTACCGGCACGGCGCTTTCGGCCGGCACCGCCGGCTCGTCCTATTCGGATACGTCGATCTCGGCGAGCGGCGGTGTTGGTATGATCAGCTATACGGTGACCGCCGGATCGCTGCCGGCAGGCCTGAGCCTCAATGCGTCGAGCGGCGCGATATCAGGCACGCCGACGGCGGGCGCGCTCGGTACGGCGACCTTCACGGTAACGGCAACGGCGGCAGTAACCGGTTCCGTCTCTGCAAGCTACTCCATCGCAATCTGGGCCCCGACGCTGGTGTTGACCCCGGCAACCGGCACGGTGCTGTCAGCCGGAACGGTCGGCGTTGCCTACTCGGATACGTCGATCTCGGCGAGCGGCGGTGTTGGTACGATCAGCTATGCTGTAACGACCGGCTCGCTGCCGGTGGGCCTGAGCCTGAATGCGTCGAACGGCGCGATATCAGGCACGCCGACGGTCGGCGCGATCGGCACCGCGAACTTCACGGTGACGGCGACGGCGGCGACTAGCGGCTCTGCCAATGCGAGTTATTCGATCACGGTCGCAGCGGTGCCGGTAGTTTTGACGCCGGCTACCGGCGCGACGCTTTCATCCGGCACTCTTGGCGTCGCCTATTCGGACACGTCGATTTCTGCAAGCGGCGGCGTTGGTGGGTTTACCTACGCCGTGACATCAGGCGCCTTGCCTGGCGGTCTCATGCTGGATGCGTCAAGCGGCCGCATTTCCGGAAAGCCGTCCGCTGACGGCGACTTCCGCTTCACCGTGACGGCAACGGACGCGAGCGGCGCCACAGGCCAGGCGAACTACTCGCTTTCTATCCTACCCAGCAATTTTGTCTTCAGCCCGTCTGCCGGTGCGCTGCCAGACGCGATGGTCGGCGAAGCCTATTCTTCGCGCATTTCGGCGACCGGCGGCGTTGGCGCTCTGGTCTACAGCGTCAAGAGCGGCGACCTGCCGAAAGGCATGGTTCTCAACGTCTCCACCGGGGAATTGACCGGGCCACTCGCCAGCGACGCGACGCCCGACACCTACCGCTTCACCATCGCGGTGACCGACAGCCGCGGCGCCAGCGGATCGGCCACCTATACGCTGAAGCTGAACGGACGCTCTGTCACCGCGCCGGACTTCGTCATCGACGTTCCAGCGGGTTCGGCGCCGAACAACGTTTACCTCAACAGCGGCGCGACCGGTGGCCCGTTCATCAACGCCGCAATCGCCTCGGTCGAGCCTCCGATTGCCGGCAAAGCAGAAATCGTCGAGGGGGAACTTGCGGCCGCAGGCAGCTTCACACCGGTCGGCTACTATCTCAAGTTCACGCCCAACCCATCCTATTCCGGCTCTGCGGTTGTTGGTTACACGCTGCACAGCGCGTTCGGCTCCTCCAATGTCGGCCACGTAACCTATCGGATTGCGCTCGATCGCGTGGCAGTCGGCGAAGAGATCGACGGCCTCGTGCGCGACTTCGTCCGCACACGGCAGAACCTGCTTTCGTCGACGGTCCAGGTGCCGGGCCTTCTCGATCGACGTCGGGCTGCGGCGAGTACCGATCCGGTGACGACGGCTGTAACGCCCACGGACAAGGGCGCACGGCTCGGCTTCTCCTCCAGCCTCGCCCAGATCCAGGCAGCACGTGATGCAGCCGATGCGGCTGCAGCCGGCCAAACCTTCGTGAAGACTGACCAGCTCTTTGACATCTGGGTGAACGGTAGCTTCCTGTTCCACAAGGATGAAGATGACAAAAGCGACAAATGGGGCAATTTCGCGCTGTTCTCAGTTGGTGCCGACTATCTCATCAACGACCGTGCTTTGGTCGGCCTGTCCTTCCACTACGACTACATGACGGATCCGACGGCGGAGGACGCCGAACTGACCGGCAATGGCTGGCTCGCCGGCCCCTATGCCTCGTTCGAAATTGGGCAGGGCGTCTTCCTCGACGCCAACCTGCTCTATGGCGGCTCGTCGAACGACATAGATACCGGCATCTTCGGCGGCAGCTTCGACACCAGCCGCTGGATGGCGGATGTGAAGCTCACCGGCGAATGGCAGCTCGACGAGCTCACAGTTCTGACGCCGAAACTCAGAGCCGTCTATTTCAACGAGAAGACTGACGATTACAACGTGAAGAACGCGATCGGCGAGACGATCGATCTAAAGGGCTTCATCGAGGAACAGGCGCGCTTTAGCGTGGGGTTCGACGTCGAGCGGACGCTTGAGCTGGAAAACGGGTTGACCCTGTCGCCAACGGTCGGCGCGGATGTCGGCTTTGCCTCGCTCGATGGCGAAGGTCTGTTCGGACGGGTCGAGGCCGGGCTTGCACTTTCCAACAACGACAACTGGGACCTCGACTTCTCGCTGCTGTTCAACATCGAAGGTGACGGCTCGCAGTCGGCCGGTGCCAAAATCGGCGCGCGCGTCAGCTTCTGACAAACCGCGCGATGATCGGTGATAGCGGTCAGCTGGCGGCAATAAGGCGGCGCTGACTAGTGACTGTGCGGCGATTGCTGAGACGATCACGTGGTGAGTGGGCCTGAGGCACTGACGGTCGCAAAAGGGCGGGCCACCCCAACCTCGCAGGCGACGCGTTACATCGCCTTATTCCTCAAACCTGCGAAAGCGCTTGTTCTGAACATCAGGTCGCACAATGTATCGATCGGATCCATTCCGGTCGCGGCACTCGATTTCATCGACCGGCAGAACAATACCCAGTATGGTTCTGCTGTTTCAACTCCACCCGCACGCACGGCAACACCCACCTGAAACCCCTGGCAAACTTCGTGCAGGCAATGATGCTGGCTTTCGGGTCAAATCCGCTCACATCAGGATTTTTGTCAATCAGCCGAGCGTCTGCATGGGCGTGGTAAACGATCCTCGGAATAGAATGTGAGGGTCTATTTTGCCAGATGGCAACGCGGGCATCAGACCGTCTCGAGCCGGCCGAACCGAACCGGGATGAATTGCCGCGTCTCGAGTCGTCCCGCCGAATCCTTGTCAATGACAGTCAGAAACTGTTGTTCAGAGCCCATAGGAAGAACCAAACGGCCCATTGGCTTGAGCTGCTCGAGCAAGGCCGGCGGCGCCTCCTCGGCCGCCGCCGTAACCAGGATCTTGTCGAATGGCGCGCGTTCGGGCCAACCGCCAGACCCATCGCCGATACGAATGCCGACATTTGAGATGCCGAGGCTTCGGAGGAGAGCCTCGGCATGGCTTGCAAATTCCTCGATGATTTCAACGCTCCAAACCTGCCCGGCGAGCTCCGCGAGGATTGCGGCTTGGTAGCCCAAGCCGGTGCCGATCTCGAGCACTGCCTCATGCGGTTGGGGATCAAGGAGATCGATCATGAGAGCGACCATGAAGGGCTGCGACACGGTTTTATCGAAGCCGATCGGCAGCGGCATGTCCTGATAGGCAAAGGGCGCAGCCGGTGCGGGCACAAAGAGATGCCGGGGCACCTGGAGCATCGCTGCCATCACCCGTTCATCGAACGCCGCCTTGCCGAGTTCTTCGCTTTCAAGGTCGGCATAGATTGCAATCACCTCGACCATGTGCCTGCGCAGAACCGCGAGGTGCTTTTCGTTCATTGGCTTCATGAGCGCGGGCTCTCCTCAGCCAGGTGGGTGCCAGCTAGGTTTCTCACATTAAACGGCCATGGGTGTACGATCGCAAGATCAAAAGGCCAATAATGGCCCCAGCGATCCGGCGCCTCACAGGCAAAGGCTCAGAGGGGTGGAGCTGCGGATCCAGCAGTGATGTCGTGCATTGTCCCACTCGGTCCCTTCTCTTGCGTGGACTGTCGCGCGTGGCGCAATCTCGCTCAATTCAATGGGATTCCCATCCACCATAAAAGGCTCACCGAAGCCAGGTACAGGATGGCATCTGCAAGCATTCTCTGACCGGGCTTCAAAGTGGTACCGAGCGTTTCATTCCGGCAAGGCCATTGCCGCGCGTCTTCCTGGATCATCATTTCACACCTTCCCGTGGGTTCGCGCTCCAGCCCGATGGCCGCGGCGGCGCGCATCTGACTGGCGGGATATGCGAAGCCCGGCTACATTAATCAAATGAATCAGGGCCATGTCGAATATGCGTGACGTTCATAATCTCGATCTCAATCTCGTGCGGATCTTCAATGCGGTGCTGGACGAGCGTGGCGTCACCCGGGCAGCCGAGCGCCTGCATCTGACGCAATCGGCTGTCAGCCATGCCTTGGCGCGACTGCGCGAGATCATCGGCGACGAACTGTTCATCCGCGGCTTCGACGGCATGCACCCGACGCCCCGGGCGGCCGAATTGGCGCAAGCGTTCAAACCGGCCCTCGTTCAGATCGAGGCTGCGTTGTCCGAGCCGGTTTTCAATCCGGCAACGTCCGAGGTCGAGTTTTCGATCTCGACTTCGGACTACATCACCGCAACGATTGTCCCGGATTTGATGTCGCGCATGCGCAAGGCGGCGCCGAACGCCCGCTGCCGCGTGCGCGCGCTCAGTGAAATGAACATCACCGAGGAACTCGATCGCGGAACAATCCATGTCGCCATCGGCGTTTTCGGCAAGACGCCCTCGCGCTTCGTCAGCGAACCGCTGTTTTCGGACCAAAGCGTCTGGCTGATGCGCCGGGATCATCCCGCAGCCTCGGGCGCCTTCGGCCTGCGCGAACTTTCGCTCTATCCGCAGATCGACATTTTGATCTCCGACCAGATCCAGGCGGGTGCTGGCGCGACAATCGATCAGGGCGGGCTGGAACGCGCCTATATCACCAGCAATCCGCGTCATATTGAGGCCCTACTTGGTGCCGAAGGCCTGGTACGCAAGGTCGGAGCCACCGTTTCTCACATTTTGGCCGTGCCCTCGCTGGTGGCTGCGACCGATATGCTCGCCTTCACGCCGCTGCAATTTGCCAAGCGCGCAGCCAAGGCACTCGACCTGACCTGGCGGGAGCCGCCCTACCAGGCGCCGGCGTTTCAGATCTCCATGCTGTCACATCGCACCATGGGCGCACATCCGTCGGTGCAATGGCTGCGCAATGAGCTGATCGAAAGCGCCAGGCGCTATGGCGTCGAAGAATGACGCCGGTATCTTTGATCTGCATGAATGGCACTCATTTCTCACATGCTCAATGATCATTTCATTCATTGCCGCTCAGGGCTCATATTGTCGAAATCTTGATCTGGTCCAACGGACCCAAAGGATTTACGGCAATGAACGCAGTCGTCACGGAACTTCCCGTTCAGGACAAGCGAACGGCTCCGATGCAGACCCCAGCAACCGGCCGGTCGCAGAGCGAAGAGCCGAGGCAGACGAAAAAGCCGCGCCGCAAGCGGAGCTATCTCGCCCTTACGCGCGCCGCCGTCATCGTCATGGGCATAGGTCTTGCCACGGTGATACCGCTCGGCTGGGGGCAGTGGGTGGCCGGTTTCACCGACCAATCGACTGACAACGCCTATCTGCGCGCCGACATAACGCCGGTTAGCACGCAGATCGGCGGACATGTTCGCGCCGTTCTCGTTGGGGATTTCGAGCGCGTGCACGCCGGCGATATCCTGGCCGAAATCGATCCTGCCGAATATCTGGCAAAGGTCAGCCGTGCGCGGGCAGCGGTATCGGCGGCTGAAGCGGCGATCCGCAATGTCGATAGCCGCGTGCAGTTGCAGCACCGCATCATCGCGCAGGCGCAAGCGAGTATTCAGGCGACGGCCGCAGACCGCGATCGCGCGGCCGCCGAGCATGGTCGGCAGAAGACACTCGCCCGCGACGGCTGGTCGACCGGCCAGAGGCTGGAGGAGGCGCTTGCCGCCATCCGCCGCTTCGAAGCCCAGATGATCGAGAAGCAGGCCGAAGTCGATGCCGAGCGGCAGCAGTTGGACGTGTTGGGCACGCAGCGCGAACAAGCATTGGCCGAGCTTGCCAGTCGGCGCGCCGAGCTTGAACTTGCCGAAATCGAACTTGGCTATACCAAGGTCATCGCGCCGACCGACGGCGTCGTCAATGTGAGCAGTGTGCGTGCCGGCCAGTATGTGTCGGCTGGGACGCGCGTGATCTCCGTCGTTCCGCTGCCGAAGGTCTATGTGGTGGCGAACTACAAGGAAACGCAACTCGGCAAAGTCCGGGTCGGCCAGGCCGTCACGATCGCCGTCGATATGTTTCCGGGCGAACGCCTTGCCGGCCGCATAGAGCAGATCTCGCCCGCGAGCGGTTCGGAATTCGCCCTGTTGCCGGCCGACAACGCCACCGGCAACTTCACCAAGGTCGCCCAGCGCATCGCGGTGAAGATAGCGCTGACCGATGTGCCCGAGGGGCTGCGCCGGCAGTTGCGACCCGGCATGTCCGTCGTATCGACCATTCAAACCGATACGCCCGCGAAGCTCTGAGGACGGGGAGGGCTGACGATGACATCCGTTGCGATCGCAAAGCCTAGCGTACCGTTTCCGGGCCTGAAAACCATCGTGGCGATCGGAGCCGTGCTTCTCGGCACCTTTACCTCAATCCTCAATTCGCGACTGACCGAGATCGGGCTGGCGGATATCAGAGGCGCTCTGGGTCTCAGCTTCGACGAGGCGTCGTGGATCACGACGGCCTATGTCGTCGCCGAGGTCGCGGCGATCCCGGCAGCGGTCTGGCTGCGTGGCATTCTCTCGCCGACGCGCGGGGTCATCATCGGCGCGGGGCTGTTTTCGATCTTCTCGCTGGTCATCCCGCTCAGTCCCAACCTGCAGGTGCTTTTGACATTGCAGGCGCTGAGGGGACTGAGCGCCGGCATCCTCATTCCGATGGCTTATGCCGTCATCATGCGCCATTTGCCGCAGCAGCAGCGTCTCTATGGCTTGTCGCTCTATGCGCTCGTCTCGGCCGCCACGCCCAGTCTGTCGGTCTCGCTCGAGGCCTGGGTGATCGATCGCCTGTCCTGGCAGTTCCTCTTCTGGCTCAATGCCGTCCCCGGTGCGCTGACAGTCTTTGCCGCCGGTTATGGCCTGGCGCACGAGCCAATCAAATATATGCGTTTCCGCAAGGTGGACGGTTTTGGGCTCCTGGCACTTTCACTTGGCCTGGCGGCGTTGGTAACGGCGCTCGACCAGGGCAACAGGCTGGACTGGCTGCACTCGGGCCTGGTCGTCGGGTCGCTTCTGGCCGGCGTGTTCCTGATCGGCGCCTACCTCGTCCACGCCGTGCTGCATCCGAACCCGGTCGTCAGTCCGAAGCTGCTTTGGCGGCGCAATGTCGGGCTCGGATTGCTGATGATGTTTGCCGTCAGGCTCGCCATCATGTCATCGGCGTTCCTCATTCCGCAATATCTGATCCGCGTTCAGGGCTACCGAGCGCTCGAAAGCAGCGGGCTGTTTCTCAATGCCGTGATCCCGCAACTGCTGTTGACGCCCGTCGTCGCCTGGCTCTGCTACAGGGTCGACCCGCGCAATCTGTTGGCTGCGGGCGGGATCCTGACCGGCGGCGGCATCCTGATGGCGGTCAATCTCTCCAGTGTGTGGGCGGCCGACGATTTCCTGTTGCCGGTGATGCTGCAGGCGCTCGGAGCACCCCTGTTGGCGGTGCCGACCATGGTGTTGATCACCGAAGACATTCAGTTTCAGGAAATACCCTGGATCGCTTCGCTCGTGCATATCGTCAGGACCGTCGGGTCGGCCGTCGGCATGGCGCTTGTTGCGACGGTCGTACGCGTGCAGGAGCAGGTTCATTCCAACCTGATCGGCCTTCATGTGCACAGCGGCAACCCCGAAGCGCTCTCTCGCATAGAGGCGCTCGCGCGCACCCTTCGGCCACGGGCGCCAGGCGAGCAGGATGCGATAGGGCAGGCGACTGCAATGGTGGCCAGGGTGGTTCAACGGGAAGCCTATACAATGAGCTACGCCAACGCGTTCTTCCTGCTCGGCATCATCATGCTGCTGGCGACGGTGACGTCGCTCGCCATGCGTCGGCCATCGCTGCCGGGGCGGTTCCTGTAGCGGAAAAGCCACGTCTCCTTCGGCGTGTGGGGCGCGTCTGCTCTCTACCCGCGAAGCTTTCGCTCTGGCCCTGCGGCACAACCGCCGATATCGCTTCGTTTTGCCAAGCATCGACCCAAAAAGGGGGGCTTGGGCGAAGCAGATGGCTCTTGCATTTTTCTCACGTTCAACCTCAACTGGCGGCCGTGGGCGGATGCTGCGTTGCGAAACGCTGCTGCATGACGATGGAGGGGGCCATCGGAACGCGCGCGCTTGAGTAATTATCGATTTCAGAGCTCCGCTTGTCGCCGCCCCTCGGCGATCATCGGACGTGTCCGTCGTTGTCACGCCATGGTTTCCTGGGGCGGCAACGACACATTGCGAAGCCTGCCCCATTCCTTATTCACATATTGGTCGCCATGAACGAACAGTTTCAACCGTCCGACCTTTCCGACACAGCGCCGCCCTACGAGTTGATAGAAATTGCCGAGTGTTTCCAGCCAATCGTGGGACAGCCTTCGTATGACTGGGCCTATCTGGCGGCCACTCACCTCATCGGCTCGCCTGCCAACGTCGCGATTTCGGCAATCCTGGAGGAAACCGGCAGGCTCGCCGGCGCCGATCGCGCCTGGATGTTCGAATACGACGACGATCTTCTGCGGTTCCGCAATACCCAGGAATGGGCCCGCGAGGGCGTGTCGTCGCACGTAGAAGATCTGCAGCAGACGCCGGTGACGATGATCGGCTGGCTGCATCAGTGGCTGGTCGCCGGCAAGGCGGTGATGATCAATGACGTCGCCAACCTTCCGCGTCCCGCGCGCGTCCTTCAGGCGGAAATGCTGCGTCAGAACGACAAGAGCGTCCTGTGCGTGCCGGTCTTTCATGACGGCACCTTGCGCGCCTGTATCGGCTTTGATGCGACGCGCGCGAAACGCCGGTGGCCGGTGCCCGAGATCCACCAGCTTGCCCGCTGTGCAAAACTGATCGGCATCGCTCGCTATGGGCGAGCGCCGAAGGACGGTCAACGCGACGGAAGCACCGTCAGCGCACTCACCGGCACCGAGCCCCTCGTGCATCTGCATATGCCGGGGCGCACGCGCGGCGTTCCGCTGGCAGCGATCGTCGGATTGCGTTCCGCCAAAGACTACACGCAGATCTGGTTGAGAGACGAAGCGGCGGTGCTCGATCTACGGCCGCTTTCGTTCTGGATCGGCCTGCTTCCGAAGTCGAACTTCCTGCGCATCCACCGTACGACGGTGATAAACATAGCGCATGTGACCGAGTTGGATCGTCATGCGGGCCCGACCAGGCAGGCTTGGGCAGTGCGCCTGCGCAGGTTCGATGCGCCATGGGCCGTATCACGGCCTTACAGGCAGGAATTGCGCAGCCGGCTGGGGATCTGAGATTGTCCACAGTCGCAGACCTCCCGCTTTGTCGTTTCGTCGAACCCGTAGGTTGTTTCGTCGATTGGCCGTTGCCGCTTTAGGGTTGCCGTGCAAGCCAGCATCCTGGGATATTTGGGATGATGGCGAGGGGCAAGCCTTTGAAAAAGATCAATTGTACGAACAAGGGCTTGGCTGGCGGGCTTGAGGGTGAGGAGAGCCGGGGTAATCGGCTCTTGGCGAGACGTCGCCCCGTGGGCGGCAGGCAACGCCTCTTGCTGAGTAGCACAGCGCTATGGCTGTTTGCCGCTTCTGGTCTTGCCCTCGGCATGGTCGCGATCACGCCTTCGTCTGCTGAGGCGGCAGGAAAGGGCGGCAACGGCGGTAGCACAGGCGGTGCCGGTGGTGGCGTGGACGGAAGCCTGCAGGGCACACCTGGCGCCGATGCGACCTATTCCGGAAATGGCGGCGGCGGTGGCGGGCCGGGTGCCGCCGGCGGCGCGGGAAGTCAGCTCGGTACCGGGGTTGCCGGCACTGGCGGCGCAGGCGGTACCGTTGGCAGCCCGAATGGAACGTCAGGCGGTAATGGCAGCGGCAGCAGCGGCAATTATGGTGGCGGCGGCGGCGGCGGTGGTGGCGCGCACGGCAGCGTTGGAGTTGCCGCTGGCCGCGGTGGCGATGGTGGTTCTTCGCCAAGTGGCGACGGCGGTGGTGGCGGTGCTGGTGGTTATGGCCGGATTGTCGCCTCTGGCAGCACCGATAGCATTACCGGAGCGACAGTCTCAGGCGGGCAGGGCGGACATGGCGGTGCCGGCGGGGCAGCGTCGGGAGGCGTTGGGATTGGTGGCAGCGGTGGTGATGGCGGTGATGGCGCCGCGCTGATCGGTGGCGGCACATTGACGGTGAACACGCAGCTTACCGGCGGCAACGGCGGCAACGCCGGCGCCGGCGGCGACGTTACCGAAAAGCGCAATGGTGATGGCGGCATCGGCATTAGCGCGTTGAACGGCGGCACGCTGATCATCAATGGCAGCGTGACGGGCGGCGTGGCAGGAAGCGGCGGGACGGGCGGCGCGCATGGAGCCGGCATTTTTGGCCGAAACCTGGATGTAACCCTGGGCGCCTCCGGGTCGATCATCGGCGGCAATGGCGGCAGCGCCAATGCCATGACCTTCGATGGTGGTGCGAACACGTTCCGGTTTCTCGCGGCGACGCCGGGTCTTGCGGGCAACATCGCGATCAACAATTCCGCCAGCCTGACGATCGACCAGACCGGTAGCGGCAGGATCAGCAATACGATTACCGGCAATGGCTCCCTCATCAAATCCGGCAACGGCACGCTGACGCTGACGGGGATGAACACCTATACGGGTGCGACGAGCATCGCGGCAGGTGGTACGCTTGCGCTTTCCGGCCAGGGGCGGATCAACGCCTCGAGCGGCTTGACCGCCGACGGCGTCTTCGACGTCTCGGCGGCATCTTCGGCACAGATCAAATCGCTTGCCGGCAGCGGACAGGTCGTGCTTGGCAGCAAGACACTGATCGTCAACAACGCGACCGGCACTTTCTCCGGCGCGATCAACGGCACTGGCGGCATTTCGATCAATGCCGGCACACAGGTCCTGACCGGCACCAACGGCTTCACCGGCGGTGCGGGCATCTCTTCCGGTGCGACGCTGCAGATCGGCGATGGCGGTGCGGGCGGATCGCTCGCATCCAATGTCACCAACTACGGCGCGCTCGTCTTCAACAGCTCCGCCAATTCGACCTATGGCGGCCAGATCAGTGGTCCCGGTTCGTTCTCGCAGATCGGTGCGGGCACGCTGACCTTGACGGCGGACAACAGCACGCGCGGTCCGGTGACGATCGGAACGGGTAGCACCTTGCAGCTCGGCAATGGCGGTACGACCGGTTGGATCGGCGGCACCAACAACTTCGCCGGCTCGATCACCAACAACGGTGCGCTGATCTACAACCACTCGAACAATGTCAGCTATGCCGGCAAGATCAGCGGTACCGGCACACTTTCACAGGCCGGAACTGGCCGGCTCACCCTGACGGGCGATAGTTCGTTGTTCGCCGGCACGACGTCGATGTCGTCGGGTACGACTTATGTCAACGGCCAGCTTGGCGGCAACGTCAATGTCGGCACCGGCGGTACGCTCGGCGGATCGGGCAGGATCGCAGGCGACGTGACGGTCGATGGCACGCTTGCGGCCGGAAACAGCCCGGGCACACTGACGATCGGTGGTGACCTGATACTGAACGGTGGCTCCTCATCGGTGTTCGAGCTGAACACGCCCGGTCTCGTCGGAGGTGTGGGCGCTGGCGGAAACGACCTGGTAAAGGTCGGTGACAATCTGACGCTCGGCGGCGCGCTAAACGCTCAGGTGGCATCCGCCGGATATTACCGGCTGTTCGAATATGACGGTTCGCTGTCGGGCAGCTTTGCCACGACGGTCGCGACGTCGACAGCACCCGGCTTCACCGTTGCCAGCCACCAGGTCCAGACCGGCATCGCCAAGCAGGTCAATCTGTCCGTGCTCGGCACCGGCCAGACGATGCATTTCTGGGATGGGGCAGACACGGCGGGCAACGGCGCGGTCGATGGCGGCGCCGGCACCTGGACGTCGACCGGCACCAACTGGACCGGCGACCCGCTGCATGCCGGCATCAACGGCAGCTTTGGCGGCTCCGTCGGCGTCTTTGCCGGCGCCACCGGTGGTGTCGTCAATGTCGTTGGCACGCAGAGCCTCGACACGCTGCAGTTCTCCACGACGACCGATGGCAGCGGCTACACCATCAATGGCGGCGTACTCGCCTTCAATCCGGCAAGCGGCATGGCGGCAACGATCAATGTCGGCAGCGGCGTCGCAACGACGATTGGCACGGTGCTGCAGAACGGTGCAACCGGCAGCGGGCTCAACAAGGTCGGCAACGGTACGCTGACGCTGACGGGAATGAACACCTATACGGGCGCGACGAGCATTGCGGCGGGCGGCACGCTTGCGCTGTCCGGCCAGGGGCGGATCAACACCTCGAGCGGCTTGACCGCCAATGGCGTCTTCGACGTCTCGGCGGCTTCATCGGCACAAATCAAGTCGCTTGCCGGCAGCGGGCAGGTGGTGCTCGGTGGCAAGACCTTGATGATCAACAACGCCGCGGGCACGTTCTCCGGCGCGATCAACGGTACCGGCGGCATCTCGGTCAATGGCGGCACGCAGGTGCTGACCGGCACCAACGGCTTTACTGGCGGCGCCGGAATCGCTCAGGGTGCGACGCTGCAGATCGGCGACGGCGGCACGGGCGGGTCGCTCGCATCTGATGTGACCAACTACGGTGCGCTGACCTTCAATCGCTCCGACAATGTCACCTATGCCGGCTCGATCAGCGGCCCCGGCTCGTTCTCGCAGATCGGCAGCGGCACGCTGACCTTGACGGCGACCAGCAGCAGCCGCGGTCCGGTAACGATCGGTACGGGCAGCACGCTGCAGCTTGGCAATGGCGGCACGACCGGCTGGATCGGCGGCACCGGCAACTTCGCCGGCTCGATCACCAACAATGGTACCATGATCTTCAACCGCTCGAACGACGTCAGCTTTGCCGGCACATTCTCCGGCAGCGGTGCACTCACCCAGGCCGGCACCGGCAAGCTCACCTTGACGGGCGTGAACACCTTCACTGGCGACACCTCCATCACGTCGGGGGCACTGGTCGTCAATGGCTCGCTTGCCGCCTCCCGCCTGACGACTATCCACGGTGGTGCCCGGCTCGGCGGCACGGGCACACTTGGGAACACGACCGTTCTGAGTGGCGGCGTCCATGCTCCCGGCAATTCGATCGGCACACAGACGATTGCCGGCAACTATACCAACAACGGTGTCCTTCAGATCGAGGGCACGCCTGCCAACGCCGACAAGCTGATCGTTTCGGGCAATGTCGACATATCAGGTGCGACGCTCGATCTTCTGCTCTCTCCCAACACGGCGGCGAGCTGGAGCCCGGTCAACGGCCCGTTCATCCTCATCGACAAGCAGAGTTCAGGCGCCATAACCGGGACCTTTGCCTCGATCGTCGACAATCTGGTCTTCCTCGATCCGACCGTCTCTTATAGCGGCGGCGACGGTAACGACCTGTCGCTTAAGCTGACCCGCAACGACATCAGCTTTGCCAGCGTCGCCCGCACGCGCAACCAGATTGCCGCTAGCACCGGTGTTGATGGACTGGGGGTTGCGAGCCCTATCGTCAATGCACTCTCGCTTGCAGCAACGCCTGAGGCCGCGCGCACGGCCTTCGACCTGCTTTCCGGCGAAGTGCATGCCTCCTTCCAGTCGATCCTGATCGAGGACAGCCGGTTCCTGCGCGACGCGGCAAACGATCGTTTGCGCTCGGTTCTTGGCGCCGTGGGTGCCAAGCAGACTTCCGGAAACAGCACGGCGGCTGAGACGGGCGAGCTCGCCATCTGGTCGCAGGGTTTCGGCTCCTGGGGCCGTTGGGATGGCGACGGCAATGCGGCAAAGGCGGATCGCTCCATCGGCGGCTTCTTCGTCGGTGCCGATACGCAGGTGGACGAATGGACCGTCGGCGCGCTTGCGGGCTATTCGCGCTCTTCGATGGACATCGACGCACGGTTTTCTTCGGCGACATCCGACAACTATCATCTCGGGCTCTATGCCGGTGGACAATGGGGCGACGCTTCGCTGCGAACAGGCGCCGCCTATAGCTGGCATGACATTGAGACGAGCCGCTCGGTTTCGTTCCCAGGGTTCTCCGATCGTCTTGACGCCGACTATGATGCCGGCACCGGCCAGGTCTTTGGCGAGTTCGCCTATGCCGTCAGGACCGGCACGGTCGAGTTTGAGCCGTTTGCCAATCTCGCCTATGTGCAGCTCAACCGCGATGGTTTTGCGGAACACGGCGGGGCAGCTGCGCTCGTGGGCAGCGACGCGTCGCAGGACACGACATTCACGACCCTCGGTCTGCGCGCAGCATCCAGTTTCGACCTCGGCGGTGTACTGGCGACGGCGCGCGGCACGATCGGTTGGAAACACGCCTTCGGCGATACGCTGCCGCTGTCGTCGAACGGGTTCTCGTCTGCGAGCACCTTTACCATCGCCGGTGTTCCGATCGCCGAGGATGCGGCGGTGCTCGAAGCCGGTCTCGACTTTGCTCTTACGCCGGATGCTAATCTCGGGCTGATTTACGCCGGACAGTTCGCCAGCGGCGTCAGCGATCAGACGTTCAAGGCAAATCTGAGCCTCAAGTTCTGAGGGATCCGATTCGACGCAGACAGCCGCTTGCCTAGGTCCTGTGTGATTTTGGCCGGCGGCTGTTTCGTTTCGGAAACGGAGGCGAAAAAGCAGGTGGCGCAATAGGCAGCGCCATCACCAGCGGCGCGCGGCCGGCTCGGCAATTGATTGCCATCAGAGTGCCTATGCTCCGAGCTTCGAGCGCTCGGCAAGCCGCCAGGCTCTGGGTGTCATGCCGGTCTGACGCAGGAAGAAGCGAGAGAAATAAGCGGGATCGGCGAAGCCGAGCCGGAAGCTGATCTCCTGCACGCTGCCGCGGGTGAAGACGAGCTCGCGCCGTGCTTCGTCCGTCAGCTTGCGTGCGATGATCTCGTGGGCGCTTTGGCCGGTGATGCTGCGGGCGATACGGTTGAGATGCGTCGGCGATAGGCCGATCTCGCGTGCGTAGAACGCTGCAGGCTTGTGCGTGCGATGATGTTGCTGGACGAGGCTGATGAAAAGTTCGACGCGTTGCTCGTTTTCCGTGTCGGCGGCGTCGTCCTCGACGGGTTGCGCTTCATCGAGGCGGGCGCCCAGTGTCAACGCCGACGTTAGATAGGCGTCGAGCAGATCGGTGCGGTGGCTCCGGTTGGCTTCCCACTCCGCACCCAGCCGGGCAAGGGTCAATGCCACATACCGGCTGTCGTCGCCGCCGTCGAGGCGGGTGAGACGCGGCGTCGCCATCCAGGCGCCGAGGCGGCTGCGCTCGCCGGGCGATACCCTGAGATGCGTTGCGAGGACCGTGAACACGAACCCGTCGATGTCACGGGAAAAGCGGAAGCCATGGCTGATCGCCGGCGGCACGGTGATCATCACCGGTGGGCGAATGGGGTGCGCCGTGTCGCCGAACACCGCGTCTCCTGATCCGCCGGCAATGTACAGGATCTGAAAGAAACTCTCATGGCGATGCAGCCCGATCTCCCAATGATGCTGGCTGCTGCGCGACGGGATCGTCTCACAATGCAGCCAGAAATCCGGCCGTTCCAGCGATTGTTCGCCGTAAAGCTGGTAGGTTGGAACCGTCCTTTTCATCGACCGCATCCGTTGGTGATGTTCGATTAGTGCAATTTCCTGACCGAAATGTCCATTGAGCCTGGTGGCTCTCCCGAGCAGAGTCTTGTCAAAAGTCAGTTTTGGGAGGAATGCATGCGCACACAGGTCGTCATCATCGGGTCAGGTCCATCGGGCCTTCTGCTCGGGCAATTGCTGACTGGTGCCGGCATCGACAACGTCATCCTCGATCGCGTGAGCAAGGACTACATTCTTGGCCGGGTGCGGGCCGGTGTTCTGGAAGAGGGAACGGTCAACCTGATGGACCTTGCGAAGGCCGGCAAGCGCATGCATGCCGAGGGCCTGCCGCATGACGGCTTTTCGCTCGCCTTCGATGGCCGGGATCATCGCATCGACCTCTACGACCTGACCGGCGGCAAGCGCGTGATGGTCTATGGCCAGACGGAACTGACGCGCGACCTGATGGAAGAGCGCGCGCTCACCGGCGCACCGTCGATCTACACTGCGGCAAATGTCGAGCCGCATGATTTCGATGGCCACAATCCATCCGTCACCTATGAACTGGACGGCATAAATCACCGTCTCGATTGCGATTTCATCGCCGGTTGCGACGGCTTTCACGGGATCAGCCGCAAGTCGGTTCCTGAAAAGGCGATCCGCACCTTCGAAAAAGTCTACCCCTTCGGCTGGCTCGGCATTCTTGCCGATGTCCCGCCGGTCAGCCATGAACTGATCTACGCCAACCATCCGCGTGGGTTTGCCCTTTGCTCGATGCGCTCGCAGACCCGCAGCCGCTATTACGTGCAATGCGCGCTCGACGAGAAGATCGAGGATTGGACGGATCAGCGCTTCTGGGACGAACTCAGGCGGCGATTGCCGGCGCACCATGCCGAGGCGTTGGTCACCGGCGCGTCGTTTGAAAAATCGATCGCGCCGCTCCGCTCCTTCGTCGCCGAGCCGATGCGTTTCGGGCGGCTGTTCCTGGTTGGCGACGCCGCGCATATTGTGCCGCCGACCGGTGCCAAAGGTTTGAACCTTGCGGCAAGTGACGTGCACTACCTCTTCGAAGGGCTGCTGGAACATTACCAGGACCGCTCGAATGCCGGGGTCGAGGCCTATTCGACGCATGCCCTAGCGAGAGTGTGGAAGGCCGTGCGCTTTTCCTGGTGGATGACCACGATGCTTCACCGTTTCCCGGATACCGGCGATTTCGACCAGAAGATCCAGGAGGCGGAACTCGACTATCTCACCCATTCGCGCGCCGCCTCGACAGCGCTTGCCGAAAATTATGTCGGGCTGCCGTTCTAAGCCAGGTTGTTCGCCGCGAGATCGCTGCGCAGCATGCCGTAAATGGCGGTGTCCCACCTGATATCGCCAACCCTGGCCGACGACCGCCGAACGCCTTCCTCGATAAAACCGAGCTTCAGATAGGTGCGGATTGCGGCCGTGTTGAAGGTATAGACGTTGAGTTCCAGTCGCTCGAAGCGGGCGTCTGCGAAGAAGCGCGCGATGATGCGCTGGAGAAACGGATGGGCGAGGCCTTGGCCACGAAGCCGCGGATTGATCGCCACGCGGCTGAGCCGACCGACGCCATTTTCCCAGTCGAGCGCGACCTGGGCGTGACCGGCCAGATTGTCGTCGACAATGCCGGCAAACATCCAGCGCGTCGGTGCATCCCCGGATGTCGAAGCCTGCATCTCCTCGAGCTGCGTCTCATCAAGCGGAAAGCGGAGCCCGGGCCCGCCCCATTGAATGAGCGCTTCGGCAGTCGGGAACCAGTCCAGCATGTCGGCAATGTGGTGTCCGGCGAAGATTTCGAGCTGCATTGGATCGATCGCATGGTGGTTTCGGTGAACGGATGAGGGCCGCAATCTCGGCTGACGAGGAGGTTTTGTAAAGGTGGCTCGGTATCCGTTACCGGACGACCGTCAGGCTTTCGGCGCGATAGCCGCTGCCGCCTCGCGGATGGTCTGCATCAGGATGGAAAGCGGTAGCGACGGAATGGAGTCCGCGCGCATCGTCAGGCCAACCGGGCCCTTTGTCTCGCTGGTGTCGATCGGCAGGACCGCAAGTGTGCCATCCTCGATGTCGCTGGCAACGACACCCGCCGAAATGATCCAGATCGCGTCGCTGGCGCGCACGAAGGCGCGGCCGAAGGCGTCGGAGACCGTTTCGATCTGGTTCGGCAGGCCCGGTATGCCGTTGGCAATCAGGAAGTGTTCGACGAAGGGGCGGATGATGGAGGCACGCGTCGGCATCAGCACCGGGTAGTCGCCGAGATGAGCGAAGGCCGATTGCGCGCCGGAAAGCAAGGGATGACCGGCGCGAACGGCAAAAACCACCTGTTCGGAATAGAGGTGCTCGAAGGAAAAGCCGGTCATCTTTTCCGGTGCCGCCAGCCGGCCGACGACGAGGTCGAGATCGCCGACCCGCAACTGTTCGAGAAGCACGGCATTTTCGCCGGTGACGATCTTGATCCGTGCGCCTGTATCTTCCTTCAGGAAAAGCGACATCGCCTTCGGCATGATCCGTGTCGAGACTGTCGGCAATGCTCCGATGCGCACCGGTACGCCATCACCGGAGCGCTCCTGCGAGACCGAATCGAGGCCCTGGCGCAGTGCCGTCAGTGCCGCACCGGCATGGCGAAGAAAGACCTCGCCATAGCGGGTGATCTTGATGCCGCGTCCTTCGCGTTCGAAAACGGCAACGCCCAGAACCTCCTCCAGCTCGCGGATCGTCTTGGTGACTGCCGGCTGGCTGACATGCAGGAGTTCGGCCGCCTTCATGACGCTCTTCTGCCGTGCGACCTCGACAAAAGTCTGAAGATGACGAAACTTGACCCGAGCGTTGACCATGGAATTCATAACTCGTGAGTTAATGGAATGCCGTGAAATATCATTTTACCTAACCAGATTAAACAGACAATTTGGTTGCAGAGGAGAAGCACCGTGCAGTTTGCCCGCATCAACGACATCACAATCCACTATCAGGTCATCGGCGCCACGGCCGAGCGGCCGGTGCTGGTCTTTGCCAATTCGTTGGGCACCGACTTTCGCATCTGGCGTGATGTCATCGTCCGCCTTGCCGGCGACTATGCGATCGTTCTCTACGACAAGCGCGGCCACGGTCTCTCCGATATCGGTCCGCTCCCTTACGCGATCGAAGACCACGCCAATGACCTTGCCGGCCTGCTCGACATGCTCTCGGTCAGCCAAGCGATCGTGTGCGGCCTCTCGGTCGGCGGATTGATCGCCCAGTCGCTCTATCAGCGGCGGCCGGATCTCGTGCGGGCCCTCGTTCTCTGCGATACCGCGCACAAGATCGGCACGCCGGAACTGTGGGCGCAGCGCATCGCGGCCATCGAAGCCCATGGCATTGAGGCGATCGCCGACGGCATCCTTGAACGCTGGTTTACGCCTGAGTTCCGACGCCCTGAAAATGCAGCGTTGATAGGCTACCGCAACATGCTGATCCGCCAGTCGGCGACGGGCTACGCCGCCACCTGCGGTGCGATCCGCGATGCCGATTATACCGAAGCGGCTGGGCGCATCGCCGTGCCCGTCCTTTGCGTCGTCGGCGACCAGGACGGATCGACGCCGCCGGATGTGGTGCTTGGCACGGCTCGCCTTATTCCCGGCGCCCGCTACGAGGTTATCCGCGATGCCGGGCATATCCCTTGCGTTGAAAAGCCGGAGGCATTGACTGCGGTATTGCGCGCCTTTTTCGAGATTGTAACGCATGGAGACAACAGCCATGAGTGATGCCTTCGCGCCCTCCGACCGCTATCGCCAGGGCATGGCGACGCGGCGGGCCGTCCTTGGCGACAACCACGTGGACCGTGCGCAATCGGCCTCGACCGATTTCGACCGGCCGTTCCAGGAACTGATCACCGAGGCGGCCTGGGGACACGTCTGGTCGCGACCGACCTGGACGAAACGCGAGCGTTCGATGGTAACCATCGCGCTTCTGGCAGCACTTGGCCAGGACGAAGAGGTTGCCATGCATGTGCGTGCGACCGCCAATACCGGCGCCAGCCGTGACGATGTCTGCGAGGCGCTGTTGCATGTGGCGATCTATGCCGGCGTTCCGGCGGCGAACCACGCAATCAAGATCGTCAAACAGGTCTTTGCGGAAATGGACGCCGGCAAGGCGGCCTGACGGGAGCAACGAGATGTCCGATAGAGCCAACCGGAAGCCCGAGACCGGCGCCTTTTTTCCCCGCGACAGGAACTGGCATGCGCCGGCGCTGACGCCAGGCTACAAGACCTCCGTGCTGCGCTCGCCGCAGAAGGCGCTTTTGTCTCTCGACGGCACCATTTCCGAAATCACCGGCCCGGTCTTCGGTCATTCGATTCTGGGCGAACTCGACAACGATCTCATCCACAACTTCGCCAAGCCGGGCGAAAGCGCGATCGGCGAGCGCATCATCGTTCATGGGCGCGTACTCGACGAACGCGGCCGGCCTGTTCCCGGCGCTCTTCTTGAATTCTGGCAGGCAAATGCCGGCGGGCGCTATCGCCACAAGAAGGAAAGCTATCTCGCAGCGCTCGATCCGAATTTTGGCGGCTGCGGCCGCACGATCACCGACGAAGACGGCTTTTACTCCTTCCGTACGATCAAGCCCGGACCCTATCCCTGGCCGAATGGTGTCAACGACTGGCGCCCTGCCCATATCCATTTCTCGGTTTTCGGCCACGGCTTTGCCCAGCGGTTGATCACCCAGATGTATTTCGAGGGCGATCCGATGATCTGGAAGTGTCCGATCGTCAACACGATCGCCGATCGCCGTGCGATCGAGCAACTGATCGCGCCGCTCGATTGGGCAAACACCATCCCGATGGACGCGCGGGCCTACAAGTTCGATATCGTCTTGCGCGGTCGTCGCTCGACGCTGTTTGAAAACCGCATGGAGGGCAATTGATGGTCCAGGCGCTCGGCTATTTCAAGGAAACGGCGTCGCAGACAGCCGGTCCCTATGTGCATATCGGCCTCACGCCGAATTTCTGCGGCATTGGCGGCGTCTATGACGCCGACCTCGGCACAACGATGGTGAGCGAACGCACGCTCGGCGAACGCATCACCGTCAGCGGCCGGGTGCTCGATGGTACGGGGACGCCGCTTCGGGATGCGCTGGTGGAAATCTGGCAGGCAGATGCGGCAGGGCTCTACAATTCGCCGTCGGAAATGCGCGGCGCGGCGGATCCGAGCTTCTCCGGCTGGGGACGGTGTCCGACCGGTGCAGAAGACGGCGTCTTCCGTTTCGACACGATCAAGCCGGGGCCCGTGCCCTTCAAGGACGGCCGGCCGATGGCGCCGCACATCACATTCTGGATCGTCGCGCGCGGCATTAATATCGGATTGCACACACGGATGTATTTCCCCGATGAAGCCGAGGCGAACGCCGCCGATCCCTTGCTTTTGCGCGTCGAGCATCGCCATCGCGTCGCGACGCTTGTCGCGACCGGCAGCGCCCCTAGTTATGTCTTCGACATTCACCTGCAGGGTGAGAAGGAAACGGTCTTCCTCGACATCTGAAGCCGGAATGTCACGCGAGAGGCCGATCCGTTGCATCTTGCTGCATGGACGGCGCAAGGCAGACCGTGGCATTCCGTTCAAGCGCGAGCGGGCATCGCGACATCAATCGGGGGGACCATGACCTATTCCGCTTTCGATCATCCCTATCTCTCCGGCCTTCTGGGCGACGAGGCGGTGGCTGCCGAGTTTTCGACTGCCGCCGACATTCATGCGATGCTCTCCTTCGAGGCGGCGCTGGCGCGCGCGGAAGCGATCCATGGCGTCATCCCGGAAAGTGCTGCCGACCGCATCACCGAGGCCTGTCGGGGTTTTTCTCCAGATGTCGCAGCGCTCAGGCGGGCCATGGCTGTCGACGGCGTCGTCGTTCCTGAACTTGTTCGACAGTTGCGTGCGGCCGTCGGTGGTGAGGCTGCAACGCATGTGCATTTTGGCGCGACCAGCCAGGACGTCATCGATACGAGCTTGATGCTGCGCATGAAGGCTGTTGCCGAACTTTTCGGCACTCGTCTTGGCGATGTCGTTTCGGTGTTGGAGGAGTGCGACGATCAATGGGGCGAGCGAGAGCTGATGGGCCGCACGCGCATGCAGGCGGCTATACCAATCACGGTATCCGATCGCTTGCGCACTTGGATCGAACCCTTGCTCGATCACAAGGATCGGCTGCAGGCGATGGATCGTGATCTCTTCGCGGTTCAGTTTGGCGGCGCGGCGGGCACGCTCGACAAGCTGAGGGACAGGGCCGACGATGTTCGCGCCACGCTGGCTGAGGAACTGGCGCTTGCCGATTTTCCGCAATGGCACAGCCAGCGTTCCGAAGTTGCCGACTTTGCCAACGCGCTGTCGCTCATCACCGGCAGTCTCGGCAAATTCGGGCAGGACATCGCGCTGATGGCGCAGCAGGGCGATGAAATCGAACTTGCGGGTGGTGGCGGATCGTCGGCGATGCCGCACAAGCAGAATCCGGTCGCCGCCGAGGTGTTGGTGGCGCTTGCCCGTTTCAACGCGACGCAGCTTTCCGGGGTGCATCAGGCACTGGTGCACGAACAGGAGCGCTCCGGCGCTGCCTGGACGCTCGAATGGCTGATCATGCCGCAGATGGCCGGTGCAACTGCAGCAGCCTTGCGCCTCGCAGCGGAACTTGCCGGCAATATCAGGCGGCTCGGATCCGCCTGAAGGCTAGCGAACCGTAATCCCTAGCATCCGCTTCCTGTGCTTCAGGTTCTGGTTTTGTTTTTGGTTTTGGGGAATTTGCAGCAAATACTCCAAGATTCCAGTTGCCGTGAGAACTAAAACGGGAGGATGAGCGTGGCTGAAAGCTCTCATGCCTCGCGCACACACGGCACTGGCGGCCTTGAGTAATGCAAATCTTATGATGCATTAAGGCGCGCAACGTATCATAAGATTTGCATTATGAAGACCAAAATAATGATCAGCTCAGCTACCAAGCCTGAGCTGCGCACCTTGGGTAGTAAGTCAACTTTCTAAAAATATTACTTTGAAACCTGCAAACGTCTGATTCGCAATGCACTCCAGGCTGGGTTGGAGCAACAACGACTTTCGCTTTGTTCATCACGCCGCTAGAGACCTCGGTGCTTTTGCAGACCGGCAATTCCGTACGTCATCTTCTGATCGCCTCGTTCGTCAAATTTGATCTCCACCACGCCACGGTGGCGCTGATCCCGTCCTCTAGCGTGTATCGAGGGCGAAATCCAACCTCATTCCGAAGGCGCAGTACGGATGCAGTGAGGCAAGGCGGATCGTTTGCCAACGGAGGCCGCGCGCCCAGCCTTACAAGGTCGCGTCTGCCGACTTCTTTCGCGGTTGACTCGATGATCTCACGCAGTTGCCGCGGCTCGCCGCTAGCAATGTTTACGGGGCCTTGCACATCGCTGGCAGCAAGTTCTACAATGGCGTCGGCGACGTCATCAACATGCATGAAGTCGCGAATTTGTTTGCCATCGGAAACGTCCATCGGCAGGCCATCGAGAAGGTTGCAGACTAAATCGCTGAGCAGGCGTCCGCGTTTCTCTCCGGGACCATAGGGAAAGAAGATATGGGCCCAGGCGAAGGAAATTGAGTGCTTCTGCGCGTATGCGTTGACGGTCGCATGAAGAGAGGCTTTGGCCTGCCCGTAAATTGTCGATGGGGCTAGGGGCGTTTCCCTTTCGGTCAAAGTGTGGAAATTCCAGTCGTATTCTGCACAGGTCCCTGCAATGATGACGCGTTTTCCGCCCCCTGCTAAAAAAGCATCAAGAAGCCGAAGCGAAGCGGCCATCCATCTGAGATTGTCAATGCTGGTCCAATAAACGCCGGGCTCAGTGCACCACGCCACGTGGATCATCGTGTCAGCGCCAATCGCAGCTACCCGTCGGAATTCATCAGCGTCAGAATCAAGCAGATCCATCTGATGGAAGCTCACGCCGTCCACTTTTGGATCCGTCCTGCCAAGCGAATACACTTGGCAACCGCGACGGATCAGCGAAGTCGGCATGCTCTTGCCCACGAAGCCGTTCGCGCCTGTAATAATAACTCTCTGCAAGACCCTTCCCTCCGGACACCGACAAAAGCCACCTTTGTAGGACGTAGGGAACCACGGCGACTTCCGGATCTATAAGCCCGATCGTGCGGAAGAACGCAATGAAGCCCATCCGGCAAATGCCAGGCGTTAATCATTGTAGCCGAGGATCGGGCAGCGAGGTGAAAGGCCGAAGACGATTGAACGTCCGCGGGTTCCTCGGATTTCAATCCAGCGATTCGTGGTGCGGCCAATCTGGGCGCCTGGTAGGCCTTCCTCCCGTGCGATTGCCAAGGCTCGTCGCGGCGTACAATAGCGGCGCTCAGCGCGGTAATCGCGATAGTCCTCGTCGTAGTAACGTGGTCCATCGTTATATCTTGGTCCGCCGCCATCGATATAAAGCTCTATGTCTTGTGCAAGTGCCACGCCGGGTAAAAACGACGCGAGCAGAAGGCTAATTGCAGCGATCTTTCTCATGGACGACTCCTCCTAAACCGAGATCCAATTTAGCACCCGGAATTATGAACGCCGCCAGAACGCAAATGTTCAGGAACGAAAAGTTCAGAGTGCGGACCGATCGGCAATCCACCGCCATGTAGTGCTAACACGGACTGCATCCAAATCCGCGATTTGGGTTAGGACTTCTGCGATTGATGACTATCTTGAGTATCGGGGCGGTTCAGCGCAAGCATCGACATGGCTACGATCGCATCGCCTACAAACAGTGATAGGGCATCGAAAGCTTCTTTGCCAAACTCAAACAATGGCGACGCGTCGCAACACTCTATGACTCGCCGCCATTTCCTCGGCTTCATAAAACCCGCGAGTATCATAATTCGTCACTACAGCCTAACACTACTTTGGCAGATTAACCGACAGTTAACGATGATCGGCCATCTTTGGCATCTCAAAAGGGGTGCCGTGGATGGTGGAGCAGGATATTGCACTGACGGATTGGCTGAAGCCGTTCGTTGAGAAGCTTGGTCACAAGAAGCGGCGGCAGATGTGCCCGGTATATATTTCGGGCCTGATCGGACCAGGTGATCGCAAGAGTATCGAGCCGATGGCGGAACGCCTTGCGCCCGATCACTACGACCGTCTGCATCATTTCATCTCGGATGGTGTTTGGGATGCCGGTCCGCTTGAGACGGAACTGGCTGTGCAAGCTGACAGAATAGTCGGAGCTTCAGATGCCTTTCTGGTGATCGACGATACGGGCCTGCCGAAGAAGGGCGATCATTCGGTCGGGGTCGCTCCGCAATATGCTTCGATGCTGGGCAAACGCGCCAATTGCCAGACGCTGGTATCGCTGACGCTGGCACGCGATGAGGTTCCCGTTCCGGTGGGCTTGCGACTGTTCTTGCCGGAAAGCTGGACCAGTAACCAGGATCGGATGGTGAAGGCTGGTGTTCCCGAAGAGATGCGCATATCCCGCACCAAGCCGACGATCGCGCTCGACGAGATCGACAGGCTGATTGCGGCGGGGGTGCGGTTTGGCACCGTGCTCGCCGATGCCGGCTATGGTTTATCGGCCGCGTTTCGCCAAGGGCTGAGTGCACGCGGCCTCACATGGGCTGTCGGTATTCCCAAACATCAAAAGGTCTACCCCCATGATGTCGCCCTGATTTTTCCGGTTTCCGGTCATGGCAGGCCGCGCAAGCATTCGATCCCCGACACCGTATCGATGGCTGCCGAAACGATCCTGGAAGCATCTTCCTGGAAGAAGGTCAGTTGGCGTCGCGGCACGAAAGGCCGCCTGACAGCGCGCTTTGCTGCGCTCCGCATTCGGATCGCTGATGGTAGTCCGCAACGTATCCTCGACAAGGGACAGCAGCATATGCCGGGCGAAGAGGCGTGGCTGGTGGGCGAATGGCGCTCGAACGACGAACGCAAATACTATCTCTCCAATCTGCCGGCCGAAGCAACGTTAAAGCAGCTGGCAGCTGCCATCAAAGCCCGATGGGTCTGCGAGCAAGCGCATCAACAAATGAAAGAAGAGCTCGGCCTTGATCACTTTGAAGGCCGATCATGGCAAGGTCTGCATCGACACGCGCTGATGACAATGATCGCTTACGCCTTCTTGCAACATCAGCGCCTACACAAGGCAAAGCGGGAAAAAAAGGAAGAGGCACGGCCCGCCTAAACCGACACTGCCAGCCATCCGACGCGCGGTCATAAACACCCTCCTATCAGCGTCAGCCCCAGAACGATGTCCGCACTGCAGAATCCGCTTCAGATCGCCAAAATACATTCTGCCAAAGTAGTGCTAAGCCCTTGTATCCGCGCATGTTCGGTATCGCAAAACCGCTGAACACTTTTGCGCGACAAGCCTTGAGCCGTTACGGCGAGCCTTTGTTCGCGGCCGCACACTGCTTGTCCAGCCGCTTGAGGAAGACGTTGATCTCGCGCGCCACCTGCAGGTCGCCCTTTTTCTCGGCTACGGACCGTCCTTCGGTCCAGATGCACCGCGCCTCCTCGATGCGATTGAGCTTCAACATCGCCGCGCCGATGAGCTTCCAGGCGGCCGAATAGCTGGGATCGAATTCGATTGCACGCCTGAGGTGGACAAGGGCGGTCTCGGCATCCGCCTCCTGCAGACAAATGCTGCCGAGGGTGAAGCGCAAGAGCGCGTCGTCACGTCCTTGGTCCAAGAGTTTCTCAAGCACCTGTCGCATGGTCGCTCCCAAATGGGGGTCCGTTCGCGCCGCTCAGATTGTTGGGCACGAGCTGGCCGATGGCAATGGGCGCCCGCCGGATGTGGCCGCAAAGGGCGCCGATCGCTCAAGTGCCTGGTATTGCCGCTCGCTCCAGAGCAGCGGGTCGGCGTAGGCGGCGGTTTCCGTGGCGATGATCGTTCCGACAAAGAGCCGATGGTCGCCCACGAGGATGGAAGCGCTGAGCACGCAGTCGAGCCCTGCGGCGGCGCCGAGAAGACGCGGCCTGCCGGAAGGCCAGTCCGCCCAGATGCCGACGAGATAGCGGCTGGCTGCCGCGACCCTGCCGGCGAAGGCATCGGCAACCAGTTCCTGCCCCTGGGCGAGCATCGCCAGCGAAAATCCATCCTGTTTCGATATGGCGTCGGCAAGCGCGCTACCCGCCTTGATCGAGACGACTATGGACGGAGGGTTTGCGGAAAGCGAGAAGACGGCGGTCGCCGTCCGGCCCTGGCACTCGGAGCCGCTGCCGGAGCTGACGACGCAGACGGTTGACGCCAGCCGCGCCATCGTGTCGGCGAACTGAGGTCTGGTGACGGCAAGTTCGGCGTGAGCGTCGATATCGACAGAGGTGGTCTGGGTCATGGGCGCAATCCGGCTGAGGCATGGGCGTGGCGCCGCCGGTGCGGCACCACGGAAGGCGTGATCAGGCGGACTTAAGCTCAGCCTCGGCGAACTCGTAGTTCGCCAACCGATCGAGGAAATTGCTGACATAGTCGGGGCGGCGATTGCGGTAATCGATGTAATAGCTGTGTTCCCACACATCCAGACCGAGCAGGGCCTTGCCCTCATTGGTGGCGATCGGGTTCGAGCCATTGGCAGTCTTCGTCACCTTGAGCTTGCCGCTGGCGTCGAGCACGAGCCAGGCCCAGCCGGAACCGAACTGGCTGGTCGCCGCGGTCTTGAACGCGTCCTTGAAGGCGGCGACGCTGCCGAAGTCTTCCACGATCTTCCTCTCGAGACTGTCCGGAATGCGCCCGCCCTTGGGCGAGAGATTGTTCCAGAACAGGATATGGTTCCAGTGTTGCCCGGCATTGTTGAAGACCGGCGCCAGTTCGGCCCTCCCGTTTGCATGGCGAATGATGTCTTCCAGCGAAAGGCCGGCGAGAGCCTGATCCTTTTCAACGAAGCCGTTGAGGGCGGTGACATAGGCCTGGTGGTGCTTGCCGTGGTGGAATTCCAGCGTCTCGGCGCTCATTCCGGCTTCGGCCAGAGCGCCGATGGAAAAGGGGAGGGAGGGGAGTTCGAAAGCCATGGTTGAAATCCTCTTCAGTTGGATGGAACGCAGCGAATGTCTTGTGCGAGATCCATCCGGCGTGTATTTAACAAGATAAATCTTTGTAAATCTCCGGGCGATAATATGTCAAGCGATCACTTGTTAAATCCGGATCAAAGCCAGGGACGTTCGCCGGCCGAACGCATCCTGCTGGCGCTGAAGCTGCGTGGGCCGCAGACGGCGGCAGCACTTGGCAAGCGCCTGTCGATATCAGGCGAGGCGGCACGCCAGCAGCTCGTGCGCCTTGCCGAGGAAGGGCTTGTAAATTCCTGGTCGGAGGCGCGGGGCGTCGGCCGACCCTCGCAGTTCTGGGGGCTGACCGCGTCGGGCCATGCGGAATTTCCCGATACCCATGCGGAGTTGACCGTCCAGCTGCTGCGCACGATCCGCCAGACGCTCGGCGACGCTGCCATCGATCGGGTCATCGCGGCACGCGAGGAGGAGACACGAACCGGCTATCGCGCAGCGCTCGACGGCGCCAGGAGTCTGCGTGATCGGGTTGAGATGCTCGTGCGCCTGCGAACCGCCGAAGGTTACATGGCCGGATATGAGGAGGCGGACGACGGCACTTTTCTCTTCGTCGAGAACCATTGTCCGATCTGTGCCGCCGCTGCCAGTTGCCAGGGCTTTTGCCGTGCGGAGATCAATATCTTCCGCGACATTCTCGGTCGCGACGTCGCGGTCGAGCGCACCGAACATATTCTCGCCGGCGCGCGCCGTTGCGCCTATGTCATTGCCCCGGCTCAATCGCGGGCGGTGCACGGGGAGCGTTCCGGCGCCTGATTTTCAGATGCTGTACGGAAATGCTTGTGGCGCCGCGAGACAAACACGGCGTCCCTCGAAAAACGCTGCCTGTTCAGACGGTAGCGCATTTGGCCGGACGCAACGCGCGCCCGGCCCTTCAGATATCAGTCTCAGCGTGCGCCCATGCGAAGCGCGCCGTCGAGGCGGATGACTTCGCCGTTCAGCATCCGGTTTTCGCAGATATGCTGGACAAGGGCCGCAAATTCCTCCGGCTTGCCGAGGCGCTGGGGGAAGGGAACGCTCTTGCCGAGCGAGTCCTGTACTTCCTGGGGCATGCCGGCCATCATCGGTGTTTCGAAGATGCCTGGCGCGATCGCCACGACACGGATGCCGTGCCGTGCCAGTTCGCGGGCAATCGGCAGCGTCATGGCGACGACACCGCCCTTCGAGGCGGAATAGGCAGCCTGGCCGACCTGACCGTCGAAGGCAGCGACAGAGGCGGTGTTGATGATGACGCCACGCTCGCCGTCGTCGCCGGGCGCTTCCTTTTCCATCGCAGCCGCCGCCAGGCGGATCATGTTGAATGTGCCGATCAGATTGATGCCGACCGCACGCGCAAAGCTGTCGAGCCGATGAGGGCCGTCGCGCCCAAGCACCTTTTCGCCCGGCGCAATGCCGGCGCAATTCACCAGCCCATTGAGTTGGCCGAAGGTATCAACGGCGGCGGTGACTGCGGCTGCGCCATCGGCCTCGCTGGTGACATCCGTCTTGACGAAAAGGGCGTTGCTCCCAAGCGCCTCGGCCATGGCCCGCCCGGCGTCTTCGTTGATATCCGCAAGCACAACACGAGCGCCCTTGCCGTGCAGCAGGCGGGCAACGCCGGCGCCAAGACCCGATCCGCCGCCGGTCACAATGAACACTTTTCCGTCGATCAGCATTCCAGAACTCCTCCAATACCGAACTCCGCCACCATTTGGCACTTGTCGCCAACGACGGGGGCCGGAGCTCACCGCCATCAGGCGGTGATGGCGAGACGTTAGCCTCTTTGAAACGCGGCGGAAATCGGCCGAAGTGATTTTTGATTTTGCGCAGAGGATAAAATTGCTCGTCTGTCGTTTCGACCGATTGGAATGGCGCCGCCGCCGCCGCCGCCGCAAGCAAGGCTCGCCGCTAAGGGCTGGTCAAAACCGCAGCAATGGCTTAGAAGCGGCCCGCATCCGGTCGCAGCCCACCCGGTCAAAACAAGGGACCCATAATTATGAGAACTATCGTCATCTGCTCCGGCGGATTGGACTCCGTTTCGCTCGCGCACAGGATCGCGGCCGAGCACGAACTCGTCGGCCTTCTTTCCTTCGATTACGGCCAGCGCCATCGCAAGGAACTCGACTTCGCCGCGGCCTGTGCCCACCGGCTTGGCGTTCCACACCAGATCATCGACATCACCGGCGTTGGCCGGCATTTGACCGGATCGGCGCTGACCGATGACGTCGACGTGCCCGATGGCCATTATGCCGAAGAGACGATGAAGGCTACGGTGGTGCCGAACCGCAACGCCATCATGCTGGCGATCGCCTTCGGCCTCGCCTCGGCGCAAAAGGCCGACGCCGTCGCCGTTGCCGTCCATGGCGGAGACCATTTCATCTACCCGGATTGCCGGCCGGGCTTCATCGATGCGTTCCAGAAAATGCAGGACGAGGCGTTGGAGGGCTATGGCACCGTTCAGCTCCTTGCACCCTATGTCAAGGTCCCGAAGGCCGCCATCGTTACGGACGGCGCCAAGCACGGCACGCCTTTTGGTGAGACGTGGTCCTGCTATAAGGGCGGCGCACGCCATTGCGGTCGCTGCGGCACCTGCGTCGAGCGGCGCGAGGCCTTCCATCTCGCCGGCGTCGAGGAACCGACCGAATATGCCGATCCGGAGTTCTGGCGCGCTGCCACCAGCCGCTTCTCGGCAGAGGAGGTTCGCTGATGTACCGCATCACCAAGGAGTTCCACTTCGCCGCCTCGCATCAGTTGAGCCATCTGCCCGCCGATCACCAGTGCGCGCGGCTGCATGGTCATAACTACATCGTTGAGGTTGAGCTTGCCGCCGCGGATCTCGACGACAACGGCTTCGTGCGGGATTATCACGACCTCGCCCCGCTGAAGCGCTACATCGACGGCAGCTTCGACCATCGCCATCTCAATGACGTGCTCGGTCATGATCGGGTGACGTCGGAGTGCCTGGCCAGGCATTTCTACGACTGGTGCAAGGAGCGGCTGCCGGAAACGTCGGCCGTTCGTGTGAGCGAAACGCCAAAGACATGGGCGGAATACCGGCCATGACGGGCGCGACGATCCGCGTCAGCGAGATCTTCGGGCCGACCATCCAGGGTGAAGGCGTGTTGATCGGCCAGCCGACGGTGTTCGTGCGCACCGGCGGCTGCGACTACCGCTGTTCCTGGTGCGATACGCTGCACGCCGTCGACAGCGAGTACCGCGACCAGTGGCAGCCGATGTCGGTCGAAGAGATCTGGGAGGAAGTCAGGCGGCTCTCGGGCGGCGTGCCGCTGACCGTCTCGCTTTCCGGCGGAAACCCGGCCATCCAGCCGCTCGGACCCTTGATCGCTCGCGGCCATGGCGAGGGCTATCGCTTTGCGCTTGAGACGCAGGGCAGCGTCGCCAGGGACTGGTTCGCCAACCTGGACGTTCTGGTCCTCAGCCCGAAGCCGCCGTCGAGTGGCATGGAAACCGATTTCGCAAAGCTCGACGAGTGTCTTGCGTCGGCGGCGGGGCGGCCGATGACCGTGCTCAAGATCGTCGTTTTTGATGACGGCGACTATGCCTATGCCAAGGACGTGGCGCAGCGCTATCCAGCGCTGCCGGTCTACCTGCAGCCGGGAAACCACACCCCACCCCCGCCGGACGACGACAGCGCGACGGTGGACATCGATGGCGTCATGAACCGCATGCTCTGGCTGGTCGACAAGGTGACCGGCGACAAATGGTTCGATGCACGGGTGCTGCCGCAGTTGCACGTCTTGCTGTGGGGCAATCGACGGGGCGTTTAGAGCGCGGAAAGCAACGTCCATAATTCGGGCTGGGGCCTTGCGGCTTTCGGCCTGCTCAGTCTGCCCGCTCCGCTAGTCAACGCGTGGCGCCGACCAATCACCACTCAGATTGGAATATGTTAAAAAACAACTGCGATCGCTTGCGCCGACGTCCCCGGCGGCGTTCGGCCTTTCATTCCATTCGCATTTATGCAAGAGGCTGTCTCTGGAGACAAACTGAGGACGTTGTGATCGATGAAACGCGGCAGTATGAAATATCCATTCGACCGCCAATTTCTATTTCCGAAACGCAGCATAATCGACCGTGCAAAGACACTATACGACAATGCGCGGGTGTCTATCAGGGAGAGGCGAAGCAAGCAAAACGTTGAGCTATGGTCCGCCAAGCCAATAGTCCCCTTGAACAGCATTGATGTGCCGCTCGTGTTCATCACGCACAACGATATGGCTCTGCTGCCTTCGTTCCTGAAACACTATCGCAAGATCGGGGTAACGCGCTTCATATGCGTCGACGATGTTTCGAATGACGGCACGAAGGAGTATCTGCTCGAACAGCCAGATATCGACGTGTGGACGTCAAACATTAGATTTGAGAAGGCACGCCGCGGCAGACGTTGGCGCGAGGCGCTCTTTGGCAGGTATGGTTATGGACGTTGGTATATTAACGTCGATTCCGATGAGTTCCTCATCTACGATCAGTGCCCCGAAGAAACGATACCTGCGCTAATACAAGTTCTTGAAGACAATGGGATTAAACGGCTGCCGGCACCGATGCTGGATATCTACCCCGGCGTGGAAACCGATAATGCCGTCGACGGAGATCTGCCATGGTTCTCAGTCAATCGATTTGATGCTGATGGCTATGAGATTTCCTATCTCAAGCGAGGTATCAGCGTCAAAGGCGGTCCGCGTAAACGACTTTTCAATGAAGAAAACGAGCTAATCAAGTATCCCCTGATCTATTGGGACAAGCATTGCTACTTCGGTAGCAGCATTCACCGGCCCTTGCCGTACAACCGCAATTTCGCGCCCATCTGGGGCGTTCTCCTCCACTTCAAGTTCTTCACGAATTACCGAGAGAAGATAGCTGAGGCTGTTGATGGCCGCCAGCATTACAATGGCTCGCAGCATTACCAAACGATGAAGGAAGAACTGGATGAGAAAGGCGGTATCGATTTCATGGCTAAGAACTCTGGCCGTTTCACCAATCCGGCGCAATTGGTCGAACTCGGTTTTATGCCCAGCATTTGCTACGATCTGGACGATCAGCCTCGCGCACCTTATCGGGAATGGAAATAGGCTGTTTCCGGTTAGGAAACCTGGGGTTTGGAATGAATAAGAGCAGAGTTGCAATCGTTTTCCCGGTTTACAATGGCGCCAAAACGCTCGAGCGTAGTCTTCAGTGCATAGCTGCGCAGGACTATCCAGATTTTCGCGCATTCATCCTAGAGAATGGGTCGACGGATGAGACCGTTGAAATCGCCAAGCGCTTTTGCTCGACCGATCCCCGCTTCTCTCTGATCAGCAATGATGTGCATCTGAGCGCACTGGATAATTTTGCAAAGGCCGTCAAGATAGGTTCGGCTGCGGCCGAGTTCTTTTGCCTGCGGGCATGCGATGACATGTCGTCTGAAAACTACCTGTCGTCCCTTATGGGCGCGCTGGAGAACGACCGTTCTAAGCTTCTGGCTGCAGGTTCAACGACCCTTATCTCCCTGGGCGGAACGTCCAGGATAAAGCGGCCAAGCCCAGATATATTTGATTTCGGAGGTAGATTTACCAAGGGTATTGTGCCTCGAAATCTGACCTTCCCTGCTGAGTGGATATACGGATTGTTTCGATCAGATGGCGCAGAAGAAATCCTCAACGCCCGCTGGTATGAACTGGGGAATCCCTGGTGCTTTGCCTCGTATGTTGTGTCCGAATTCGTCGTGCGAGACTTGGTAGCCTATATGGACGATGCGTCCTACCATTTCTACGAGGGGTCGGGTTCCGAAAAAAAGTATGGCGCTAAGACATTTAGAGATCGCTTCAGCCAGCGCATGATCTATACGTTCGGTTGCTACAAGCTGATCGAGAAGCTTCCTCCCTCAAGCGTTCTCGCTCGGTTCAAGTTCCTTCGAATGTGCTGGAATGACGCCCGGCGGAAGACGCGATACAAACTGTTTTGGATTTTCTAGCGCTCGCGGACAGGAACCGCTTTTTGCACGCCGAGGAAAATGATTGAAGGACGGTCCTGCGTGCGCGGGTACGACAAGTGTCTGTCTAGTCTATACTGAGACCATTTCGATCCTGAAAGCATGTCGAGATCCTATCGCTGCGTCGCACCTTCCGGCCGGTACTCCAAGTACACGAAGATCCGCGCATCTTGCAACGAGCTGAAAGGCACAACCCGCCTCACATTGCATCGGGATCCCATAGGCTTTTTCAATTGGTATGCCGCGCGTCACAGGCGGCCAGTCGAGCGTATACCTCTGCACTGCTTCGCAACCTTATCTCTACAATGCTGCGGATCTGCTGACTGCCACCCGCTATCCGCATCCCGATCTGAAGGTCATCGCCAACGCCCAGACAGGAGCCGTCACGAAGGCTTGTATCGCAACCGCCTGGCGTCGGTCCGCCTGGTCACCGGTGCCGATGGCAACCTTGCCGAACAGACCGGCTATGCCACCTTCGGCGAGCGCACCAACACGAGGATTCTCAAAATGAAAGGTACCATTCCAATGTGGTATCGAGCCGGGGGGTAGGAGTAGCTTTGATGGTCGTTTCAATTCTTGGCCTGTCGGCGCACGCTTTTGCAGATGAGTTTGCCGGACGTGAGCAACTACGAGAGAGTTCCTCCGAATTCCGGAAGGAGGTCATTAAAATCACGGACGGCGTCTTCGCCGCCGTTGGCTACTCGGCAAGCAACGTCACGCTGATCCAGGGACACAAGGGCTCGATTATCGTCGACACATCCGCGAACCCTGTCGACGCTGAGGCAATCGTGGGCGCCTTTGGGGATCGCTTGGTCCGTCCTGTCCGGGCGATCATCTACACCCACAATCACCCGGACCATTCTGGCGGCGCGAAGGTGTTTGCCGGGACTGACAAACCCGAAATCTACAGCCACCAGACGCTGGTGGAATCCGGTCCAGAGTTCGGAAGGGGACCGCGCGACGGCGGCGACGCCTTCGGCACGAAGCTACCCGACAACCTGTTCATCAACGCAGGCACGCAGCTCGAATACGGCCGTGTGACACCGCATACGCGGGAGGGCTACCTGCCGCCGACCCGCACCTTCAGTGGTGACAGTGAGACCATCGAGGTGGCGGGGGTCCGGATGCAGCTCATCCATACGCCAGGAGAATCTCCCGAGAACACGGCCATCTGGATCGCCGACAAGGGCGTGCTAATCCCCGGAGACGATTTTCTCAAATCGTACCCAAACCTTTCGCCGATTCGTGGCCTTAAGCTGCGCCCCCCGGAGAAGTGGATCGCCAGCCTCGACAGGATGCTCGCCTTGAACGCCACCTACCTGGTCCAGGGTCACATGCGTCCGATCCTCGGGAAGGACGAGGTGCGCAAGGCTCTCGCCGACTATAGGGACGGGATCAAGACCGTCCTCGACCAGACCCTTGCCGGCATCAAGCAGGGAAAGACGCCGGACGAGCTTGTGCAAGAGGTGAAACTTTCTCCTGAGCTGGCAAAGAGCCCATATCTGCAAGAGTACTACGGCAGTGTCGCTTGGACCGTACGCGGCATTTACGCCGATTATGTCGGATGGTTCGATGGGAACGCCACCAATCTGAACCCTCTGCCACCTGCGGAGCGTGCCCGCAAAATGCTCGAAATGACAGGAGGGGCAGAGCAGATGATTGCTCGTGCCAGGGAAGCAGTCGAAGCAAAGGAGTTTCAATGGGCGGCCGAGATGATCGATTATGTACTGGCCATTGACCCTGCGAATATGGCAGCCAACGAGATCAAGGCCCGGGCACTAACCGAGTTGGGCGAGCGCCAGATCAATGCCACCGCCCGTAACTATTACCTCACCACAGCTCAATACCTGTCGAAGGGAAAGGAACAGAACTAGTCTTCACAACGGAGTGGCCGTCACTAGACGGCGTCCGATGCCGGCGTCTTGCGCAACGGTAATGAAAGAGCTCCCATCATGGCTTCGAACACCACACGATAACCAGTTTCCGAGCCCTAGGTCCCTCTCAAACCCGTGCTCGCTCGGACGCGAAAGGCGGCGACCGATAACCGCGTTCTTTCACAAAGATCGGCTACGTCGCTTACCCAAAAAGGGTGCCGCCAGGCCGCACGGGTATCAACTGCCTGAATGGGGCGTTCTCGATTTTATTTCTACAACATGGACTGACGATCTGCGCAAACCGTGAGACACGCTAGGCCGTAATGCAGGAGCATCCGTCGGCATCACGGCCGCGTCAGTAACATCGAGATGCCTTGTCCAACGCCAATACACATGGTGGCGACAGCTCGCCTTGCTCCTCGAAGTTCAAGTTCCAGTGCTGCGGTCAGCGCAAGGCGCGCACCGGACATGCCGAGAGGATGTCCCAAGGCAATGGCGCCGCCGTTGGGATTTACGTGGGCGGCATCATCCGCAAGGCCTAGCTGCCGCATGCAGGCGAGAGCCTGGGCTGCGAAGGCTTCATTGAGCTCGAGGACATCGATATCGCCGATGCCAACGCCGAGACGGTCCAGGAGCTTTCTGGTGGAATAGACAGGGCCCATACCCATGATGCGTGGAGGAACACCCGCCGTTGCCATCCCTTCGACGCGAGCAAGCGGCGTGAGGCCGTAGTGTTCGACCGCGCGGCCTGAGGCAAGCAGAAGTGCGGCCGCGCCGTCGTTGACACCGGATGCATTGCCGGCTGTCACGGTGCCATTGGTGCGGAACGGCGTCGGCAGGTTGGCGAGCTTCTCGAACGTTGTCTCGCGCGGATGCTCATCCTCTAAGACGTGCGTCGTCTCGCCCTTGCGCCCTTTGATCGGATAGGGGGCGATTTCGCGCGCGAAGCGGCCGCTCTTTTGCGCAGCCGCAGCGCGGGCCTGGCTGCGGAGCGCAAAGCCGTCCTGGTCCGCGCGTGAGATAGCAAACTCGGCTGCAACGTTTTCGGCGGTCTCCTGCATGGACTCGATGCCGTACCGTTCTTGCATGACCGGATTGACGAACCGCCAGCCGATCGTCGTGTCGTACACCTCGGTGCTGCGTTGGAAGGCGTTTTGGGCCTTCGGCATGACGAAAGGCGCGCGCGACATGCTTTCGACGCCACCGGCAATCACGACTTCCGCCTCGCCGAGCCGGATCGCGCGTGCGGCGTAACCGACGGCATCCAGCCCCGAGCCGCAAAGCCGGTTGATCGTCGTGCCAGGAACCGCGTCCGGCAATCCGGCAAGCAAGGCGGCCATGCGGGCCACGTTGCGGTTGTCTTCGCCCGCCTGGTTGGCACAACCGAAGACGACCTCATCGATCGCTTCGGCCGGTACGGACGCGACGCGCGCCAGCGCCTCGCGGATTACGTGCGCGGCGAGGTCGTCGGCACGGGCGACCGACAAAGCGCCGCCGTATCGGCCGATGGGCGTGCGGACGCCATCAATGATATAGGCCTCGCTCATGATTTCAGGTCCTTGCCTTGCTGCGCGGTAAACATCGGCCCGCCCTTGTGGGCCGGAAAGCCGTAACCGTTGATCATCACCAGATCGATGTCGCCGGGGCGCGCGGCGATGCCTTCGGCCAGCAGCGCCGTTCCTTCATCGACCATCGCCTTCAAAAGCCGGCCCATGATCTCTTCGGCAGTGATGGCTCGCGGCGTGATGTTCTTGGCGGCGCGCGCCGCCTTGATCATCGCCGTCACTTCCGGATCGACGGTGCGCTCGCCGTTGGGGTAGGCGTACCAGCCGCGGCCACTCTTGCGGCCAAGACGGCCCGCCTCGCAAAGCCTATCGGCGATCTCGACATAACGTGCGACAGGATCCCGCGTCGCGGCCTGCCGCTTCCGGCGCGCCCAGGCGATCTCCAACCCGGCCATGTCATTGACGGCGAAGATGCCCATCGGAAAACCGTAAGCTTCGAAGGCGGCGTCGATCTCGTCGGGCACGGCGCCATCCTCGAGCATGAACTCTGCCTCGCGACGATAGGCGGAGAAGATGCGGTTGCCGATAAAACCTTCGGTAACGCCGCAGACAATGGGTAACTTGCCCAGGCGTTTCACGAAGGCGACTGCGCTCGCCAGCACATCGGGTGCGGTCTTGGCGCAATCGACGACTTCGACAAGCCGCATGACATTGGCGGGTGAGAAGAAGTGCAATCCGACCACCCGCGTCGGATAGGTCGTCGCCGCGGCGATCACGTCGGGATCGAGGTAGCTGGTGTTGGTTGCCAAAATGGTGCCTGGCGCAAGGATGCCGTCGAGCCGGCAAAACAAGTCCATCTTGACCTGGAGGTCGTCGAACACCGCTTCGATGACGAGATCAGCGGTGACGAGGTCTGCCGCTTCAGCGGTGGTCTGTAATCGGGCGATGCAGTCGTCGCGTCCATCCGCGTCCATCCGTCCGGAGCGGACGGTTTTGTCGAGTGTCTCGGCAATGCGGGTGCGCGCGTCGGCGGCTGCTTCCTTTGTCTGCTCCAAAGCGATGACGCGACAGCCGCTGGTCAGGGCCGAGACCGCAATGCCTGCCCCCATCAGCCCCGCGCCGACCACCGCAATTGTCTCGATTCTGCGTGGCGAGACTGTCTCTAAGCCTTCGACCTTGCCGGCGGCGCGTTCGGCAAAGAATACGTGCCGCAGGGCAGCGGACTCGACGGAGTCGCGTAAACGCAGGAATGTGCGGCGTTCTTCCGCCAATCCCTGTTTCAGATCGACTTGACCGGCCGCCTTGACGAGACGTACCGCCTCGACCGGAGCGGATTGGCCGCGGGCTCGCGCCAGGACCTTCGCCTCCGCCGCGCTGACGGCTGCTGCGTCCACCGTCGGGACCGCCATCAAGCCGGTGCGACGGAGCGGCTTTGCACCCAGTTCGCGCAGGAGCGTAAGGGCGGCGGCTACAGGGTCCGCGGTGGTGCCATCGGCAAGGCCGAGTGCGACAGCTTCGCTCACGTTGACGGTGCGCCCCGTTCCGATGAGATCGATGGCCGCGATCGTGCCGATCAGCCGTGGCAGGCGTTGTGTCCCGCCAGCACCCGGAACGATGCCGAGCTTCACTTCGGGCAGTCCGAACGCGGCCTTTTCTCCAGCTATGCGGCCGTGGCAGGCGAGCGCCACCTCGCAGCCTCCGCCAAGGGCGGAGCCATTCACCGAGCAGACGACCGGCTTTTCGAAAGTCTCGATGCGATCGATCACCTCGGGAAGCATCGGCTCCATGGGAGGTTTGCCAAACTCCTTGATATCAGCACCGCCGATAAACGTGCTGCCCGCACCGGTGATCACGAGACCGGTAATCGTCGGAAGGTCAGTAGCATGATCCAAAGCAGCCATCAGGCCGGACCTGACATGCGCCGACAGCGCGTTGACGGGCGGGTTGTCGATGGTGACGACGAGAGCACCTTGTTCCCGACGGGCGGAAACGCTCTGCGAAAATCTGATCTCTGGCATGTCGGCAATCCTCAATCGGGGATGACGGCCGTGGCCTGGATTTCGATCTTGGCCCGGTCTTCGACCAGCGCGACCACCTGCATTGCCGCCATTGCAGGGAAGTTCCTGCCGATGATGTCGCGGTAGGCTTGGCCGATACCGCGGAGGTTACCGATATATTCCTGCTTGTCGGTGAAGTACCAGGTCATCGTCGTGATGTGGTGCGGCTCCGCCCCCCCGGCGGCGAGCACCGCGACCACATTTTTCAGAGTCTGGCGGACCTGCTCGACGAAATCATCGGTTTCGAACTCGGAGCGCTCGTTCCAGCCGATCTGACCGCCGACGAAGAGAGTGCGGCCCTTCGCAGCGACGCCGTTGGCATAGCCGATGGGCTTTGCCCAACCTTCAGGTTGCAGGATGGTGTGCATTGGTTGTCTCCAGATGTTGCGTCAGTGCGGCTCGGATATCGTCCGGCCATGCCAGGGAAGCGTGGTTGGCGAGCGAGGTGGTGACGCCACCGTTATCGTGCCGTGCCCTTCATCAGCTCGCGGCCGATGATGAGCTTTTGAACTTCGGTCGCGCCCTCGTAGATGCGCAGCGCACGGATCTCACGATAGAGCCGCTCTGTGATCTCGCCGACGCGTACCCCCCGACCGCCGAAGAGCTGCAGCGCCTGGTCGATGACCCACTGCGCATTCTCCGTCGCCGTCATCTTGGCCATTGCCGCCTCGCGAGTCGTCGGCCGCTTTTGCACGTCGCGTTGCCACGCCGTGCGGCAGGTCAGAAGGGCTGCGGAGTCGATCGCCGTTGCCATGTCACCGAGTGTGCTTTGCGCGGTCGGCAGGTCGGCAAGCGTTGCGCCAAACATCTTGCGGTTCTTCGCATGTGCCACCGCCTCGTCGAGCGCGCGACGGGCAAAGCCGATCGCGGCGGCAGCGACGGATGGGCGGAAGATGTCGAGCGTGCGCATGGCGATCTTGAAGCCTTCGCCCGGGCTGCCGAGAAGCTGTGACGACGGAATACGGCAATTGTCGAAACGAAGCCGGGCGAGCGGATGCGGCGCAATCGTCTCGATGCGCTCGGCGATCGTGAAGCCCGGCGTGTCGGCAAAGACCACGAAGGCGGATATGCCACGCGTGCCGGGCGCCTCGCCGGTGCGGGCAAAGACAGTGTAGACGTCGGCAATGCCTCCGTTCGAGATCCAGGTCTTCTCGCCGTCGAGCACGAAATGGTCGCCGTCGCGGCGCGCCGCACAGGCCATCGCCGCAACATCCGAGCCCGCATCGGGTTCGGAAAGCGCAAAGGCGGAGATGCACTCGCCGCGGGCGACCTTGGGCAGGATGGCATGCTTCAGCGCCTCGGAGCCGGAAAGGCTGATCGCGCCAGTCCCCAGCCCCTGCATGGCGAAGGCGAAGTCGGCAAGCCCGTCGGTATAGGCGAGCGTTTCGCGGATGAGGCAAAGCGATCGGCTGTCGATGTCTTCGCTCGTACCGCCGAACGCCTTCGGCACGCAATGGCGAAGTACGCCTGCAGCGCCGAGCGCTGCGACCAGATGTTTGCAGGCGGCATCCACATCCCGGTGATCGACTTCGCCAAGACCGCCGCCGGCAACGAAGCCGTCCAATTCGGCGGCAAGCGCGCGATGCCTATCCTCGTAGAATGGCCAGTCGAGATGGTCGCGGGTTGGTGGGCGCAAAGCCGTCTCATGGGAGCTCATGCTCAATTCCCTTTGAATTCCGGCTTCGCCTTGGCGGCAAAGGCCTCGAAGGCGCGGCGGAAGTCGCCGGTCGCCATGCAGATCGCTTGGGCCTGCGCTTCCGCTTCGATCAGCTGATCGATGCCCATCGCCCATTCCTGGTCGAGCATCTTCTTCGTCATTGCGTGAGCGAACCACGGGCCGTCGGCGATGCTGCCTGCGAATTTCTGTGCCTCGGCAAGCAGCGACGGACGCTCGTGGAGGGCGTTGTAGAAGCCCCAGGTGTGGCCTTCGGTCGCGGTCATGACCCGGCCGGTGAAAAGCAGTTCGGCGGCACGGCCCTGGCCGATAATGCGGGGAAGGATGCCGCAGGCGCCCATGTCGGCGCCGGCCAGCCCGACGCGGGTGAAGAGAAACGCCGTCTTCGCCTCCGGCGTTGCCACGCGGAAGTCGGAAGCCATCGCCAGGATCGCGCCGGCACCGGCGCAGATGCCGTCGACGGCTGATATGACGGGCTGCGGGCAGGCGCGGATCTGGCGCACCAGTTCGCCGGTCATACGGGTGAAATCAAGCAGATCAGGCATCGACATGCGCGTCAGCGGCTCGATGATCTCGAAGACGTCGCCGCCGGAGGAGAAGTTGTCGCTGGCGCCGGTCAGCACCACGGCGCGCACATCGCTGGCGCGACCAAGCGCCCGGAAGAGATCGCAAAGCTCCTCGTAGCTTTCGAAGGTCAGTGGATTCTTCTTTTCCGGACGGTCGAGCGTGATCGTGGCGACCCGGCCGTCGGCGTCCGTTTCGAACAGGAAGTGCTTGGCCTTATGGTCTTTGAAGGCGCGTTTCTTGGCCTGCATCGGGTTTGTCATGTCTATCCTCCGAGAACTTCGCCGCCCGCCACTGGGATGGCCTGGCCGGTGATCGCGGTTGCCTTCTCCGACACGAGCCAGGAGACCGTGTGTGCGACCTCGTCGGGCGTCACCAGGCGCCCTTGCGGATTGGAACGGGCAAGGCTGGCGCGCGCTTCCTCGCGCGAACGGCCAGTCTTTTCGCTAATTGTCTCAAGCGCCCCATCGATCAGCGGCGTGTCGGTGAAACCCGGGCAGACGGCATTGACCGTGACGTCGGTGCGCGCAAGTTCGAGTGCCAGCGCCCGCGTCAGACCGACAACGCCGTGCTTTGATGCGCAATAGGCGGAAACGTAGGAATAGCCGGTCAGGCCTGCGGTGCTTGCGACATTGACGATCCGGCCGTTGCCGGCCCGGCGCACGGAGGCAAGGGCTGCCTGCGTCACGAGAAACACCCCGGTCAGGTTGACCGTGAGCACCCGTTGCCAGAGTGAAAGATCGGTTTTCTCGAACGGCGCCGAAGGAGCCTCGCCGGCGCAGTTGACGAGAACCGCAATCTCTCCGCTCTTCGCAATCGCAGCCGAAATGCCTTGCTCGACCGCTGCCGGGTCGGTCACATCGAACTCATGGTGGACGTGGGCTTCGCCGCCTGATGAGTGGATTTCCTCTTTCACGGCTTCGAGCGGCGCGGCGCGGCGCCCCACAAGGCTGACGATATGGCCATCGGCTGCGAGTGCAAGCGCGATCGCCTTGCCGATGCCGCTTCCGGCGCCCGTGACGAGCGCGTGTCTGCGGTTCATGGCTTGCCTACCGTCGTTGCGGCGCGCGCCAGATTGTTCACATATTGCGCACGGGCGGAGTGGTATTGCTTTGGCCAGGGCTGCCCGTCATAGCCGATCTTCGCCGCCTCGTGCATGACGAAGGACGGGTCGGCCAGATGCGGACGCGCAATTGCGCAGAGGTCGGCACGGCCGGCCGCAATGATGGAATTGGCGTGGTCGGCTTCGGAAATCGCTCCGACGGCGATGGTCGGAACCTGGATCTCGTTGCGGATCTTGTCGGAAAATGGTGTCTGGAACAGCCGGCCGTAAACCGGTTTTTCTTCCTTCACCACCTGACCGGAGGAGCAGTCGATCATATCGGCGCCGGCTTCCTTGAACAGGCGGGCGAAAATCGCCGCATCGTCAGGAGTGTTGCCGCCTTCGTGCCAGTCGTGCGTCGAAAGGCGCACCGACATCGGTCGGTCCTCGGGCCACGCCTTGCGGATCGCGTGGAACACTTCGAGCGGAAAGCGGGCGCGGGACGCATGGTCGCCGCCATAGTCGTCCGTGCGGAGGTTGGTGAGCGGCGACAGGAAGCTCGACAGCAGGTAGCCGTGCGCCACGTGCAGTTCGAGGATGTCGAAACCGAGGTCACGGGCGCGTCCGGTCGCCTGCACGAAGTCGGCGACGACGAGGTCCATGTCGGCTCGGGTCATTTCGCGCGGCGTATCCGAATGCGCGAGGTAAGGCAGGGCCGACGCGGAAATGAGCGGCCAGGCGCCCTCATTCAAGGGCTGGTCGATCCCCTCCCAGGCCAATTTGGTCGCACCTTTTCTTCCGGCATGCCCGAGCTGGATGCCGATCTTGGCAGGCGTCTGCTGGTGCACGAAATCGACGATGCGCTTGAAGGCCAACGTCTGTTCGTCGTTCCAGAGTCCCAAGCATCCGGGCGTGATGCGGGCGTCAGGCGACACGCACGTCATTTCAGGAAAAACGAGGGCTGCGCCGCCCATGGCGCGCGCACCGAGATGCACCAGGTGAAAGTCGTTCGGCACGCCGTCGGTCGCCGAATACATCGCCATTGGCGAAACGACGATGCGATTCCTGAGCGTCAGGCCGCGAAGCTTGAAAGGCGTGAACATCGGCGGCGGAACCGTGCCATTCGACGCCGGCTCGGCGCCGGCACGTTCGGCGAACCAGCGTTCGAAACCTTCGAGCCAGTCCTTGTCGCGAAGGCGAAGATTCTCGTGGCTGATGCGCTGTGAGCGGGTCAGCATCGAATACATGAATTGCTCCGGCTCCAGCGTATCGGCATAGCGCGTGCCGGCGACTTCGAACCACTCCATCGCATTGCGCGCCGCATTTTGGATGCGGGCGACGTCAACCCGGCGCACCTCCTCGTAAGCCGCGAGCACGTCCGGGATGGTGGCTTCGTTGTGGCCGAGGATATCGAATTGTCGGGTAAGCTCGATGGCGTCGTCGATCGCAAGCTTGGTGCCCGAGCCGATGGCGAAATGCGCCGTGTGGGCGCTGTCCCCCATCAGGACGACGTGGCTATTGCCGTTGAAATGGCTCCACTTCTCGCAAATCAACCGGCCGAAGTTCAGCCAGGCCGAACCGCGCATATGGCGCGCATTGGTCATCAGCCTGTGGCCGTCGAGCGTCTCGGAAAAGAGTTTTTCGCAGAACTCAATCGACTGCTGCTGGTCCATCTGGTCGAGACCATGGGCCTGAAAGACGTCATCCGTGGTTTCGACGATGAAGGTCGAGGTGTTCTCATCGAAACGGTAGATATGCGCCTGGAACCAGCCGTGTTCGGTGCGTTGGAAGTCGAAGGTGAAGGCGTCGAAGCGCTTGTCCGTGCCGAGCCAGACATAACGGTTTGGCCGAACGACCATGTCGGGTTGGAAAACGTCGGCGTATCTATTGCGGATCCTCGAGTTGACGCCATCCGAGGCGATGATGAGGTCCGCATCGGCGAATTCCTCGTCGCTTTCGACGTCGTGCTCGAACGCGAGTTCGACACCGAGTTCGAGGCAGCGATTCTGGAGGATATTGAGCATCTTCTTGCGGCCGATGCCGACGAAGCCGTGGCCCGTCGTCCTGATCTTACGGCCCTTGAAAACCAGTTCGATGTCGTCCCAGTGGTTGAAGGCGACCTCGATCGCCTCGGCAGTCTCCGGATCCCATTGGCGCATCGACTGCATCGTCGCATCCGAGAAGACCACCCCCCACCCGAAGGTGTCGAAGGCGCGGTTCCGCTCGACGACCGTTATGCGGTGTTCCGGGTGCTGGCGCTTCATCAGCAGCGCAAAATAGAGGCCGGCTGGCCCGCCACCGATACAGACGATCCGCATGTCGTTCTCCTCCCGAGCTCCGGCTGCGTGTGTCACCGTCCAGATGTCGTCGACCGTCATCCCGGACTGCGAGGAGCAGGGTGGACTCGTTCCAGAGAAATTTCAAGCTTAAAATTGTTTCGGCAAATGTGACGACGCTACATGCGTCCGGAGTGCGGTGCGCGAGTGGCGAACCGTTTCGGAGAATCTCGGGAGACGGCGGAAAGAAAGGCGCAGTGCCTTAAGTGTTCCGGGCCAACGCAGCAACGATGGATCGCTTGAGCTTGGCAAGCTCGTCCATCAACACACCGCCCTCCTTCGCTGAAAGTCCAGCGAACAGGTCGGAGATCCAGTCGGAATGCCTTGCCGCCATCTTCTCGAATTCGGCGCGGCCGAAGGGCGTCAGCGCGATGATCTGTACACGTCGATCTGTCGGCAGTGTCGTACGGCTGATGTGACCGCTCTCGGTCAGCCGTTCCACAAGAACCGTTATGTTGCCGGGTGAGACCATCATGCGCTTAGAGACTTCCCCCAGCACCATGCCATCAGGCGCTCGCTCGAGCTGGGCCATCAGGTCGAAACGTGGCAGCGTGGAGTCGAATTCTTCCCGGAGCCGCCGGCGGACTTCGCTCTCGACCAGTGTCGAGCACGTCAGCAGACGCAGCCAGAGCCTGAGCTCGACACGGTGATCGCCGGGAGCCTCGAGGGCCTTGGTCTCGCCATCCACCCATTCCGGCGAGATGTCGAACTTGTCTTCACCCATCATACCAAACGTCCACTTTCGCAAAGCTGCAGGCGTATACTGCCGCCTTGCCCTTATTAGAGATGTTTCCGGCTCTTGGACAGGCTGCGTTGGGCCGTCATTTGGACGCAACCCCCGGCAACGACGGGTGCCCGGAAGATTGAGAACGGCCACCGTCCTCGGATTGGACATAGACATTGACGGTAAAGCCGATGTGGTCGGCCATCAGCGTCTTGGCGCGCTCGAAATCTCGATCAAGTGCCGCCTCCATCAGCTCAGTGTGATGCTCGATCGCCATGGCGTCTTGCAAGGCGGCGACCGCTTCCTCGTATCCCTTGCTCATCCCTGCGGCAGCCCTCAATGTCGGGGCCAGGCTGAGGAAACGGTGGTGGCGACGAAGCTGATCGGAAATCGTTGACTGGAAGCGGGTCAACCAGTTCGATCGTGCCGCACCGATCAGTGCTGCGTGGAAGGCGGCGTGCTTTTCGTCCCACTCGTCGATCTCGCTTTCGGAGAAATGCTCGACCGAGACTTTGCAGCGGGACAGCCGGTAATGCGCGGTGACGACGGTGGATTCCCATGCGCTGTCGCCGTTCTCGATCGACTCGAGAAGCAGCGGCATTTCGACGGCCAGGCGCGCGCGTGTGAGATCGTCCAGTTCTTCGCGTGAAACCGGAGCAACGGCAAAGCCGCGGTTGCTGATCGCCGTGACCAGGCCTTCCGCCTCCAGACGCGACAGTGCTTCGCGCAGAGGTGTCCAGCCGATTCCGTAGCTTTCGCGCAGCACACTCAGCTTCATCGGCGCGCCAGGCTTGAGACGCGTCGCCAGGATATCGCGTCGCAGCAGCCGGTAGGCCAATTCGGTTTTGGTCGACTGTTCGTGGTCTTGCATCAAGTTCCCTTAACGCCCGCATCGGATCGATACAAATATATATAGTTCTGCGACTCTGATGAAAATATATATATTTATTTGACAAGAAGTCTGACCGTCTCCATCATCCACCCACGCCGCCGAGGAGGGCGGTAACGCTCGTCAAATTCTGGGAGGGATGTATGAGCAAGAGGACTTGGCTTTCGGGATTGGTTGTCGCCGGCGCGCTGGCGTGGGGAGCGGGAACGGCCGCTGCCGATCCGATCCGTATTGGCATCGCCAATTTCGGCGAACATCCGCAATTGAGCGCATCGATCGCCGGCTTCAAGAAGGCGCTCGCTGAAAACGGCTTCGTCGAGGGCACCGATGTCGTTTACACTGAAAGCCACACCAACTTCGACGCCTCGCTTGTTCCGCAGATGATTGCCAAGCTGCAGGCCGAGCAACCGAAACTGATCTACACGATCACAACGCCGGTCTCGCAGATCGCCAAAAAGGCGCTCGCCGGATCCGGTATTCCGGTTGTCTTTTCCGCCGTCACCGATCCGGTCGCCGCGAAGCTGGTTCCGTCCTGGGGGGCGGGTGACGACGGCATGACTGGCGCGACGGACCTTCAGGATGTGGCTGCCGTGATGGCCTTTACCCGCAAGCTCCTTCCGGAGGCCAAGCGCTTCGGCGTGCCGTACAACCCTGGCGAGGCGAACGACACGGCGCTGCTCGAGAAGATCAAGGCGGCTGCACCGGCCGCCGGCTTTGAGGTCGTGGCCGTTGGCGTCGACAACGTCAACGACATCCAGCAGCGCATTGCCTCCTTCGCCGGCAAGGCCGACGTGATCTATACGCCCGCATCCAACCTGCTCCAGCCGGCAATCGGCGCCGTCTCGGCGGCTGCACGCCAGGCGCAGATCCCGATCGTCAACTCCGACGATGGTGCTGTGCGCGACGGCGTCGTGCCGGCAAGCTTTGCCGTCAACTACGAGCAGGTCGGCATGAATGCCGGCAAGATTGCCGCGGAGATCCTTGGGGGCAAGGACCCGAAGACGATCGCGCCGTCGCGTCCGAGCTATGAGGACCATGCACCGCTGATCTCGAAGAAAGCGGCGGCGGCCTTCGGCATCGCAATACCGGCATCGCTCGCCGATTGCGGCTGCCTGGTCGACTGATTTTGGGCGAATTAAGTGACGGCGTCGGGAGCGCCGTCACTTCATGGGTTATGAGGGGGAGCCAATGCTGGAAATCAGATCGGCCCGCAAGGTCTTCTACAAGGGGCAGGCAGACGAAAAGGTCGCACTCGACGGCCTCAGCCTCAGCCTTGCAACAGGCGAGTTCGGCGTCGTCATCGGCTCGAACGGCGCCGGCAAGAGCAGCATGCTCAACGCCATCTCCGGGGCGCTCGCGCTCGATAGCGGCCAGATCGTCATCAATGGCGACGACGTGACGGCGACGCCCGTGCACAAACGCGCCATGCGGCTTGCGCGCGTGTTCCAGGACCCGATGCGCGGTACCGCCGCCAGCATGACGGTGGCCGAAAACATGCTGCTCGCCGAGCTTCGAAGCAACAAGCGCACCCTGCGCCGCGGGCTGAACGCGGCAAGGCTCACCGCCTACAAGGAGCGCCTGTCGCTTCTGGGCCTCGGCCTCGAAAAGCGTCTCGACACGCGCGTGGAGCTACTGTCGGGTGGCCAACGGCAATCGTTGTCGTTGATCATGGCGGTCGGCGGTTCGCCGGAGCTGCTGCTGCTCGACGAACACACCGCGGCGCTCGACCCGCGCACTGCCGACATCGTCATGCAAGCAACGATCCGCGCCGTCGAAGCCTTGAAGCTGACGACGCTGATGGTGACGCACAACATGCAGCATGCCGTGGATTTCGGCCACAAGGTCGTCATGCTCGATGCCGGGCGCGTCCGCCTCGAAATCGATGGCAAGGACAAGGCCCAGACGACGGTGCCGGACCTGATCGGCCATTTCTCCGTCAAAACCGACCGCATGTTCCTGGCGAGCTGACGATCATGGATATTATTCAAAACACAATCGCGAGTTTCGTCTCGCTCGTTCCCGTCACGCTGGCCCAGAGCCTGATCCTTGCCTTCGTCGTGCTGGGGATCATGATCCCGTTTCGCATGCTGAGCTTCCCGGATCTGACCAGCGAGGGCGCGTTCCCGCTTGGCGGTTGCGTCTGCGGTGTACTGATGGCGGCCGGCATGTCGCCGCTCGCCGCGATCGCCATCGCACTCCTCGCCGGTTTTGTCGCCGGCTGCTGCACGGCGTTCATCCATCTGAGATTCCGCATTCACACGTTGCTTGCCGGCATCCTAATGATGACGATGCTCTATTCGATCAATCTGCGCATCATGGGCCGGTCGAACCTATCGGTTTTCGGGGCGCCGACGATGTTCGACTGGGTGCCAGGGCTGCAGCCGGGCTTCCCGGCAAGCAAGATCGTTGTCGCCGGGCTCATCGCACTCATCGTCTTCTTCCTGCTCTATCATTTCTTCAGGACCGAGAAGGGAACGGCGATCCGGGCCGTCGGCGCCAATCCCGACATGGCGGAAGCGCAGGGCATCAACGTCTGGCTGGCGACGATCGGCGGCGTCGGGCTTGCCGGCGCGTTTTCGGCGGCAGGCGGAGCGCTGATGGTGCAGTCGCAGGGCTTTGCCGACGTCAACATGGGCCTCGGCATCCTTATCAATGGGCTCGCGGCGCTGATGATCGGCGAAGCGATCGTCGGAAAGCAAAGCGTGTTGCGCCAACTCGCCGCCCCGTTTGTCGGCGCGGTCGTCTACTATCAGCTCGTCTCCTTCTGCCTGGCCGCCGGCATGCCACCACCGGATCTGAAACTTGCGACTGGCCTCTTCGTTCTCGCCATGCTGGCTCTTCCGAGCCTCAAGCGAAGCCGCGGGCCGGCACCCGCCCGCGAAACCGTTCGTGAATAACCAAGGACCATCTTCATGAGTGCAGTTCCTGATTTTGCAGCGATCGAGGCCATGGATGCGGCCGACGTGCTACGCCCGATGCGCGATCGTTTCATCCTGCCACCGGGCCTCATCTATCTCGACGGCAACTCGCTCGGCGTTGCTTCGACCGCTGCCTTCGACGAGCTCCGCAAGGCGGCGACGGAGGAATGGGGCCAGGATCTCATCCGAAGCTGGAACACGGCCGGATGGTTCGAGATGCCGCTTGCGCTCGGGGACCGGGTTGGCAGACTGATTGGCGCGGCGGCCGGCCAGACGGTCGTTTGCGACACCACATCGATCAACATCTACAAGGCCCTGCATGGGGCGATGGCGCTGCGGCCGGAGCGCTCGGTGATCGTCAGCGAAGGCAGCAGTTTCCCGACCGACCTCTACATGGCCGAGGGCGTGGTCTCGACGCGTCCGGGTGCGGCGCTGCGTCTCGAAGGGGTCGATGCGCCCGAGATCGAAGACCTGATCAACAGTGACGTTGCCGTGGTTCTGGTCAACCACGTGAACTACAAGTCCGGCGAACTGCGCGACATGGCGGCGCTGACGCGCAAGGCGCATGAGCATGGCGCGCTGATCATCTGGGATCTCTGCCATACGGCAGGCGCGCTGCCGATCGATCTTGACGGCGCTGATGTCGATTTTGCCGTCGGCTGCACCTACAAGTACCTGAACGGCGGTCCCGGAGCACCAGCATTCATCTATGCCGCGACGCGTCACCATGGCGATATCCGCCAGCCGCTCAGTGGCTGGTGGGGGCATGCGCGCCCCTTTGCCTTCGAGAAGCACTACGCGGCCGGCGAGGGGATCCGCCGCTTCCTTTGCGGAACGCAACCGATCCTGTCGCTTCGGGCGCTCAAGGGCGCACTCGACGTCTGGGACGAGGTCGACATGACCAAGTTGCGTGAGAAGAGCATCCGGCTCACCGACCTCTTCATCACGCTGGTTGAGGCGAAATGCGGCGCCTACGGCCTCGAGCTCGAGAGCCCACGTGACGGCGCGAGGCGCGGAAGCCAGGTTTCGTTCAGCCATCCCAACAGCTACGAGATTATGCAGGCGCTTATCGCCCGCGACGTCATCGGCGACTTCCGCGCGCCGTCGACGATTCGTTTCGGTTTCACCCCGCTCTATGTAAGCTACGCCGACGTTTGGCAGGCGGTCGAAATTCTGGAAGAGATCCTGCGCACCGGTACATGGCAGGATGCGCGCTTTGCCGTTCGTGCGGCCGTGACCTGATCTGATAGCATCGACAAGCTGCGGGCGGCATACCGCCCGCAGCGTCACACTGAGACGCCGATAAAGATCGCGCCGCCCAGGGGACTTTCGCAATGACCGCTGCACCACACCGGCCGACATTGGACGAAATCGCCGAGGCGCGTGGCCGCATCGCTCCCCACGTCGCGCGCACGCCGCTGGTCAGGCTCGACCTCGGACTTTCGGACCGGCAAATCTTCCTGAAACTGGAGACGCTTTCTCCGATTGGCGCCTTCAAGCTCCGCCCAGCGCTGAATGCAGTGCTGTCGCGCGACCCTGCTGCTCTGCGGGGCGGCGTGGCGGTCACGAGTTCCGGCAATATGGCCTACGGCATGGCCTGGGCCGCGCGCCTCATCGGTGTTCCGATGGTCGCCTATATGTACCGCGGAGCGCCACAGACCAAGATCGAGGGCGTGCGCGACCTTGGCGGGGAGGTGCGCTTCGTGAGCGCGGAGACCTGGTGGGACTACATTGTCTGCGCGGACAGCCCGGATGCGCCGGAACTGCTGATCAATCCGGTGACCGATCAGGCGGTGCTTTCCGGCAACGGCTCGATCGGCATGGAAATCATCGAGGACCTGCCCGATGTCGACGTGGTGCTCACCCCCTATGGCGGCGGCAGCATGACGACCGGGGTCGCCAGTGCCATCAAGACCGGTTCCCGGCCGGCACGCGTCTTTGCGGTCGAAGACGACAGCGCCGCCCCGGTTTGCGCCGCACTTGAGGCGGGGCGGATCGTGGCGATCGAAACCCGCCCGTCCTTCATCAAGAGCATCGGCGCTCCGTCGCTGGTCCCGCAGCTTTGGCCGGTCGCACGCGAACTGATCGACGGGGCCATTGCCGTCAGTCCCGCTGAGGTGACAGACGCGATGCGGCTTTTGTTCAGGAAGGCCAAGATCGTGGCAGAAGGCGCAGGAGCAGCCTCACTTGCCGCCGCGATCGCCCGACCGGACCTTAAGGGAAACATCGTCTGCGTGATTTCCGGCGGCAATATCGACGCTGTGGCCTATTCCGTCGTGCTTGGTGGCGGCATTCCCGCTGCCTGACTGAAAGCTTAGACGCCGAGATAACGATCCTGAAGCGCCGGCGTCAGCGCTGCCGGCGATCCCGTGAATACCGTCGCGCCCTTCTCCAGCACGAAGCAGCGGTCGGCGAGGGGTAGCAATTCCGAAAGCGTCTTGTCGACGACGAGGATCGACTGACCGGCCGTCTTCAGCGTACGGATCGCCGACCAGATGTCCTGCCGGATCACCGGCGCCAGGCCCTCGGTCGCCTCGTCCAGAATGAGCAGGCTGGGATTGGTCATCAGCGCCCGGCCGATGGCAAGCATCTGCTGCTCGCCACCGGAAAGCGTATTGGCATATTGGTCGCGCCGTTCGCCGAGGCGGGGAAAGAGCGCGACCACCTTCTCCAAGGTCCACTCGCTGCCACGAGCGGTGGCAACGAGGTTTTCCATGACGGTGAGGTTCGGGAAGCAGCGCCGTCCTTCGGGCACGAGGCCAAGGCCGAGTCTGGCGATCCGGTGCGGCCGCATGCCGAAGATCGCCTTGCCCGCGAAGCTGATCACACCTGAGCGCGGGCGCACGAGGCCGAGGATGGAGTTGATCGTCGTCGTCTTGCCCATGCCGTTGCGGCCCATGAGCGCAACCACTTCGCCCTCCCGCACATCGAGATCGACGCCGAAGAGCGCCTGGGAAGCGCCATAGAAGGTTTCGAGACCTTTCAGTTCCAGCAGGCTCACGCGGCTTCTCCCAGGTAGGCGCGGCGCACTTCCGGGTCGCTGCGTATTTCCTCGACCGTGCCCGTCGCGATGATGCGGCCATAGACAAGCACGGATATCCGATCCGCCAGCGCAAAGACCGCGTCCATGTCGTGTTCCACAAGCAGCATCGGTGCCTGCTGGCGCAACCCATCGAGGAAAGACGTCAGCCGTTTGGATCCCTCCGGCCCCATGCCGGCCATCGGCTCGTCGAAGAGGAAGGCCTTCGGCGAAAGCGCCAGCGCAATGGCGATTTCAAGCTGCCGGCGTTCTCCGTGCGAGAGTTCGGCTGCGGGTACATGGGCGCGCGCGGCGAGGTCGACGCGCTCCAGCATCGCCATTGCCGGTTCGGTCAGGTCCTTGTCATCGACCACCTGGCGAAAGAAACGAAAGCTGCTGCCACGGCTTGCCTGCACCGCTAGCATGACGTTGCGAAGGGCCGAGAACTCCTGCGCGAGCGAGGAGATCTGGAAGCTGCGCGCAAGTCCAAGCCTCGCACGGGCGGCCATGTCGAGCCCACTGATGTCGTGGCCGAGAAAGCGGATCGTGCCGCTATCGGCCTTGAGCGAGCCGGCGATCTGGTGGATCAGCGTGCTTTTTCCGGCGCCGTTCGGACCGATCAGCGCATGGATTTGTCCCGGGTGAAGCTTAAGGCTCACCCCGTCGGTGGCCTTGAGCGCGCCGAAGGATTTTCTGAGGTCGCGGATTTCAAGAATTGGCTCAGACATGGCGCGGCTTTCCCGAGAGCAGGCCCAGCAGCCCTCCGCGTGCAAAAAGCACGATGCCGAGCAGGATGAGGCCGAGGAAGAACTGCCAGCGCTCGGTGATGCCGCCGAGCACATATTCGAAGAACACGAAGATCATGGCGCCGGCGACGGGCCCGAACAGCCGGCCCTTGCCGCCGAGAATGATGAGAACGATCAGTTCGCCCGACATGTGCCACGACAGCATCGAAGGGCCGACGAAGCGATTGAGATCGGCATAGAGCGCACCGGCAAATCCGGTGATCATCGCGGAGGCTGCGAAGGCGACGAGCCGGATGTTGAAGGGCGCGATGCCGACGGCGGCAAGGCGCGTTCCGTTCTGTCGCGCTGCCTGCAGTGCGCTGCCGAACCGCGAGCCCTCGACGATGCGGAACAGGAGAAGCGTTGCCATCAGAGCGGCGTAGCAGACCAGGAAATAGGGCAGGGGCTTGGCGGTATTGACGCCGGGAAAGGCGTTGCGCACCGACATCGACAAGCCGTCTTCGCCACCATAGGCCGGCCAGGAGATCGCGAAATAGTAGATCATCTGCGCGAAGGCGAGGGTGATCATGATGAAATAGACGCCTGTCGTGCGCAGGCTGATCGCACCGATGGGCAACGCAACGAGCCCTGCGACCACCACCGCCGTTATCCAGATGAGTGGCATCGATGTGGTTGCCGGAATGTCGGCGAACAGCGGTTCGCCATTGAAGGCGTGCGTCGCAAGGATACCCGCGACATAGCCGCCGAGGCCGAAGAAGGCTGCATGGCCGAAGGAAAGCAGCCCGCCGAGCCCGAGCGCCAGGTTGAGGCCGACGGCGGCAAGTGCCAGCACGGCGACGCGGGTTGCAAGCGTCACATAGAAGGGCTCGCCCATGCCGACGGCGACAAGCGGTGCGCCGAGTAGGAGGAGCGCCAGAAGCAGATTGACTGTCGTTTCGCGGTTCATCGGGACCTCACGACTGCGCGGCAAACAGGCCGCTCGGCCTGAAGGCGAGGATGAGGGCCATGACGACATAGATCAGCATCGAGGCCAGCGCCGCCCCGATCGTGGTTGCCTGCGATGCGGGCATGGTCAATGCCAGCAGCGAGGGCAGCAGGAAGCGGCCCATGGTATCGACGACCCCGACGATCACAGCGCCGACGAGCGCACCCTTGATGGAGCCGATGCCGCCGATGACGATGACGACGAAGGCGAGGATAAGCACCGGTTCGCCCATTCCGACCTGCACCGACTGGAGCGCCCCGACCAATGCGCCGGCAAGACCCGCAAGGGCTGCGCCGAGCGCAAAGACGACTGTGTAAAGCGTGCCTATATCGACGCCGAGCGCTGCGATCATCTCGCGGTCCGACTCGCCCGCCCTGATGCGCATGCCGAGCCGGGTCCTGGAGATCAGCAGATAAAGGCTGACGGCAACCGCGATGCCGACGCCGATGATCGCCAGGCGATAGAGCTGATACTGACCGCCGCCAGGGAGCGGCACAGCGCCCTGAAGCAGGGGCGGTATATCGAGATAGAGCGGGAACGAGCCGAAAATCCAGCGCGCACCTTCGGACAGGATCAGGATCAGCGCGAAGGTGGCAAGCACCTGATCGAGATGATCACGGTCGTAGAGCCTGCGGATGACGGCGACCTCGATGATCGCACCGACGCCGGCGGCGGCCGTGAGGCTGGCGATCAGCCCCAGCCAGAAGGAGCCGGTCGCGGCTGCGACGGTGGCGCAGGCGAAGGCGCCGATCATGTAGAGCGAGCCATGGGCGAGATTGATCAGACCCATGACGCCGAAAATCAGCGTCAGGCCGGCGGCCATCAGAAACAGCATCACGCCGAGCTGGAGCCCGTTGAGCAGTTGTTCGATCAGGAGTGCGGTGAACAAGAGACCGGTCCAAGCTTGGTGTGAGGGGCGCATGGATCATCGACCGGATGTCAGCACGAAAGCCGAGCACCCGGGCGACGACGGGTGCAAGTCTTACATCCCGCACTTCTCGGCGTAGGCATCCTTGTGATGCTCGAAGGCAGTCGCGATGATCTTGTTGGTCAGGACGCCGTCATCTTCCTTCACCACCTCGCGAACGTAGATGTTCTGGATCGGGTGGTTGTTGTTGTTGAAGGCGAACTCGCCGCGCACGGACTTGAAATCCGCTGCCTTGAGCGCCGCACGGAAGGCGTCCTTGTCCTTGACGCTCGCCTTTGAAAGCGCTGCGAGGATCAGGTTCGCCGTATCCCAGCTCTGCGCCGCGTAGATCGAGGGCAGGCGCTTGTACTCGGCCTTGAAGGCTTCGACGAATTTCTTGTTGGCTTCGTTGTCGAGATCCTTGGACCAGGTCGCCGAATTCTTGACGCCAAGGGCCGCGTCGCCGATCGCCGGCAGAACGTCCTGGCTAAAGGAGAACCCGGGCCCCATAACCGGGATGCCGACGCCCGACTGGGCATATTGCTTCATGAAAGCGATGCCCATGCCGCCGGGCAGGAAGAAATAGACGCTATCGGCACCGGAGGCGCGGATCTGGGCGATCTCCGCGGCATAGTCCGTCTGGCCGACCTGGGTATAGATCTCGCCGGCAAGGTCGCCCTTGTAGTAGCGCTTGAAGCCGGTCAGCGCGTCCTTCCCGGCCGGATAGTTGGGCGCCAGGACAAAGGCGTTCTTGTAGTCTTTGTTGGCGAATTGTCCCATCGCCTCATGGAAGTTGTCGTTCTGATAGGCGACGTTGAAATAGTTCGGGTTGCAGTTCGCACCGGCAAGCGCCGAAGGGCCGGCATTGGGCGAGAGATAGATCACGTCCTGTGCTACCGCGTTCGGAACGACGGCCATGGCGAGGTTCGACCAGATGATCCCTGTCATCAGGTCGACCTTGTCGCCCTGGATCATCTTCTCGGCGATCTGCACCGCAAGTTCCGGCTTCTGGGCATCGTCTTCGATCACCAGCTCGACGTCCTTGTTGCCCGATTGCTTGATCGCAAGCGTGAATGCGTCGCGCATGTCGATGCCGAGACCGGCGCCGCCGCCCGAAAGCGTGGTGATGACGCCGATTTTCACCGGCTCGGCGTAGGCAAGGCTCGACGTCGCAAGCACGAGGCCAAAAACGCTCGCTGCCAGAATGCGGTTCATGCTGTTCTCCTCCTAGTAGGTTCCCTTTTGAGTTGTGTTCTATCAGAGACCTGTGCGCACATGCCAGAGCTCTGGGAAGAGTTCCACCTCGAGCATCTTCTTGAGGTAGGACGCGCCGGATGTTCCCCCGGTTCCGCGTTTCATGCCGATGATGCGCTCCACCGTCGTGACGTGGTTGAAGCGCCATCGACGGAAGTAATCCTCGAAATCGACCAGCTTCTCGGCGAGCTCATAGAGCATCCAGTAGCGCTCGGGATCGCGGTAGACCGTCTGCCAGGCCGCAAAGACCTTGTCGCTTTCCGTGCGCGTTTCGCGCCAATCCGTCCTGTCTGCTTCCTCGCCGACATCGAACCCTTTGCGAGACAGGAGCCGGATCGCCTCGTCATAGAGCGACGGTGCGGCTAAGATCGCTTCCAGCTTTTTAAGGATCTCGGGACGATGCGTGTGTGGTCCGAGCATGGCGACGTTGCGATTGCCGGCGAGGAACTCGATCGCCCGGTATTGCCACGACTGGAAGCCGGATGACTGCCCCAGAGACTCGCGGAACTGCGTGTATTCGCTGGGCGTCATCGTGCGAAGCACGTCCCAGGCGCTGTTCAACTGTTCGAAGATGCGCGCCACGCGCGTCAGCATCTTGAAGGCGGGTTCCAGCCGGTCTTCACGGATCGACCGGACAGCCGCGTTGATCTCGTGCAGCGCGAGTTTCATCCAGAGTTCAGACGTCTGATGCTGAATGATGAACAGCATCTCGTCATGAGCCTTTGAGAGCGGCTCCTGTGCGTCCAGCACTTTCTCCAGCATGAGGTAGTCGCTGTAGGACATGCGCCCCTTAAACGACATCTGGGCGCCTTCCTTGGAAGGATCGTATGGTTCGCTCATTTCAGTTCTCCAACCGCAATCGGAACCGCTGGATCTTGCCCGTGGCTGTCTTCGGCAGGCTGTCCAGGAATTTTACCGACCGTGGATATTTGTAGGGCGCGATCGTCGCCTTCACGTGATCCTGCAAGCGCTTGATCGTCGCCTCGTCTGCCGACACGCCGGCCGACAGCACGACGTAGGCCTCGACGATCTCGCCGCGCTCGGCGTCGGGTGCACCGACGACGGCACACTCAACGACTTCCGGATGCGAGATCAAGGCCGCTTCGACTTCTGGGCCGGCGATGTTGTAGCCCGCGGTTATGATCATGTCGTCGGATCGGGCGGCGAAATGGAAGAAGTCGTCCTCATCCTGATAGAAGGCGTCACCCGTGAGATTCCAGCCATCGCGGACATAGTCACGCTGGCGCGGATCGGCCATGTAGCGGCAGCCGGTCGGGCCGCGCACTGCAAGCTTGCCGATCGTGCCGCGAGGAACTTCCTGGATCTCGTCGTTGACGATCCGTGCTTCGTAGCCACCGACGGGCTTCCCGGTCGAGGCGGCCTTGCGGTCCTCGAACCGGTTGGAAATGAAGATGTGCAGCATCTCTGTCGCGCCGATCCCGTCGAGGATCGGCTTGCCAGTCTTGTTCGTCCATTCCTCGAAGACGGGGCCCGGCAGTGTCTCGCCGGCCGAAATTGCAACCCGCAGAGACGAAAGGTCCGCGCCGTTGTCCATCGCCTTCATCATCGCCCGATAGGCGGTAGGGGCGGTGAACGAGATCGTTGCTTTGTATTTCTCGATAATCTCCACCATGTTCGCGGGCGTCGCGTGCTCAAGAAGCGTTGCTGCCGCCCCGAAGCGTAAGGGAAAGATCGCAAGGCCACCGAGGCCGAAGGTGAATGCAAGTGGAGGCGAGCCGACAAAGATATCGTCGGGTGTGACCCCTAGGACTTCGCTGGCGTAGCCGTCTGCGATCATCATCAGATCGCGATGGAAGTGCATGGTTGCCTTCGGGATCCCGGTCGTGCCCGAGGTGAAACCGAGAAGCGCCACGTCGTCCCGACCGGTGTGCACCGCCTCGAAGAGGACGGATTTGTCGAGTGCAATCCGGTCAAGTTCAGCGTCGTGGTTTGCAGTCCCGTCGAAGCTGACGACCTGTTTCAGGTAGCGGCTATCCTTTGCGCAGGCGACCATCTCGTCCATCAGACGTGTGTCACAGAGCGCCAGGCTGATCTCGGCCTTGTCGATGATCTTGGTCAGCTCTCCGGCTCTGAGCATCGGCATCGTGTTGACGACGACGGCGCCGGCCTTGGTGGCTGCCAACCAACAGGCGACCATGGCGGGGTTGTTGGCCGAGCGTATGAGCACGCGATTGCCGGGTCTGACGCCGTAATTCTCGACAAGCGCATGGGCCAGCCTGTTCGTCCAGTCGGAAAGTTCCTTGTACGTTCGCCGACGACCGTTGCCGATCAGGGCGGTGTGGTCGCCAAAGCCCTTGGCGACCATGGCGTCGGTCAGTTCGACGGCGGCGTTGAGGTGGTCCGGATAGTTGAAGCCTTCGAGAAGGAAGTCTGGCCATTCTTCCGGCGGAGGCAGATGGTCACGGGTAAACGTATCGACGTGTGAAGTCGGTCCAAGCATGTGGCGGCTAATCCCCTGTTCCGTTCCTGCCTGTTGCTCAGGCATTTTTAAAGCCGGCTATAATTCTTGCGTTCGTGCGGAGCCCGGCCGTGCAAACCGGTTGCGGGCGTCGCCGGATCGTTGCCGATGAAGCGCGTCGTCGCTGAGACGACTCCAATGATCGTGATAGGCACAGCGAGACCTCCACTTCTCGGCTGAACATGGGGCAGCATCGCACCGCTCAAAAACTATTTCAAGCCTAAAGTTTTTTTGGATGATGGCATTGTGTTTACCGGTCTGGCAGGCGATTGCTACGCCTGAGGAGAAAACTAGGAGGATTAAATCGATGCTGGAACGCCGCATTACCGATTGGGACGACGCCTATGCGAATGGCTCGAATATCGCTCGTGGCAACCTATGGCCGGAAGCGTGGGTCAAGCCAGCCGAAGCCTTTCGCAGTGCCCTTCGGGCAGCGGGGCGTGCAAAACTCGACCTCAGCTATGGCGAGCGGACGAGAAACCGCATGGACCTGTTTTTCCCTGATGGCTCAGCCAAGGGCCTTGTCGTCTTCGTGCATGGTGGATACTGGCTGCAACTCGATAAGAGCTTTTGGTCGCATTTGGCCGCCGGCGCTGTTGCCAGCGGCTACGCCGTCGCCATCCCCTCGTACACGCTTTGCCCCGAAATTCGCATCGCTGGGATCGTCGAAGAGGTAGCTGCGGCCATCGGCGAGGCCTCGAAGCTGGTCGATGGGCCGCTGAATTTGACCGGGCATTCGGCCGGAGGGCATCTCGTCAGCCGGATGATCACGACGACCGCGCCGCTGGCGCCGCATGTACAGCAGCGGATTCGAAACGTCGTCTCGATCTCGGGCGTTCATGACCTGCGTCCGATCATGGCAACCACGATGAACGAGAGGCTTGCGATCGACGAGAGCGAGGCGCTTTCGGAAAGCCCGGCTCTGCTGCGCCCCATGGCAAATGCCCGCATCACCTGCTGGGTCGGGGGCGGCGAACGGGCCGAGTTCTTGCGCCAGAGCGCTCTGCTCGCCAATATCTGGACCGGACTGGGTGCAACAACGGCCGCGACCGCGGAACCGGACAAACATCATTTCAACGTTATCGACGGCCTCGCCGACGTCGGACACGCCCTCACGCGGGTGCTGCTTTCGGAGTGAGCGGAGCAGTATCGCTTTCTGATCACTGCCAAGTCAGAAACTGCGCCCCGGAAAGCGCCGGCGTGCCGGAATGAGTTCCGCCGTGCGTCGGTCTGTATCGGTTCGTAATAGCGATCAAACGGGCCGTCTGACGAACGCGCTTCTAGGGATGGTGCAGTTGTCCCGCCGCACATGTGCGGCCGGACAACCAATCAACATGGATGGTAACGCGCTATCCGGAACTCGTCAGGCAGCTGATCGAAGGCCCACCACGGTAGCCAAACGCCTTGCCCGTTCCAGGCTCGCAGGTTGCTGATCAGCAAAACGCTCGGCGTTTATTTCCATGATTAATGCCGTGTCTGGAAGGAAGATCAGTTCGGCGAAGATGTCATCCCAAGGAATATCGCCCCAACCAATTGGCAGATGCAAATCTCCGATGCCTAGTGCCGTCGCCTCAGCTGGATGATAGAAGCGGTTCATGGAGTAGGGCAGCCCAAAACTGTCGTGAACATGCAGGTGGCCTGCCACCGGTGCCATTGCCCGCAATTGCTCGCGAAAATCCAGCCCGCGATGCGTGGCCTCGATGTAGGCATGCGAGAAGTCGATAAGCGCAACGACGTTGTCGGAGCCGATCGAACGGACTGTTTCGGCGACCTGGCTCGGTGTTTGCCGATACTGTCCGGTTTCCGTCGTGAAAATGTTTTCAAGCGCGATGCGTACCCCATATCCTTTTGCGATATCCGACATCTCTGCGAGTGCGTCGCGTTCCATCTTGTCGAGATCAGCGGCGCTCTCTCCGGCGGCAAGCTGCGCCGCGCCGGAGTGATGGACAAGGATTCCCGCGCCGAGCCGATCGCACAGCTCGAGCATCGCTCTCACGACCTTCTTCTGCAAATCGTGATGCTGGCGATCCATGAAGTTGGATACGATCTGACCGTGCAGCGAAAGCTTCTTGAAACGGTACTTGCGCGTGATGTCGGCGACGCGCTGGAGCCGATCCTCGATGAGGCGACCTCGGCTGATGATCTCCTCGCCATAGATCCCGATCTCGCAGGCATCCGCGCCCGTATCGGCGATTTCGCGCAAAGAAGCGTCAAGGCTCGACAGATCTCCCTTGCCCGTCCGGTTGCAAAAGCCAATAGCGGATATGAACTCGTTCATTTCCATCTCCTTCGATGTTGCGATGATCAGACTGCTTCGAGCACCTGCCGCGCATTGCGGCCACTGCGAGGCTCGACTTCAAGCTCGATACGCCGACCAGTCTCTCGGTCGAACACATGCAAATGTGCAAGCGGCAGTTCCAGCGCGATCCGGTCGCCAGGCCTTACGTACGTCTCTTCATCGACACAGGCTGCAAAGGGCTGGCCATCCAATTCCGAGTGGATGACGCGGCCAGCTCCGAGCTCTTCTACAAAGTCCACTTTCATCGAGATGCCTCTTGCCCCAGTGGCAACAACACACTGTTCCGGACGAATGCCCACGGTCACACGTCTTTCACCCAAGCGTGTGGCAAGAGCCCTGTCGATCGGCATCTTCGTGCCGCTGAACGCAAGGCAGGCGTCATCGACGTTGATGTGAGCGTCAAACAGGTTCATCGCCGGCGAACCGATGAAGGAGGCGACGAAAATGCTTGCTGGGCGGTGGTAGATGTCAAGCGGCTGGCCCACCTGTTCGACGACGCCCTTGTTCATGACGACCAGCTTGTCTGCGAGAGTCATCGCTTCTACCTGATCATGCGTGACGAAAACGGACGTTGCCGACAGGCGCTGATGGAGCTTGCGGATCTCGGCGCGCATGGTGACACGAAGCTTGGCATCGAGATTCGACAACGGTTCGTCGAAAAGGAATACGTTCGGTTCCCGGATGATCGCGCGCGCCATGGCAACCCGTTGCCGCTGGCCACCGGAGAGGGCCGCAGGTTTGCGATCGAGATAGTCGGCGAGCCCGACGATCTTGGCTGTCTCCTCGATGCGGCGAAGGCGCTCTGCCTTTGGTACGCCAGCGACTTTCAGGGCATAGCCGATGTTTCCCGCGACCGTCATGTGTGGATAGAGGGCATAATTCTGAAACACCATGGCGCAACCGCGTTCGCGCGGTTCAAGCCTGTTAACGACCCGTCCGTTGATGGCGATCTCACCCGCGGTGATTTCCTCCAGTCCCGCGATCATCCTGAGAAGCGTGGATTTGCCACAGCCTGATGGGCCGAGGATCACCACGAATTCTCCCGACGCAAAAACAAGGTCGATGCCATGCAAGGTGGGGGTCTTGCCGTAAGATTTACGCACGGCGCGAATTGCGATGTCAGCCATGAACGAGGACCTCTTTTATTCTGCAGATGGGGGAAGCGGTTTCACTTTTCGGTGGCCACCAGGCCCCGTACGAACCAGCGCTGCAAGACGGCAACGACGACCAATGGGGGCAGCATGATGATCAGCGATCCGGCGAGCGTCACGTTCCAATCCGGCGTGCCGTTGTCGGCCGGCAGGAGTGCGACCAGCGACATCATCGTGGTCTTATAGGCAGGGTCCGTCACCATCAGGAGCGGCCAGAGATACTGGTTCCAGCCGTAGACGAACATGATCGTGGTCAGAGCGAGCATGTTGGTGCGCGAGAGCGGCAAGAGCATATCGATAAAAAAACGGACCGGGCCCGACCCGTCCATTCGCGCGGCCTCGGCCAGTTCATCGGGCAGAGTTAGGTAGAATTGGCGGTAAAGGAATGTTCCGGTGGCCGTTGCGATTAGCGGCAGCGTGAGACCGGCGTAGGAGTTGAGAAGGTTCCAGTCGAGGGACACCTCGAAACCAGTCGCAGCGGAGATGAGAAGCCGTACGGGCTGAAACAAATCGGCAGCGACTGCGTAGGTGGGCACGACACGCACCTCAAGCGGCAGCATCAACGTGATGAACACCATCCAGAAAAAGAAGCCCTTCAGCGGGGTTCGGAAGAATACGATGGCAAAGGCAGTCAACGCTGACAGTGCGACCTTCCCGACAGTCACGAGGCTGGCCATCACGAAGCTGTTCAACATCGCCGTCCCGAGGTTCGCCCGCGTCCAGGCGGCGCTCATATTCTCAAACAGGCGATCCTGCGGCAGGAAACTGAAGGGTATGGAGTTGACCTGCTGAAACGTTTGGCTCGCGCCCGACACGATGACGATGAAGGGACCTATCAGCAGGAGGAAGCCGAAGATCATCACGCCATAGGTGAGGGCGTTTGCGAAAGGGGTCCGCTGAATCATGACTGCCTCACTTGTAATGGACCTGGCGCTCGATGAAGCGGAACTGGATAAAGGTGAAGATCATGATGAGGCCGATGAGCACGAGGCTCTGGGCCGACGCGCCGGAGTAGTTCAGTCCACGGAACGCCTCCTCGACGATGCGGTAGACCATCACATCCGTGCCGTGGTTCGGGCCGCCATCCGTCGTACGCGCGACGATGCCGTAAGTGTCCGCACCGACGAAACCTTCGGTCATCATGATCACGAGCAGGAAGAAAAGCGTGGGCGCAAGCATCGGTATCTGGATGTCGACCGCGCGGCGTATCGGGCCGCAGCCGTCCATCGCTGCAGCCTCGATGAGCGACCGCGGGACAGACTGCAGACCTGCGAGAAGGAAGATGAAAGTGTAGCCCGCCCATTTCCAGGCAAACACGACGATGACGAGAATAAGGGCATGGCTGCCATACTTGGCTGGGTTCCAGAAGTCCGGAAAGGCGGCGTTGACCGATGCCATCAGCCCGCGCTCTGGCGACAGGATGAAACGGAAGGCCATGCCGGCAGCAGGTCCCGCAATCGCGTAAGGCAGGATGTAGAGGAACCTGAAGGGCGCGGAACCCGGTAGCTGGCGGTCAACCGCCAGGGCAAGAACAAGGCCGATAAAGATCGTAGCCAAGGTGCCGCAAAGGGCGAACGCCAGGCTGACCCCAACGGAATTCCAGTAGAGCGGGTCGGCGAACACTTCCTTGAAATTGGCAAGTCCGACGAATTCCGCAGTTCCACCGAAGGGCGGTTCGAGCGTGAATGCCCAGCGCAACACCGCGACCGCCGGCCAGTAGAAAAAGAGCAGGATCAGGATGATCTGCGGCAGGGCGAATAGGCTGGGCAGCCACCAGCTACGAAAGGCCGCGCGCTTGTCCATGTGTGCAAATTCCGTGCGTAAGAACAGGTATGGGAGCCTGCCATTGCTCAGGCAGGGTCCCGACGGATCAGATTTTAGTTCAGCGTCTGACCGGCGTAGGTTTTCTCGAAGCGACGCAGCACTGCGTTGCCACGTTCGACCCTCTTGTCGAGCTCGGCTTGCACGTCTGCATTCTGCATGAAGATCGCTTCGAGGGCCGTTGCGAATTCCTTGCGGATCTGAGTGAAGCCGCCCAGGCGAATGCCACGGGTATTTTCCGACGTCGGCGTGAACGAGAGGCTCTGGATCGCAAATTCACGCCCCTTGTAGGGCGCCTTGTCGTAGAAGCCGTTGGACTTCATCGCGTCGAAACCGGTCTTCGTTACCGGAATGTATCCCGTCACCGTTGACCACCACTCGGCCATTTCCGGTGTCGCGATGTAGTTGAGGAAGGCGGCTGCACCCTTGTATTCCGCTTCCGGACGGCCAGCCAGCACCCAAAGGGATGCGCCGCCGACCAGCGAATTCTGACGCTCTGTGCCTTTCCATACCGGCAACATGGCGACATCCCACTTCACGCCCTCGGGAAGGGATTTGCCGATGGTGCCATGGTCGGCGATCGAGGTCTGTATCATCTGGCAGGTCTGGGACGTGAAGGCAGGGACGGTATCCATGCCAAGCTGCTTGGTCTTGACGACGAAGAGCCTCTCGTCTGCCATTTTCTTGAAGAACTTCACGTGATCGACGAACTTGGTCTTGTTGACGACGAGTTCGGCATCCAGCCCCTGGTAACCATTCGCCTTGGTGGCGATCGGCTGGTTATGAATGGCCGAAAACTGCTCCATGAGCGGCCATGTGTCGAAGTTGAAAGCGAGCGGGCATTCGAAGCCGGCGGCCTTCAGCTTGCGGGCCGCTTCCTCGACCTGTTCCCAGGTGTCGGGCTTGAAGTCCACGCCGGCCTTCTGGAACGCATCGACGTTGTAATAGAACATTGCAGTCGAGGAATTGAAGGGGAAGGAATTCAGTTCGCCCCCAGCGGTCGCATAATAGTTGGCGATGCCGCCGAAGTAATTGTTCCAATCGATTGTATAGCCGTTGTCGGCCATCAGCTTCTTGGCCGGCACGAACGCGCCGGACAGCATCATGTCCAGGGTGCCGGCATCATAGATCTGCGTGATCGCGGGCTGTTTTTTGGCGCGGTATGCCGCAATGGTGTTTTGCAGGGTCGTGTCGTATCCGTTTTGCGAGGTGCAGACGATTTCGAATTCGGACTGGCTATCGTTGAACTTCTTGCACGCTTCCTGGACCCGCTCTCCAAGATCACCCGAAAGGCCGTACCAGAATTCGAATTTCGTCGTTTCAGCTGCTGCTGGTGAAGGGCCAAACGCGGCGGTTGCCATCAGGCTGATAAGTGCGAACGTGGTGGCGGAGTCTCTCATTGCAAAACGCTCCTTGCAGAATGGCGGTCACCAAAATCGGCGACACGAATGAGCCGGAGCGCTTGCTAACAGTTGAGTGTGACATTCCCTGCCAAATCGAATGATGAAACGATGAAAGTTCGATTACGGTATTATGAAGGGCCGAGCGCGCATTGGCGTTAGGCTTCTTCCCAGGTGGTCGGAACGACTGCCGCCAAACCAAAGTTTGTGCGAACGAATGAAGTGTTCAATTTTTTTTATTGAACCGATCTGCGAACGCGAACCAGTTGATCGCTGCGCCAGATGGTGCGCTATCGACCATCGCTCTCCTCGTGGAGCTGGAAGTCACTGCTGCTATTGCAGGATCGCGTAGAAGCTGCGCTCGCTTCGCCGCAGCACGGATTTCCTGCGTGAATTCATGCGTGGAAGTGCGCTCCCTGAGAAGTATTCCGCACCGAAGATCGCGAATTCAAGGGTTGGTCACGCGGCGAGATTCTGCCGGTGCCGGGAGGAATCGGTACGCACCTTGGTTAAACGCTAAATCGCTGTCTTCGCCGGGCAGCGCTTTGTTCAACACGCTTTGGACCCAGGTCTCCGGTGCTAGTGCCTAGTTAAATAAACGCTCACCGAAAACCAAGACAAAACATAACTGTTGAATTATGATTTCCACCCCATATTTCATTTTTGCATCACCGTTTCGCATGGCAAACTGACGGACATCAAAATCGGATTGCTTTGTGATGACGGTGCCGCAGCGGGAGTGGACGGTGCCACAGGGAGGAAATATGAAACGGACAATTCTGGCCGCGCTTGCGGCCTTGGCCTTGAGTGGTGCTGCCTATGCGGACACGATCAAGATCGGCGTCGTTGGACCCTTTTCCGGTCCCTTCGCGCTGCAGGGCAAGAACTTCAAGGCTGGCATCGACGCCTATATGGCGATGAACGGCAGCAAGGTCGGCGACGATGATATCGAGATCATCTATCGCGACGTGCCGCAGGCCGATCCGGCGCAATCGAAGGCGCTTGCCCAGGAACTGGTTGTCAAGGAAGGCGTGCAGTATCTGGCCGGCTTCTACTTCACCCCCGATGCAATGGCCGTCACGCCGCTTCTGGAACAGGCGAACGTGCCGCTGGTGATCATGAACGCGGCGACGTCGGCGATCGTGACCAAAAGCCCGCTGGTGGTGCGTACCTCGTTTACCACTTGGCAGACCTCGACACCGATCGCCAAGGTGGCGAAGGATGCGGGCGTTTCCAAGGTCATCTCCGTGGTCAGCGACTACGGCCCGGGTGTCGATGCTGAAAATGCCTTCAAGGCCGGTTTTGAGGCGGCCGGTGGACAGGTCGTCGAAGCCATTCGCATGCCGCTTGCCACCAACGACTTCTCGCCGATCATGCAGCGCATCAAGGACTCTGGTGCCGAAGGCGTCTTCGCCTTCCTGCCGTCGGGCCCGACCACGCTTGGTTTCGTCAAAGCCTATAACGAAAACGGCCTGAAGAGCGGCGGCATCAAGTTCTTTGCTCCAGGCGATCTGACGCAGGAATCCGATCTGCCGGCGCTTGGCGAAGCGGCGCTCGGCATCCAGACGACGTTCCACTACGCCGTCTCGCACGACAGTCCGGAAAACAAGACTTTTGTCGAGGCGGCCGCAAAGGCCATCGGCAATCCGGCCGAACTCTCCTTCCCCTCGGTCGGCGCCTATGATGGCATGCATGTGATCTACAAGATGATCGAGGCGACCGGCGGCGAGCAGGACGCGCAGAAGGCCGTCGATGCAGTCAAGGGTCTTTCCTGGACGAGCCCGAGGGGGCCGGTTTCCATCGATCCCGAATCGCGCCACATCACGCAGAACATCTATTTGCGCGAGGTAACCAAGGCTGACGACGGCACCTACTACAACAAGGAAGTTCAGACCTTCGAGAAGCAGGGCGATCCCGGTCTCGCGGCCCTGAAATAGGCTTTTGGGCAATGTGCGTGCTGATTGAGCCCCGCCCGCATTGGCCGCAAAATACCGGCGTCCGGCGAATTGAGCGAGCCGGGCGTTCCAAAGCATTTCCAGGAAAAGTGCGAAGCGGCTTTCCGTAAAGGGAATGCATAAGATAGGGACGCATTTCCAGGAAAGGCGCGATGCGTTTTTCCATCCGGGAATACCTGAAATGGAAAGATGGAGCGTTTCGGTGCCTCCGTTGAAGGCGGAAACGAACCACGCGCGTGCGGCTGTTTGCCGGGGATGGGTTCGTCTCGTCCCGCCCCTCAGCCGTCAGTGATAACGAAAGGCATCGGATAGCCCCATGCAAACAGTCTTCAGCATCGCGATCGATGCCCTTGCTTATGGCATGGTGCTCTTCGTCATCTCCATCGGGCTTTCCGTCACCATGGGGCTGATGCGCGTCGTCAACCTTGCGCATGGCGCATTTGCCATGATCGGCGGTTACATCGCCTCCTATGCGGCGCGCGACCTCGGCCTTGCCTATGGATTTGCCATCGTGCTTGCCGTCTTCGGCACGATCGTGATCGCCATCCCGATCGAGCGTCTGCTCTATCGTCGCATCTATGGGGCGCCGGAACTGACCCAGGTGCTGATGACGATCGGCATCACCTTCTGCATCATCGGTATCGCCAACTATGTCTTCGGGCCGACGCTGAAGACCGTGCCGCTGCCGGGGCAACTGCAGGGCTCTTTCGATCTCGGTTTCCGCGCGATCGCCACGCATCGGCTCTTTGCGATCCTTTGCGGCCTCGCCGTAGCCATCGCCCTCTGGTACGCGATTGAAAGGACGGCGTTCGGCGTCAAGCTGCGGGCCTCGGTCGACAATGCCGCCATGGCCGCTGCACTCGGCGTGCGCACCGAGATCGTCTATGCCGTGAGTTTCGCGGTTGCCGTTGGTCTTGCCGCCTTCGGCGGTGTTGTCGGTGCCGAACTTCTGCCGGTCGAACCCTATTATGCGCTGCGCTACATGGTGACCTTCCTGGTCGTCGTGTCGGTCGGCGGTGCGGGCTCGATCCCCGGCGCGCTTGTCGCCTGTTTGCTGCTCGGCGGCATCGACACGACCGGCCGTTACCTGATGCCCGAGTTCGGCGAATTCTTCTTCTATCTGGCCGTCATCGCGATCATCTGCGTCTTCCCGCGCGGACTTGCCGGGAGAGCCAAGGGATGACCATGACCACCACCAACGACCTGATTGCACGGACAGCGGGCAAGCGCCGCTTCGGCGGCGGCGACCTGATCGGTCTCGGCGTCATTCTGGCGCTCGCTATTGTCGGCTACTTCCTGTTTCCCAACAATCTGGCGCTGCTGACGCGCATCATCGCCATCGCGCTGTTGGTGCTCTCGCTTGACCTCGTCACCGGCTATTGCGGGGTGGCGACGCTCGGACACGCGGCGCTGTTCGGCGCCGGTGCCTATGCCGCGGGGATTGTCTCAGCGCATTACGGCATCAATGATCCCTTCGCGATGCTCGCCTTCGGCATTGCCGCCGGCGCCGTTGCCGGCCTCATCTGCGGAGCGGTGATCCTGCGTGCACACGGTCTTCCGCAACTGGTGCTGTCGATCGCCCTCATCCACCTCTTCCATGAGTTCGCCAACAAGGCGTCGTCCTGGACCGGCGGCAGTGATGGCCTGTCCGGCATCGCGCCGAGCGCTTTGCTCGGTCTTTACGAGTTTGACCTGTGGGGACGCACGGCTTACGTCTTCGGCGTCGTGCTGCTAGTGCTTGTCTTCGCCGTCCTGCGGCTGATCGTGCGCTCGCCGTTCGGCATGCTGTGTCGCGCCATCAAGGAAGACCCGATCCGCATCCGCTCCATGGGGGCATCGCCGAAGGGCGCGCTGATGAAGATGTATGTCATCTCCGGGGCCGTCGCCGGTGTCGGCGGTGCGCTCAACGCCATCTCGACGCAGGTGGTCGGTCTCGACAGCCTCTCCTTCACCATGTCGGCCGAAAGCCTGGTGATGCTTGTTCTCGGTGGAACTGGTTCGCTCTTCGGCGCGCTCACGGGCACCATTGTCTTCATGTTCTTCGAAGACGTCGTTTCCGCCGCCAATCCGTTCCACTGGCTGACGATGGTCGGCGCCCTGCTGATCGCCGTCGTCCTCTTCGCGCCGAAGGGGCTCTACGGAACGGCAGCCGCCTTCGTTGCCCGCCGCCGGGAGGCAAAATGATGCAGCCAATCTTTGAAGTTCGAAACCTCAAGCGTGCCTTTGGCGGCCTGGCAGTGACCAATGACGTAAGTCTCAGTATGGCGCCGGGCGACCGCGTGGCGCTGATCGGCCCGAACGGCGCCGGCAAGACGACGTTCGTCAATCTGGTCACGGGCAACCTTGTTCCTGATTCTGGCGAGGTTCGCCTCGGCGGCGAGACGGTCACCCGTATCGATGCCATCGGCCGGGTGAGGAGAGGGCTGGTGCGCTCCTTCCAGGTCACGCGCCTGTTTCTCGACATGACGCCGGCCGAGCATGTGGCGCTCGCCGTCCTGCAGCGCGACGGCCGCTCCGGTCGTCTGTTCGGCAATTTTCTCTCGATGCCTGATGTGATGGATGAAGTCGGGCAACTGCTTGGCAAGCTCGGGCTTCGCGAACTGATGCATCGCAAGGTCAGTGAGATCGCCTATGGCCAGCAGCGCCTGCTTGAAATCGCCGTGGCGCTTGCCTTGAAGCCGAAGGTTCTTCTGCTCGACGAGCCGGCAGCCGGCGTGCCGCAGAGCGACACCGGTCGCATCGAGCAGGCGCTCGCCGATCTACCGGCGGATCTCGCCGTGCTGATGATCGAGCATGACATGGATCTGGTCTTCCGCTTTGCCAAGCGCGTCGTTGTCCTCGCGGCTGGCGCCATTATCTTTGACGGTTCGCCGTCTGATGTCACCCAGGATCCGCGGGTGCGAGAAGCCTATCTGGGGAGCTATGCCAATGCCAGCCACGCCGCTTGAGGTGGAAAACCTGTCCGCCGGTTATGGGCCGACGCGGGTGCTCGAAGGTATTTCGTTCTCGGTTCCAGCGGGCGCGCGCCTGGCCGTTCTCGGCCGCAACGGCATGGGCAAGACCACGCTGCTGGCGACGCTTGCCGGCCAGACGAAACGCTATGACGGGCGCATTCGCATGGGTGATGCTGACGTGACAGCACTGCCAAGCGCGTCACGCGCTCGCAAGGGCTTAGGCTTCGTGCCACAGGCGCGTTGCGTGTTTCCGACCCTGACCGTCGAGGAAAACCTGTTCGTCGGTCTCAAGGACCGGCCGAAGACCGCACTGCAGGAGGCTTACGACATGTTCCCGCGGCTTCACGAGCGGCGGCGGAACCTCGGCAGCCAGCTTTCCGGCGGCGAGCAGCAGATGCTGTCAACGGCGCGCTCGATCCTCGGTCGTCCGTCGGTCCTGCTGCTGGATGAGCCCCTCGAGGGGCTTGCCCCGGTGATCTGCGAGGAACTGATGAGGGCCTTTGCCGAACTCGCCAAGACCGGCGACATGACCATCGTACTGGTCGAGCAGCGCATCCAGAGCGCGCTCGATTTCGCCGATCAGGTCATCGTGCTGGAGCGCGGACGCATTGCCTGGACGGGCACGCCGCAGGCGCTTTCAAGCGATCACGACGCCGTCGAGCGATTGCTTGGCGTCGGCGGTCTTCATTGAACCGGTAGCCCCCATGCTGGCTTCACGTTTTCTTCGACCGTGACATATTGAGTTTGCTTCTTTCGCGCTCGTAGTAGCGCGCGAGAGGCGGCAAGGCACTTTTTAGTTTATCGAAGATCACGTCGCGCGCCTTCAGCTTGCCGTCATACTTGGCTTCAAGGAATGCGCGATGCCGTATGAGTGCATCTTTATGGACGCCGACTGCGACCGTGAATACAGGCGACACCGCCGTCCGTCCCTTGACGCTGATCCGGTCAAGCTCGGCGATCGGGAAGATGTTTTCGACGAGTGCCGCCGTGCTTTCTCCGAGAAGCAGGGAAATACCATAGTCCTTGGACGTGGTTTCGAGACGTGAGGCGAGATTGACCGCGTCTCCGAGTGCTGAATAGTCGAAGCGTCGGACTGAGCCCATATTGCCGACGATGCATTCGCCGGTGTTGATGCCGATGCCGATCCTCAGGGTTTGAAGCGGACTTTGCTCTTTCTTGGCCTCCGCCTTGAGTTCCTCATTGACTTCATCTAGCGCGGCAAGCATGTCGAGCGCTGCCTGCACGGCGTGCGCAGCGTGATCCGGATCGTCAAGTGGCGCATTCCAGAACGCCATCAGGCAGTCGCCAATATATTTATCAATGGTGCCGCCCTGTTTCAGCACGGCCTCCGACAGTGGCGTCAGCAGCCGGTTGACGAGCGTTGTCAGGCCCTCAGGGTCGTCCTTCATCTGCTCAGCGATAGTGGTAAAGCCCCGGATATCGCAAAAGAGGATAGACAGCATACGCCGCTCGCCACCGAGCTTCAGATGTGACGGATCGCGCGCCAAACGTTCGACCAGTGCGGGTGACAGATATTGCGAGAAGGCGCGCGTGATTTCGCGCCGCCGCCGCCGCTCTTCTGCATAGTCCAGCCCCGTCTGACCAGCAGCCACAAAGGCAAAGGCGAGGCCCGGCCCAATCGGTGACAGGAAAACTTGGCCGAAACGCATGAGGGCATAGCTCAATACCACGATCGACGTAAGCGCGGCGACGGTGTATGCAAGCGTGCGCCACCCGGTCATGCGCAGAACCGATAATGCGGCGAGGACAGCCGCCGCCGCGATTGCCGCGATGACGGCGGACCGAGGTGCCCGGTCGATGAAGAGATCGTTTGCGAGGTTGTCGTAGATCGTCGCCTGCATCTCCACCCCTGACACCAGTCTGTTCGAATGAACGGTGTCGGAGGAGGCGAAGGCGTCCGCTCCGCCATCGTTGATCGAGGGCGCGTTCTGCAAGCTCAAGCCGACAACGACAACGCGGTCACGAAACGTGCCTTCCGGCAGGAAGCTTTCAGGAGCGAGCGCCTGGTAGTAGGAGACTGTGGGGTAGGTGCGTGCTGGACCGAAGGTCTGGATCAGCGCCGACTGGGGCGGCGGCGTTAAGCGCGTTCCAGCAACTTCAGCCAGCACGGCAGCGAAACCGTCGTGATAGGACGGGATCTCGCGCAGAGTGCCGTCGCCGCCGAGGTCGACTGAGGCTATGCCGGTTCGGGCGCCTTTTCCCGTGAAGACCGCGAGAGGTTCGGTACGGATGAACTGGTCGGCTTGTGGACTTTCGAGCAGCGACTGATCGCCGGCGAGAACCACATCCGGCCCCATAGCAGTTGCAAGACGGTGATCGTTCGCCTCGTCGGACGAAGGTTCGGCAAAGATGACGTCGATACCAATTGCCTTGGCGCCAGCCTTGCGCAGCGCCTCGACCAGCGTGGCATGCAGCGAGCGTGGCCATGGCCATTGCCGACCGATCTCGGCCATCGACGGTTCGTCGATGGCCACGATCACCGGCCCGTTTGGTGGAAGTGGCATACGGCCGATGGTCGAGAGATAGTCGAAACTTCGCAGCTCGTTGAGCGCCCAGGCGCCGGTGCCCGAGGCAAGGCCGAGCGCAGCGGTGACGAAGGCGGCAAGCGCCAGAAGCTTGATGCGGCGTTCAAGTGGGCGGCGCATCTCTTGTTGACCAGTGACGCCTGCCGATAGGTGAGATGAGTCGCGATCCGCCATCAGAACCGCACTTTGACCGTGCCCTTGAACGTCGGCCCCCAACCGGGTAGGCCGTTGCTCAGTTCGAACTCTTCGTCAAGCAGATTGAACGCTGCCAGATTGACCTCGACCTGCTTGTCGAAAGGTTCCCATTCCAGTGTTGCGTCGAGCGTCCAGAAATCGTCGAGCGTCTTACCGTCGGCCGGGCGCGTGCCGACATAGTTGGCGGCGATCGTTGCCTTCACATTAGCGGTGCTTACCCAGGTCAGCGCCACTTGACCGGTGTTTTCCGGGACGAAAAGCAAATCGTCGGTGGGATTGCCTGGGTCGTCTCTAACATCGGCATTCGTATGAGCGGCCGTCGTCGAAAGGCCAAAGCCGTGACCGAGCGCAAAGTTCGCGGTTGCAGCCACGCGGTCAAGCCCGACCTTGGCGTAGTCGAGGCTCAACGTGGAGAGCGGTAGGTCGAGCGATAGCTCGCGCACCTCCTGGTGTTGGTAATCGAGGGCAGTGAACAGCCAGTCCTGCCATTCCGCGTCCCAACGAAACGCCAGCGTGTCTGTATACCCCTCGGCACCGAAACGCAGTTGATTGGGCTGCAGGGCGACGACGCCGATAGGGGCGAGCGTGGCCACGTCGAAGTTCAAGCCGTCACGCATCGCTGCCGCCCTCAGCCAATGGCCCTCCGCCGGCGCCCAGGCGATGCCAAGCTTCGGCTCCAAGCGAATATCGTCGTCGTTGACGTCTTCGATGTAGCGCGCAAAGAGTGCGCCCTCGACTTTCAGGTCCGGCGTGATCTCGTAGATGCCATCGATGTAGGCCTTTGCCACCGATTGGGTCGCGGAAATCGAACTCGAAAACGATACCGGGGGTGTCAGACCTGTAGGGTCCGTTAGCAGAAGGTCGGCAGCATTCTTGGATCGGACCTTTCCCGCCTCGACACCATAGCGCCAGGTCATCGCGCCATCGCCAATAAGATGATTTACTGCAGCGACATAGGTTGTTTGCTGTTGCTCGTTGCGGGCCGTGACCGGTGGTGGCAGGTTCGTACTGGAAAGCGCCAACCTCTCGCTTTCGACAGTTTTCTGATCGCTGAAGAAAAACGCAACGTTCGCGACATTGCGGTAACCGAAGGTGTGGCTCCACGCTATACCGGAAAGCAGGCGTGATGACGTGTCGTCGTTTATTGTGTCCAGATTGAACGGCGCTGCGCGAGGATCCGGTATATCAAATATGCTACGGCTGTCATCGAACTTGCCGTAGTTGGCATAGGCAATGATTCTGTCGTCTGGCGTCGGCGTCGCCGTCAGATAACCGTTGCCGCCGAGCAGGCGCATTTCTCGATCGAGTTGCAGATCCTGTTCGAGATCGATTGTATCTCGCGGCTCTTCCCACTGGACATTGCCGTAGACGCTGATCGGGAAAGGCGAAAACGTAAGACCCCGCAGTTCCGCCTCGCCGATCCAGCCTTGATCGTCCTTGTCAGCGATCATGCCACCGCCGAGCGCGGCCTCGAAGAATGGCCGTTGCAGGATGTTGGCTGTGCGTTCACGGCTCGCCAGCATGTGCGGCTCTATCAGCAGGCCCTGAAAGAAGGCCGAGAAACTTTGTGGATTGGCGGTGTTGACGACAGGGCTGCCATCGAAATCATAGGTGTTGAAGAGCGGATTGACGCTGCCGCGCACAGCCTGGTCGACATAGCTCGAACCGGTAAAGGGATCAAAAACGGCGTCGCCGTAGTATTGTCCCCAGGCATTGAGTCCCTGCAGGCGAAACGCGTCGTTGAGCGTGGAGCCGGCATCCTGATTGGCGCCAAGCGCGGCTGTCTCGCCACCGCGCGCCCGGGTGAGGCGCATCAGCTCCTGGGCATAACGAATTGCGGCGTCTGAATCATAGTCGTCGATGGCGATCGCGGTGCGCATCTGCATGACAACAGGATCGTTGGGGTCTAGCCGCTCGGCGTTATCGAGCGCCTGGGCGGCGGGGATGCGATCACCCTTCTCGTAGTAAGCACCAGCCAGCAGCAATTGGGCGCCGGAGTAGGCGGGATTGGCGGTAGACCCTGCGAGCAGGTCTTCGACGGCCCTGTCCAATTCGCCGGTTTGCATGTGATAACGCCCGCGCGCCACCAGTGTCACATCGAAGGACGGGTCGGCGGCAAGCGCGGTATCGATTTCGCTCTTCGCCTCAACCATGCGGTTTTCGACAAGGTAGAGGATAGCGAGATTGGCATGTGAGACCGGGTCCTGCGGATCGAGCGCGATTGCACGCTTGAAGGCATTCTCTGCAGCGCGATTGTCGCCGCGCTCGCCCTGGACTAGCCCGAGGGAGTTCCAGATGGACGATGAGCCGGGCGCTGTCTTGAGGCCTTGCTCGAGGTCTGCCAAAGCTCCATCGAGATCGTTCTCGATGTGAAAGCGGTAATCGGAGCGGGCTTGCAGCGCGGTCGGGTCCTCCGGGTCGATCGCCAGCGCCCTTTCGATACCATCACGGACTTCCTCGCGGTCATCCAGCAGCAGGGCGAACTGCGCCCGGGCGGCGGGCAATGTCGGGTCGTCAGGAAACTGGCGCTCTGCTTGCTTGAGGGTATCGATCGCAGAACGGATGTCGTTGCGAAACCCGTTGGTCCAGGCCCGGGCAAGCGCTCCATAGGCACCCGCTGCATCGCGCGGCGGTGCTTCAGCGTGGTCGGGGTTGGCAAGCGCACGAGCGAAGTAGCCGCCATAGGCAGCTATCGCGCGCCGCTTGGTGTCCAGACCGCGTGCCGCACGCGAAAAGAGCTTTGCCGCGTCGTTATAGCGGTTCTCAGCACCCGCGATCAACGCCTCGACGAGGTCGGCACGTGCTTGCTGCGTTCGGCCAAGCCGACGTCCACGCGCCTCGGTCAATGCGACCTTCGCTTTCTGACGACCGTTCAGAGACATGTAGATCTCTGACAGCGCGAGCCAGTCTTCGGCAGATCTTGACGGCGGGGGCTCCGCCTCTATCCGTTCTCGCTCATTGCGCATGTCCGGTACACGTAAGGGAGATGCCGGCATCCAGATGAACGAATCACGCAAAGAGAGATGGAACAGCATTTGCTCGCGATCCCTCGGCGTGACGATCACGATCTTGGATGGAGCCTGGCCGATTGCGGCCACCGCACCTTCGCCTTGGCTGACGGTCACGCTGCCAAGCGCATTACTAAGTTCGACCATGCCCTCAAGTACGATCAGAGACGTCTTGCCGTCGGCGCCAACGGTCAGTGTCCAGTCGGTTCCCCGCACAGCGGCTGTCGCTGCCGGGGTATCGACAGCAAGCCCCTGACCGCCGCGTTCGGCGCGGGCCCAAATCGTACCGGTCTGAAGCTCCAGTTGTGTGTCGCCGGCGGTTGCCATCTTCTTGACGCGCAGCGCTGTGTTTCGTCCGAGCCGTATCTGGGTTCGGTCGGAAAAAAGAACGGCAAGCGCACCGGTCGCGTTGGTGCGCAATACGTCGCCGGAAAGAAGATCTTGAGCGAGATCGACAAAACGCCAGTTGGAAACGTCGACGAAGCGTACTTCCTCGCCGGATCTGCGCGCGATGACGGAGCCTGCGACGGGGGTCGGACGAGGAACGGGCTCAGCCAATACGTTGCTTGAAGCAAGCACAGCTGCTGCCACAAGCATTATTTGAGAATTTGGCCGCCCCATTCCAATTCCCTGTCCCGATTGCCTCGAAACTAGTGAATTTCGTCCATGTTAAAAGTCAATGCGATTCTAATGTTACGCGATGTTTTCCGATGGCGGTGTAGTATCAAAGCGACAGGGTTCTTGTTCGAAACTGGTTGCTAACTTCAGAACTGCTTCGATTGAGCACTGTTTTTGCAGCCTGAAGGTTTGAGCGCGACCGAGCTGTCTCTGCCGTGGAGAGAAAGCGTAAAACGCTGTGGTCCTGTTGGCTTCTCATAAGGTTTGAGAAGCACATAAGAGGCGAGGACGGAGGTAATCATGCCGACTGCTTTGGTGGCACATGCAATGCTTGCTTCCAGCAGCGCGATTGCGAGCTTCGAGTCCTTGCGGCACTCAGGCTGACGATCACTGCGCCTATCTGTCCCATCCAAGCGACACTTCTGGCAGATCCGGCACCACTTCAGACTCGGAGGTCGCCCTTCTGTAGACGAGGCCGCTTACATCGAGACGATACGTTTCTGCGGGAATGCCGTTTTCATCGACAACGAGGATACCGACCAGATCCAAGGGTGCGTTACGCACGTAACTTTCTGCACGGTCTAGCATCGCGACGAGGTTCTCCCTTATGCTGGCGGCGGTCCAGCCAGCGGGCAGACCACGTATCGACGAATAATCCTCTCCGCGAATGGAAAGTCCCTTTCTGCGGATTTCATCGATGCTGCGCACCGGTGAATAGTTGGGCGGCTTGCCTGACGCCGCCATTACGATTGCTCCAAGCGGGCAGAGATTTGAATCAATCGTCAGAAGGTCGATATAGTCGCGGGCTTTGGTTCGGGTGGAGGCTGCGATGACCTTGTTGACAGCAAGATCCGCTGGGTTGAGCCGCGCGCCCCACTCTTGATCTCGGATGAGAGGAAAGAAGCGAGACTTGGTCTCGCTCATCCATTGGATTAGCGTGCTGTCGCCATCGCGAAACACCTGCGCTTCAACGCAGCCGTATACGTTGACGTCGATAGTAACGAGAAACCCATCGTTCTTGAGCGTTTCGATATCTCTCTGCGCCGCGGAACCGATCTCCGAGTCGCTATCATGGAAAATATCAATGTCATCCGACACACGCGGCCAGTTCATGTTGAGAACCACACCGCCCGCCATATAGCTGCTCTCGGAGCGGTTTCTGGCGATGGACGCCATGATGTTGCGTTGAAGCACGGTCAGAGCCATTAGTGACCACCGTCAAGTATGGACAACATCTTCCTTCCCATCGCAAAGGCTCGGGCGTCGCCTCTTTCGATGAGCGCATTCGCTACGACCCGTGACCGACTTGGGACATCATCGAGCCTCTCGATGTCGATATTGTCGAATATTCGCAAGCCATAACGCTCGGCCGCCAGACTGAGATATTCCGCTAAACGATCCTTACGGTTTCTGTGATCTTCGCGCATGCCTGCGGCGGCGCTGACAATATCATTGCGTCTATCGCGCGGCACCAGCACTTCTACTCGAACGAGGTCAGCTGCACCACCACGCTCACGGTACCTTTTCATTCTGTCTCGAGACGCCATCGCCGATCCCCTTTCTCGCCAATATATGCGTATCCGGGATACGCATCAAGTTGGATCGCGAACATGTCATCCCGGCGCCGCTTACATGGGGCGACGAATAGCGTGGGGCCGCTCAATATATTGGGGTCGATCCTGAGAATAGGACCCCGGGCAAGAAAGAGCCCGCTCGCTTAGAACGCGACTGCGACGCTTCTTCAAACCGAAGCGCGTACGCGCTCCCAGGCGTTCATCAGGTGGCGGCCGAGCACTTCGGATAGCTTGGCTTTGTCGCGGGCTTCGAGCGCGACGATCATCTCATCGTGCTCGGCAACCGCGGCCGCCCATTTTTCCGGGCCTTCGTGGCCGATGAAGCGGATGCGCTTCAGCCGTGTCTGCAAGACGCTGTGCATGTCGGCGAGCGCCGCATTTTCGGCGAGCTGGACGATCGCCGAATGAATCTGCTGGTTGAGCTTGTAGTATTGCAGCCGGTCGCCGACCTTGTAGCGACGGACCATTTCGTCATGTAGGGCGCGGACTTCGGCAATGCCGGCGTCGCTTGCCGCTTCACAGGCGAGCTTGCCCGCAAGTTCCTCCAGCGTCTGCAAGACGGTCAGCATGTCGTGCACGTCCTTGGCGCTGAAGCGTTTCACGACGGCGCCGCGGCTCGGTACGAGCTCGACCAGCCCCTCGCTCGCCAGATACTTGATGGCTTCGCGCAAGGGCGTGCGCGAGACACCGAGCTGCTCGCCGAGCTGGCCCTCATGCAGGCGCGTGCCGGGTGACAAATCACCTTCGATGATCATGTCGCGCAGATGACTGACAAGCGTGTCATGCAGAGCCGTTCGCTTGATCGGGCCGGGGCCACCGTCGGCGCGTCTCTCCAGTGGTATGATTTCGTTCATCATTTTGCTTCTGCGCTTGTGGCCGCGTGCTGGCCATCCGTTCCCCGTGCGTGCCGATTGAATCAGCACTGTCTGATTGAAGCATGGAGACAGGGCTCGTCATCGTCAACAGAAAATGCTGCATACAGAATACAAAAGACTTGATGCAGAATTTTGAATAACGTATGACAGCCTGCGAAAAGCATGAAGTGGAGGACATCTCACATGACGACCAATGGTGCTGCCGGTAACGGCGCGCGTCCTGTCATCGCGCTTGCCATGGGCGATCCCGCCGGCATCAGCCCCGAGCTGACAGCGCGGCTGCTGGCCCTTCCCGATATTCGCGAGGCCGCACACATCATCACGATCGGCGATCGCCGCATTCTGGACGAAGGCGCCAAGGCTGCCGGTCTGACGCTCGATCTCGAGCCCTCGACGCTTGAGGATCTCGACAAGGCCGGTACCGCCCGTCACGTATTCGTCGACCTCGGTCATCTTGATCCGGCAGACGTCGATCGCGGCGAGGCGACGCTCGCCGGCGGCACGTTTGCAACGCGCAACTTCCGCACGGCGCTGGAGCTTGCCCACGCCGGCAAGGCCGAGGCCGTGTGCTTCACGCCCTTCAACAAGAAGGCCATGCGCTTTGCCTATCCCGGCTATGACGACGAGATCCGTTTCGTTGCCGACGTGCTCGGCTTCACTGGCAAGGTTCGCGAATTCAACGTCCTCGAGAAGGTCTGGAATGCGCGTGTCACCTCGCACATTCCGCTCAAGGACGTGGCGGACAACCTTTCGGTCGAAGGCATTCTCGCCGAGGTCGAGCTGACCCAGGTCTGCCTCAAGGAGGCCGGTTACGAAGCGGCGAAGATCGCGATTGCAGGCCTCAACCCGCATGCCGGCGACGGCGGCAGCTTCGGCATGGAAGAGATCGACATCATCGAGCCGGCGGTCGAGAAGGCCAGGGCGCTCGGCTACAACGTCGATGGCCCGTTCCCGGCCGACACCGTTTTCGTGCGTGCACTCAAGGAAGGCTTCAATGCCGTCCTGACGATGTATCACGATCAGGGTCAGATCGCGATGAAGCTCATGGGCTTCGACAAGGGTGTGACGATGATGGGCGGCCTGCCGTTCCCGCTCTGCACCCCAGCCCACGGCACGGCCTATGACATTGCCGGCAAGGGCATTGCCGATGTCGGCGCAAGCCGCGAGGCGCTTCTGCTCGCCGTTCGCATGGCGAAGAAAAAGGCTGCCCTTTCGGCTGCTGCCTGAATTCGCACGTTTTCAACCACTACCGGCGCAGGAGGAGGTCTTGCGCCGCATCTCACTCAACGGGAGGACTAGATATGAAGAAATCCGTTTCTATCGCATGCGTTATGGCAGCCGCATTCGGCGTTGCCGCTCCGGCGTTGGCTTTCGAGCCCGACCGTCCGGTTGAATTCGTCGTCACGGCTGGCCCGGGCGGCGGCACGGACATCTTCGCGCGCACGATCCAGGCGATCATCGGCAAGTACGAACTGATGAAGGCGCCTGTTGTCGTCACCAACAAGGGCAGCGCCGGCGGCGCCGAAGGTTTCGTCTACACGGCGACCAACAAGGGCGACGCGTACAAGCTGGCATTCGGCACCAACAATGCCTACCTGCTGCCGGTCCGCGCCAAGGTGCCTTACAAGGCTGAGGACCTGACGCCTGTTGCAGCGCTTGCTTCCGACGAATTCATTCTCTGGGTCAATGGCAAGGCGTCTTACGCAACGGCTGCCGACTTCGCCGCCAAGGCCAAGGAAGGTGGACTGAAGATCGGCGGAAGCCAGTCGAAGGACGTCGACCAGATCCTCACCTCGATGATCAACGACGCGACCGGCGCGACCATCAACTACATCCCGTTCAAGAGCGGCGGTGAAGCCGCTGTTCAGCTCGCCGGCGAACACCTCGACGCCAACGTCAACAACCCGAGTGAAAACCTCGGCCAGTGGCAGGCCGGCATGGTCAAGCCGCTGTGCGTCTTCAAGAGCGTCAAGCTGACGAACGACGCCAAGGTTGCTGGCGACAAGGGCTGGAGCGACATCCCGACCTGCAAGGAGACGGGCATTGCCATCGACAACTACTCCATGCCGCGCACCGTCTGGCTGCCGGCTGGCGTGGAACCCGATGCCGTCAAGTTCTATGCGGACCTGATGCGCAAGGTTTCCGAAACGCCGGAGTGGGCGAAGTATCTTGCCGATACCTCGCAGTCTCCCGCTTACATCGCTGGCGACGATTTCAAGGCCGCCATCGAGATGGACGGCGCCGCAGTCGGCGAAGTTCTGAAGCGCGAAGGCTGGCTCGCCAACTAAATCAGGCGATATATCGGGACGGGCGCCTCGACAGCGCCGCGCGTCAAGCATGACGCGCTAAGGGGAGCGCCCGTCAACCGGTTTGAAAGGTCACGATCATGAGTGAGAACAGTGCGAATGGGCTTTCCCGCTTCGCGGTGGAGCTTGGCGTTGCCGCGTTGACTGGTATCTTTGGCGCAGCCGTCTGCTATGGCGCCTCCGATGTCGGCGCCGGGTGGAGCGATTTCGGCCCCGAGGCCGGCTATTTTCCCTTCTACATCGGCGTTCTGATCATTCTGGGAAGCGTTGCGAATGCGATCGGTGCATTCGTGAAGCATCGCGGCACGGGCGATATCTTCATCGACGGTGCCCGCGCCCGCGTCGTTGCCTCATTCCTCTTGCCTCTTGTCGCCTTTGCCGGCGTCTCCGCTTGGCTCGGGCTCTATGTCGGGACCGCACTTTATATCGCCGGCGCGATGCTCTTCCAGGGGCGTTACAAGTGGTGGATCGCACTGCCGGCCGGCGTTGCCGTTTCGCTCTTCTTCTTCATCGTATTCGAGATCGGCTTCAAGGTTCCGCTTTTGAAGGGACCGGTCGAGGCCTGGTTCGGGATCTATTGATCCCAACCGCTAAAGTTTCCCCGGGAGGAATGACATGGAAAATATCGGTCTTCTGATCGATGGCTTCGGCCACATCCTCAGCTGGAATCATATCCTGCTGATGATGGTCGGCGTCACGCTCGGCATTCTCGTCGGTGTTCTGCCCGGCCTCGGCGCGCCCAACGGCGTATCGCTGCTGTTGCCGCTGACCTTCTCCATGGATCCGATCTCCGCCATCATCCTGCTCTCCTGCATGTATTGGGGGGCGCTGTTTGGCGGCTCGACGACATCCATCCTGTTCAACATTCCAGGTGAACCCTCGTCGGTCGCGACAACGTTCGACGGCTACCCGATGGCCAAGGCAGGGCAGGCGAGCCGCGCCTTGACGCTGGCCTTCGTCTCGGCCGGCATCGGTGCCCTTGCTGGCGTGGTGATGATCACGCTGCTGTCGGGCTGGGTTGCGAATTTCGCGCTGCGCTTTTCCTCGCCTGAATATTTCGCGGTCTACTTCCTCGCCTTTGCAAGTTTCATCTCGATGGGGGCGCAATCGCCGTTCAAGACGCTCGTGTCGATGATGGTTGGTTTTGCGCTCGCATCCGTCGGCATGGATACAATCTCCGGCGATCTGCGCCTGACCTTCGACATCCCGACCCTGATCAAGGGCGTCAGCTTCCTGATCGCCGTCATGGGTCTCTTCGGCATCGGCGAACTGTTGCTGACGACGGAAGAGGGCCTGCGCTTCGAAGGCATCAAGGCGCGTGTCAGGCTCGCCGAAATCGGCCGCACCCTCGTCGAGATCCCGCGCTACTGGCTGACGATCGCGCGCTCGACCATCATCGGCATTTGGATGGGCATCACGCCCGCCGGGCCGACCGCAGCCTCCTTCATGAGCTATGGCGTCGCCCGTCGTTCGGCGCGCGACAGGTCGAAGTTCGGCAAGGGCGACCCGCGCGGCATCGTAGCACCGGAGACCGCCGACCATTCGGCCGGCACTTCGGCACTGTTACCGATGCTGGCGCTCGGCGTTCCCGGTTCGGCCACGGCTGCCGTCATGATGGGCGGCCTGATGATCTGGGGCCTCACGCCCGGTCCGATGCTGTTTACCGACCGGCCCGATTTCGTTTGGGGTCTGATTGCCTCGATGTATCTCGGCAACGTCGTCGCCGTCATCCTGGTGCTCGCCACCGTGCCGCTCTACGCCTCGATCCTGCGCGTACCGTTCTCGATCATTGGCCCGATCATCGTCGCGGTCATCTTCTCCGGTGCCTATCAGGTGGCCAATTCCGTCTCCGATATCTTCATGGTCATCGGCTTCGGCGTGCTGGGCTACGTCTTCAAGAAGCTCGATTATCCGCTGGCGCCCCTGGTTCTCGCCATGGTGCTCGGCGACAAGGCCGAGGATGCCTTCCGCCAGTCGATGCTTCTGTCGAGCGGATCGCTGAATATCTTCTGGTCAAATGCGCTGGTTTCGTCGTTGATGGCGCTTGGCCTGGCAATGCTGCTGTCGCCTGTCGTCTTCGGACTGATCGGCCTGGTTCGCAAGCGCAAGGGCGATGATGCAACATCGCAGGGCGACGGTAGCGCGGCGGCTTGACGGAGCCGCCGCACCAAACTTCAAAAAATTGGGGAAACGCCATGGCAAACGCGCCGCGCAAATGGAACCGTGACACCTGGCCTATCGCGGCCGCCATGATCCAGTATCCGAACATCCTGGCGGATGGCCGCTCGGTTCAGGACCAGTCGGTCGAGGAATGGGCACTGACACTCGATGACGTCGTCGATGCCGGCTTCACTGAGCTCGACCCGACCGACAGCTGGATCCGTCTTGCCGATTTGTCACCGGCTCGGCTCGAGAGCTTCGTCGCATTGACGCGTGATCTCGGCCTGACGATGCCGGGGATCTCGACTGCGCGTCGCAGCGTCATCGATCCGGTTCATGGCGACGAGTATCTCGCCTATGGTCATCGGGTCATCGATACGGCTGCGGCGATCGGGGCAGGTTCGGTCTCCTTCGGGTTCTTCGGTCCGTTGACCGATGCGCAGAAGAAGGCGCTGTGGTTCTGGACAGTCGATGGCGTCAAGAACCCTGATGACGCAGCCATCTGGCAGAAGGGTGTCTCGCGCATCCGCGAGCTCGGCCGCCATGCCGAAGAACTCGGCATCGAGCTGGCGCTCGAGATGTATGAAGACACGTACATAGGTTCCGCCGATAGCGCGGTGCGCTTCGTTACCGACGTCGGTCTTGCGAATGTCGGCATCAACGCCGACCTCGGCAACCTGATCCGCCTGCATCGTCCAGTCGAGCACTGGCAGGAAATGATGGCGAAGGTTGCACCCTTTGCCAAATACTGGCACGTCAAGAACTACAACCGCACCGAGGACGAAACTTCGGGGCTGATCGTGACCCATCCAGCCCCGCTGGAGTTCGGCGTGATCAACTACCGTTCCGCCATTCGCATGGCGCTTTCGCACGGGTTCCAGAGCCCGTTCCTCTGCGAGCATTACGGTGGCGATGGCCTTTCCGTCAGCGCAACCAATCGGGACTATCTGAGGCGCATTCTGCCTCGCGACTAAGGAACAAGTAGCGATGACCACGATCTTTGACGCACCGGAAGATTTCGCCGTAACCGCGCTCGCCGGCTTCAGCTCCATCTATGCCCGCAATGTCCGCCTGGTGAAGGGCGGCGTCGTGCGCTCGACCAAGGTGCCGAAGGGCAAGGTCGCCGTCGTTATCGGTGGTGGCTCCGGCCATTATCCGGCCTTTGCAGGTTATGTCGGCCCAGGCATGGCTGATGCTGCCGTCGCCGGTGACGTCTTTGCCTCGCCGTCGACCGCTGCCGTCGCGCGTGTCTGCCGTCATGCCGACCAGGGCGGCGGCGTTCTCCTCGGTTTCGGAAACTATGCCGGGGACGTGCTGAATTTCGGCGTTGCCGCCGAACGCCTTCGGGCCGAAGGCATCGACGTGCGCATCGTGCCGGTGACTGACGATGTTGCCAGCGCTGCCGCTGAAACGGCGCCTAAGCGCCGCGGCATCGCCGGCGATCTCGTGGTCTTCAAGATTGCAGGCGCTGCGGCCGAAGCCGGTCTGTCGCTGGACGAGGTCGAGCGCGTCAGCCGCCTTGCCAATGATCGCACCGTCTCCTTCGGGGTCGCTTTCGGCGGCTGCACCCTGCCGGGCGCGAACCGTCCGCTCTTCACGGTTCCGAAGGGCGAAATGGCGCTCGGTCTTGGCATTCACGGCGAGCCGGGCATCAGCGAAGAAAAGGTCGTAACGGCAACCGAGCTTGCGAAATTGCTTGTCGGCAAACTGCTGGCCGAACGTCCGGCCGGGACGGCAAAGGTCGCGCCGGTGCTGAACGGACTGGGCTCGACCAAGTACGAAGAGCTTTTCGTTCTTTGGGTCGCCGTCGAACAGGAATTGAAGGCGGCTGGCCTCGAAATCGTCGATCCGGAATGCGGCGAGTTCGTCACCAGCCTGGACATGCAGGGCTGCTCGCTGTCACTGCTCTGGCTCGACGAAGAGCTTGAATCCTACTGGCGTGCGCCATGCGATGCACCGGTGCTGCGCAAGGGCGCGATCATCAACGCGGAGCCGGCGACCGATACGATTTCCGATGAGGATGGTCCCGCGACCTTCGCGCCTGCGTCGCAGGCCTCCAGGGAAAGTGGTAAGTGCATTGCCCGGTTGATCGGCAAGGTTGCCGATGCCCTGAAGCAAGCTGAAGACGAACTCGGCCGTATCGACGCCTTTGCCGGCGACGGCGACCATGGCCAGGGGATGCGCCGGGGCTCTGCGGCGGCCCAGGAGGCCGCGAACTCTGCGGTAGCGGCTGGGGCAGGCGCTGCCAGTGTGCTGGCAACGGCGGGCGATGCCTGGGCCGATCGCGCGGGCGGCACGTCGGGCGCAATCTGGGGCCTGCTTCTTCGCTCCTGGAGCAACGCATTTTCCGACGACGACAAGCCTGCGGATGCGGCCATCATAGAAGGTGCGCGGCTCGCGCTCGACGGCGTCACCCGTCTCGGACGCGCCCGCGTCGGCGACAAGACCTTGGTCGACGCCCTCGTGCCGTTCGTCGACACGTTGGAGCGGGAATTTGAAAAACTGAAGTCGTTGAACAAGGCTTGGGAGGCGGCGGCCAAGGCTGCCAGCGATGCGGCTGACGCCACGTCCAGCCTGACGCCGAAACTCGGCCGCGCGCGGCCGCTTGCGGAAAAGAGCATCGGCCATCCGGATGCAGGCGCGGTGTCGCTGGCGCTGACAGCTCGCGTTGCCGCCGACTTTCTGAAGGAAGCCGTCGACGCCTGATAACGCCGTCCGGTCCACTCCTCGCAAAAAAAAGGGCGCGGGTCCTCCCAACCGCGCCCTTTTTGTTGTCTTGGTCTTGCGCCTGGCCCAAACCGGTCGTTCGCCGTCAGCGGACCTTAGAATACAGCAACGCGTCTCTTGCTTCATTCGAGACGTTTGGATGAAGAAGATAGCGGCGCAGAACAGCTTCACGGGCCATGCCAGCCTTCTCCATCACGCGCGACGACGCGATGTTGACGACGTCACAAGTCGCCTCTGTTCGAAATATAGTTGGGTGCGCGAGAGCATGTTCCAACAACCAGCTAACAACCTCTGTGGCAACCCCCTGTCCCCAGTGGTCCCGGCGAACGATCCAGCCGTATGATACCCGCCCGGAAGCTACGCGCGGCTCCACCGTTCCAATGATCTGCTCTGGCGCTGTACGCAGGGCAATCAGAGATGGAAAACTTGTCCCGGCATCCCACTCTCGCTCCGCTTGCTCCAGAAAAGCGGTAGTCTGCGAAATGTCGGAGTGGGGCCTCCAGACCAGGTAGCGAGTAACGTCCACGTCAGTGGCCCAGCCTTCGAAAACCGACGCCGCATCAGATGCCTGGGCCTTTCGGACAAAGAAGCGTTCGGTGTTGAACGTCTCGGGTAGTCGATATTTCTCAGTCATAAAAATATCCATAGATTCAGAATCGTAGTTCTAAGATGGTCACAGACGTGGGGCTTCTTGAGGCTAAAACCAGATCGAGACTTTGGCAATCAATGACCGGTGTTGGCGCAAAGCGGCCAACGCCGCATCGTGGTCGGTGGTGGCATTTGCTACCTAACTTCGCTGATGTCCGTAGCAAAGGCCAGTCTTTGCTAGTCGTTGCGCGCGGGGCGCGTATCAACCTTCTCGCCTAGCCCGCAGGATTGTACCAGATCGGCGACGTGTAAGCCCGCTCCTGCGACGTCATTGGCACTTCGGACGGCATGGTGACGCCGAAGTGCTTCGCGTCGTAGGCCGTCCAGCGCGGCGTCGGAATTTCTAGCACTCTAGCGTAGTAGAAGGCGCGCTGGGCCGGGTCGAAGGCGGGGTCGGTCCAGACCGAGATCAATTCTGGCGCGCCGATGGTATTGGTCCAGGTGGCGTCGGCGACGTCAACCGTGTTTCCCACAGGCGGCAGCTTGCCGTCAGCGCCAGGCTTACGTTCTCCGGACCATGCGGCGTCATAGACTTGCTCGTGCAATTGCCCCGTCGCATCCATCCAGCCCTTGACGATCTGATAGCGGTCGAGGTTCGCGCCGATCGGGTCCTTCAGTGCAGCCACCAGAAACGTAGGAGCCTTTTTCCCTGCGGGCGCGGGCGGCAGGTCGCCTCCCATCGGAACACCCTTGGCGTATCCGACCGCTGCCGGGCTTCGCGTCTTGGCGTCCGCCTCGGCGAACTCCCATCCGCCAAACAGCCGAACCAGCATCCGCGGCCCAGTGGTGGCGTAGACCTCCTTACGCTTCATTGCGTCGAAGATGGCTTCACGCGTGTTCTCCATCGCCCAGACGGCAGCATAGCCGCTCGAAACGACTTCCCAGCCCATGACCTCCTTGTCGCCGAACTTGGCGATTGGGTGTGTCGCGCGGCCGGCGCTCGGCTCTGCCGCAGGGAGTTTGCCAAAGAAGTTGTTCTCTTCGACCGCGGCGAGCGACGTGTGGGAATCCGTCGATCCGATCAATCCATATTTGTACGGGTTCACGCCAAGCTCTTTCTCGAGTTTCAGGCCGTTCTTGAGGGCCGAGCGCGCATACTCGAACTGCAGCATATCAGGAGTTTTCGCCGCACTCAGGTCGAGGTTGCCCATATCCCACCGCTCGAAGTTGGCGAACTCGTCAGTCGGCGACAGAGTAGGATGCGTCTCCCCGTCGCCTTTCATCTGGGTAACTTCCATCAGCGGCTCAAGGCTTGCCCGGGTGCGCGCAGACTCCGCGGTGATAGGCTTTCCTCCGACGGGATTGATCAACGGGAACATCAGGCCGTTCGACAGATTGCCGTTATGAGGGATGGCGAGCACGCTGCCGCCGGTCTTCGTCGCGTAGTTTTGGAGAGCCTTCCATAGGTCTTCCGGATTGTCGCTCTGCAAGGACGAGAATGGCAGGATCGGCTCTGTCTTTTCCGCGCCGTCGCGGAAGACGACCACCCGATGCAAGTTGTTGCCGCCGGTGTTGGATGACCATTCATAGCCGATCAATGCAGTAAACGTGCCGGGATCGTTGTATTTATCCGCAGCCTGGACGTTCTTTTGCCATACCGACCGCGTCAGGTCGTCCGAACGAAGCGCAGCCGGCAAAGGCTTGCCTCCACCGCCGACGCTCGCCATGATTTCGTAGTAGACGTTCATCGCCTGGTCACCGCCGGCTGCCATCATCTGGTTCCAGCGTTTCAGTTCAGGATCATTCATCAAGGTCGGGTTTCCGGTCTTGATTTCGCCCAGCGTGCCCATGTTCTCGGCGTGATCGGACACGACCAGAAAATCAAGCGGGCGGCTCAATCGTGCATGCTGACCGGTCGAGGAGATGACTTCCTCGCCGCGTGCGAAGCGATAGGCTTCCTCCGGTCCGAGGGAGTTGCCGAAGGCGATGGCGTCGAACGACTGAGACGTGTGCAGGTGCGTATCGCCAAACAGCGGACGGGACGGGAACCTATTGCCGGCGTAAGGCGAATACCCCGGCTTCGGGAAGAGTGTGTCGACCATATTGGGATCGAGCGTCCCCTTATCTATGGTTTCCTGTGCCAGTGTGGGGTAACCAAACGCCGTGGTCGCAACCAAGGCCAATCCGGCCAAAGGCATCAAAACGCGCATGACATCCTCCCGATCGACGGTTAACTTCTCGCTCTCATCTTTCCTACTCAACGAACTGTAAGAACTTCACTGCTTGCGCTGCCCTACAGGAACATGGCGTCAAGCCGCTGGACGCACCAAAATGCCGCGACAATCCCGATTGCATACGCCGAGGCAACGGCTGCCCCGCGCGGCATTGCGGCAAAGCGACGGACAACATGCGCCAGCGTCAGCAATGCTCCGATGAACGCCAGTTGCCCAAGTTCGACCCCGAAATTAAACGCCACCAATGCCGGCGGAATGTCGCCTTGCGGCAAGCCGATTTCGACAAGCGCGCCAGCGAAACCGAAACCATGCAGCAGCCCGAAGGCGAAGGCCACCATCCATGGACTGGTGATCGCAAGGCTGGTCTGGCCACGCTCCATGCGCACGATCTCTGCCGCCACCATGACGATGCTGATGGCGATCATCGCCTCGACTGGTCGCGATGGTAGTGTCACCCAGCCGAGCGTCGCGCAGGTCAACGTGATCGAGTGAGCAACGGTGAAGGCGGTAACCGCCTTCACCAGCCTGCGCCAGTCGCGCACGATCAGTATCAGAGCGGCGACGAAGAGCAGGTGATCGAAGCCAAACGCGATGTGCTCGATGCCCTGACGAACATAGGTGGTAAAGACGCCCCAGGTGCTTTGCGATGCGGGTATCAGCGCAGATGGCGTGCCGGGTGTCAGCCGAGCCGTCCAGGTGTTGCCATTGGCAAGCACCAGGTGGACCAGGGCGTCGGTCATGGTGTTCTGCAACCCGTCGATCAGCACCGTCTGGCCGGCGAGCGGCTCCAGGGTTCGGATGCGCCAGGTCTGTATCATCGCATCGCCGGTCGGATGCGAGACGAGCGGGGTCATCATCTCGATCTTGCCGGAAAACAAGGCTTTCAGCGCCAGCCGCGCATCGCCCTGCATGGGCGTCTTGAAGAGCACGCGCAACTCGTTCGGCGCTTCTTCCCGGATGCTGAGGTAGGCGGGGCGTACTTCATGGGCGAAGGCGACCTCCGAGAACAGCATGGCAGCCACCGTAAGTGCAACCAGCCAAATCAACCTGGCTGCGGAGCAAGCCTCTCGCACGAACATGGATGGGCGGGGTCGCCCGCTCATTTCGCAGCCGCCTTCGACGCGGGCTCGGAACCCAGAGTCGCGCTCACGCCGTCATCCAGTTCGACTCCATACTTCCTGCGAAGCTCGGCGAGATAATTGCGGGTAAGTTCGGCTTGCTTCGCGCTGCGCCACTCTGCGAGGACAGCGTCCCGCGCCGTTTCGAAAGGTTTCGGAGTTGCCGACGCGCGCTGTGTGACAAACACCAGATGGAAGCCATAGCCGGATTTCACCGGTCCGCTCCACCCGCCCGGTTGAAGTGCCAGGACGTCGTGCGCGAAATCGGCACCGAACATGGCCGAAATAGCCGCTGCGTCTGCATCGTCGAAGCTGTTCCCGAGGAGCAGCCGGTCGCCTGCCGCCGGCTCGACGTCGCCGCCGTTCAATTTGGCGAGCGCCGCCTTGGCGTCTGCCGCAGCGTCAACGCGGCGCTCGGGACTGAAGTAGGCCTGCTTGAACGACAACTTGCCAGGCGTCTCGAAGCGCGACGAGTTGGCGGCGTAGAATTTCCGCAGTTCCGCCTCAGTCGGCTCAGCCAGTTGGGCGGTGTCCTCAATCATGAATTTGAGTTTTTGCGCCAGGCGGCGGCGGATGATGGTGTCATCCTGATCGAGGCCCATCTCCTTGGCCTCTCGTGCCAGAAGCCTTTCGTTCAGGAGACCGTCGACCATTCCCTTCAACTCGCCGGCGGTCGGATCACGTAACCATTGGCTCGACCACGTCTGCCTCAGCCATCGGATGTCGCCCTCGCCGATGCGGACAGGTTCAGCCCCGTCCTGCGCCCGATTGTCATGCAACCATGAGTAGCCGCCAAACATGACAGCGCCGGCGACGGCGAAATGCAGTAGAGGTTCTCTGAGCAACTTCATACAGCCAGCTCCGTGTTCCTTCCGGTGAGTGGCAGAGAAGAAAATTCAAAGTCACAAGGTCAGTGCAGTTCCTCTATTCGACCAACGTCCGCCACTTTTTTCCAGGGCGGTGCCGATGACATTTATGCGCCAGGAACGGCATAATCTGCAATATGTATTCGATGTGATGTTTACGTCACTTCGCATGGCTTTATCCCGCTTGCATAGTGTATATTCCTATCGCGCACTGCGGTTTAACTTGCAGATGCCTGTCGGCTTTCTTTGTCGGTGAAATGATTGTCCTTACCCCCGGTAAGCTTTGTAATTCTGGGCGATATATAGTAGTTGCAATCAGTTAGTTTGCAATCCAGGACTGAAGAATGCGCGCTCGACGGCGAACAGCCAACTTCGCATGACGCTCCCTAGCGTCCGCAACCCCCCACCCAATCCGGCCTTTCGAGGCGTTTCTGCCGAGGGGGCAGCCTCGGCCCCAACTGCGGCGCTGATGTCGGCGTGCTCAGGCGTAGCGAACGAGAAACTCCTCGGCCGTCAGTTCGCGGAAATCGTCGAGCGCCTTGCGCAGGCGCTGATGGTCCCAATCCCACCAGGCAAGGCTGTCCATCCGTTCGCCGATACCGGCATTGAACCGATCGCGGATGAGCTTTGCCGGCACGCCGCCGACGATCGTATAGGGTGCTACGTCCTTGGAGACGACAGCGCCGGCCCCAATCACCGCACCGTTGCCAACATTGACGCCTGGCAGCACCGTCGCACCGTGACCGATCCAGACGTCATGGCCGATCGTCACCCGGTTCGACCGGCGCCAGGCGAAAAGATCGTGATCGACTTCGGTATCGTCCCAGTAGTTCGGAGCGCGATAGGTAAAGTGATGGAGCGTTGCGCGCCAGGTCGGATGGTTGGTGGCGTTGATGCGCACCGCGGCAGCGATATTGACGAATTTGCCGACCGTCGCGCACCAGATCGAGCCGTCCTGCATGATGTAGGAGTAGTCGCCGAACTCGACCTCTTCCAGGCGCGAGCGCTCCTGGACTTCGGTATAGCGGCCGAGCGTCGAGTTGTTGACGCTCGCGGTCGGGTGGATGAAAGGCTCGAGCCCCAGTTTCTGGCTCATGCGGCGGCCTTTCGCGGCGAGAAGGCCGACACGTCGAGAATGCGGTCAGCCACCGCGTCGCGGACTTCCTCATCGTGGAAGATGCCGATCAATGCCGTTCCCTTCGCCTTCTTCTCGGCGATCATCTCGACGACCACCGCACGGTTTTTCGCGTCGAGCGAAGCCGTCGGCTCATCGAGAAGCAGGATCTTGTGGTCGGTGATGAAGCCGCGGGCGATGTTGACGCGCTGCTGCTCGCCGCCAGAGAAGGTCGCGGGCGGCAACGACCACAATTCCCCAGGCAGGTTGAGCTTCGACAGAAGCTCGGCGGCGCGTGCGCGGGCATCTTCCATGGCGACGCCACGCGCCTGCAGCGGCTCGGCGACGATATCGAGCGCCGAGACACGCGGCACCACCCGCAGGAACTGGCTGACATATCCGAGCGTTGCGCGCCGGACTTCAAGCACGGTGCGCGGTTCGGCGGTTGCGAGGTTCACCAGCTTGCCGTCGTGCTCCATCAGGATCTGGCCTTCATCGACGCCGTAATTGCCGTAAAGCATTTTCAGGATCGAACTCTTGCCGACGCCCGAAGGGCCGCCGAGAACGACGCATTCGCCTGATTTGACCGAGAAGGAGACATTGGCGACGACGGGCAGGCGCACGCCGTCGCGCAGGTGCATGGTGAAGCTCTTTGCGACTTCGGAAACAACAAGGGGCGTAGCCATGGTTCTTACTTTCCTTTGCGCATGATCTTGATCGAAAACCGATTTTCACTTTTCGGGATCATGCGTCATACCTGCAGGATGGAGGAGACGAGGAGCTGGGTATAGGGCTCGCGCGGATCGTCGAGCACGCGGTCGGTTAGCCCCTGCTCGATGACGGCGCCGTCCTTCATCACCATCATGCGGTGCGACAAAAGCCGTGCGACAGCGAGATCGTGGGTGACGATGATGGCGGCAAGGCCAAGATCGTGCACAAGCCCGCGCACGAGATCGAGCAGGCGAGCCTGCACCGAAACGTCAAGGCCGCCGGTCGGCTCGTCCATGAAGACGAGGCGAGGGGAGGTGACGAGATTGCGGGCAATCTGCAGGCGCTGGCGCATGCCGCCCGAAAAGGCGCGGGGCTGGTCGTCGATGCGGTCGATGCCGATCTCGACGCGTTCCAGCCAGTCGCTGGCGGCAGCACGGATGTTGCCATAGTGCCGGTCGCCAACGGCCATCAGGCGCTCGCCGACATTGGCACCGGCCGAGACCGTCATTCTGAGGCCATCGGCCGGGTTCTGGTGGACGAAGCCCCAGTCGGTGCGCATCAGGAAGCGTCGCTCGGCCTCGCCCATGCGGGCGAGATCCCGATACTGGCCGTCGCGCATATGGTATTCGACGATGCCGGATGTCGGCATCAACCGGGTCGAAAGGCAGGACAGAAGCGTCGTCTTGCCCGAGCCGGATTCTCCGACGATCGCCAGCACTTCGCCGGGGAAAAGATCGAAGGAGACATTTCGGCATCCGATGCGGCTGCCGTAGAATTTCGAGACGTCGTTGACTTTAAGGAGCGGTACGGCACTCATTCTGCAGCCTCCTGGCGGGCAAGCATGTGTCCAGCATGGCCGCAGTCGCGGCGGTCTTCGCAATGGTCGGTGTCGGAGCAGACGAACATGCGTCCGCCCTTGTCGTCGAGCACCACTTCGTCGAGATAGACGTTCTCGGCGCCGCAGAGGGCGCAGGGCTTGTCGAACTTCTGCACTTCGAACGGGTGATCGTCGAAATCGAGGCTGACGACCTCGGTATAGGGCGGAACCGCATAGATGCGCTTTTCACGGCCGGCGCCGAAAAGCTGGAGCGCTTCCGACATGTGCATCTTCGGATTGTCGAACTTCGGCGTCGGCGAGGGATCCATGACGTAGCGACCCTCGACCTTCACCGGATAGGCATAGGTGGTGGCGATATGGCCGTTGCGGGCAATGTCCTCATAGAGCTTCACATGCATCAACCCGTATTCTTCGAGCGCGTGCATCTTGCGGGTCTCGGTCTCACGCGGCTCGAGGAAGCGCAGGGGCTCCGGGATCGGTACCTGGTAGACCAGCGTCTGGCCCTCCCTGAGGCCTTCCTCGGGAATGCGGTGGCGCGTCTGAATGATGGTTGCTTCCTTAGTCTTCGTCGTCACTGCGACATCGGCGACCTTCTGGAAGAAGGCGCGGATCGACACGGCGTTGGTGGTGTCGTCGGCGCCCTGGTCGATGACCTTCAGCACGTCCTTCGGTCCGAGGATCGACGCGGTAACCTGCACGCCGCCGGTGCCCCAGCCGTAGGGCATCGGCATTTCGCGCGAGGCGAAGGGAACCTGGTAACCTGGGATGGCGATCGCCTTCAGAATGGCGCGGCGGATCATCCGCTTGGTTTGCTCGTCCAGATAGGCAAAGTTGTAGGTGGCAAGGTCGGTCATTCGGCGGCCTCCTTCATGCCGTCCTGGCCGCCGGCGCGGGCAGCGTCATAGTCGCGGCGCATGCGCCGAACGAGGTCGAGTTCAGCCTGGAAATCGACATAGTGCGGCAGCTTCAGGTGTTCGACGAAACCGGTCGCCTGCACGTTGTCCGCATGAGAAATTACGAATTCCTGGTCCTGCGCCGGCGCAACGATGTCTTCGCTGAATTCGTCGGTGCGCAACGCGCGGTCGACGAGCGACATCGACATGGCCTTGCGTTCGCTTTGGCCGAAGACGAGGCCGTAGCCGCGGGTGAACTGCGGCGGCTGTTTCGCCGATCCCATGAACTGGTTGACCATCTGGCACTCGGTGACGCGGATGACGCCGAGGGAGACGGCAAAGCCGAGCTCGGGCAGGTCCAGTTCGACTTCGACTTCGCCGATGCGGACTTCGCCGACGAAGGGATGCGTGCGTCCATAGCCGCGCTGGGTCGAGTAGGCGAGCGCCAGCAGAAAGCCCTCGTCGCCGCGTGCCAGGGCCTGCAGGCGCAGGTCGCGGGCCATTGGAAATTCCATCGGCTCGCGGGTGAGGTCGCCCATGACATGGCCTTCGGGCATGCGGCCGTCGCCTTCGATCAGCCCTTCGCCGTCGAGAATGTCGGAGACGCGCATCACATGTTCGCCCGGCTCCTTGACGGCCGGTTCCTCGACCGCCGCGTCGGCGATCAACGAGGGGTCGAGCAGACGATGGGTGTAGTCGAAGGTTGGGCCCAGCAATTGTCCGCCGGGCAGGTCCTTGTAGGTGGCCGAGACGCGGCGCTCGACCTTCATGGTCGCGGTATCGACCGGCTCGGAATAGCCGAAGCGCGGCAGCGTCGTGCGGTAGGCGCGCAGGATGAAAATTGCTTCGATCATGTCACCGCGCGCCTGACGCACGGCAAGGGCTGCGAGCTCGCGGTCGTAAAGCGAGGCTTCGGCCATGACGCGGTCGACGGCAAGGCCAAGCTGTTCGACGACCTGCTGGATGGTGATCGATGGCAACGTGCGGTCGCCGCGGCGTCGATCGGCGAGGAGGCGATGGGCGTTGGCAATGGCGGCTTCGCCGCCCTTCACTGCAACATACATGGGTTAAACCTCCTGTCGCGAAAGTCTTGACGTGCGTGGCAGGCAGAGAACGCTGTCGCCTGCCGTCAGCACGAGGTCGATGCCGCGCGGGAAAATCGCGCGGTTGGCGCTCCAGAAGTCGAGGAAGACTTCAGGCAGGCCACGCACCGCAATGGTGATGTCGTCCTTGATACCAGGTCCGCGGGCGGTCAGCGTTTCGCCGCCGGTCAGCGCTTCGATCTCGATGACGAGCGTCGTCGAGCGATCCGGATATTCCTGCGTGCCGAGCGAAAACTGGTCGAAGCCCAACACCGGCGCGCCCTTCTCGACAAAGGCAAAGCGTGCATCGGTTTTGGTGTCCGTCACCGGTGCGCCGGTGTGGAACGCGATCCACTGCGGTACTGCGGATTTGCCAAGGGCGGGCGTGAGCCAGACTGCCGTGTCGTGATCGCACAGCGTCAAGGCCACGGCTCCGGCAGCCGCGCCCATTGGCGCCGGCGGGATGCTCGACGCCTCCAGGCGGATGATCTGCCCCGGGCGGGCAAAGCCGTCCATCAGGCTCTTGAATACGGATTGGGCGGAAAACACCGGGTCGGCAAAGGCGCCGGCATAGATTTGCGATTGGCTGGCCATCAGTCGTCTCCGCGAACCATGGTGAAAAAGTCGACGCGTGTCGCGGCGGTTTCCTCTGCCGTGCGGCGATCTTCCGCCTTGATGCGCGAAGCAACTGCGCGGTGAAGCGCCTCGACGGCTGGGCGGTCGGCTTCACGCTGGAAGAGCGCATCGAAGATTGCGGCAAGGCGAGCGCGCTGCTTGTCGGTGCCAAGCAACTGGCCATGGCCGATTTCGCCGGTCGAAAGCCGGATCGTCGCGCGCGATACGGTTGCCTCGCCCAGATTGAAGGCATCGCCGCCGCCGCCGATGCGGCCGCGAACCATGACCAAGCCCGTTTCCGGTCCGCGCACGGGCGACACATCAGGCTTGTCGGCAAGTGCCTCCCATGCCGTCATGAGTTCTTCCGAAGACGCACGGGCCAGCAGCCGCATGCCTTCCCTGCGCGCCATCTCCGGCGGACTTTCCTGTTTCAGCTTCGCATCCATCATTTTCACCTCAAATGTCTATTGATCTAGACAAGTGCACATCTTATACTTTTCCTTAGCGTCCGCAAATGACAGGCTTGTGACATGGCAATGCGAAAAGCGGTTGAACGGCAGACAGGGGTCGCACTCTGGCGGCAGATCGCAGACCGGATCCGGCTGGCGATCAGCAATGGCGACTACGACGCTGCCGGCATGGTGCCGCCCGAAACGGTGCTTGCGGGCGAGTTTGGCGTCAACAGGCACACCGTCAGGAGTGCACTGGCAGCCCTTGCCGAGGAAGGGTTGGTTCGTGCCGTCCAGGGCCGCGGTACGATGATCGAGCGCAAGGAGAGGGTGAGCTATCCAATCTCGCGTCGCACCCGCTTCTCGCAGGGTCTCGGCCGGCAGGTGAAGGAGATCGGCACCCGCCTGCTCGGCCATGCCGAACTGAAGGCATTTGGCGACATTGCCTCGGCACTGGGTATCGCGCCGGGTGAACCGGTGATCGAATTGCGCACCGTCAGCAGCGGCGATGGCCGTCCGCTCTCCGTTTCGTCAAGTTACTATCCCGCCGCCCGGTTTCCCCGCATGGCGGAAGAGTTCGAGCAACGGCATTCCGTAACCAAAGCGTTTGCCGCCCACGGCCTTGACGACTACGTGCGCGTTTCGACCGAGATCGTCGCCCGCCATGCCGACAGCGACGAACTCTCGATGCTGAAACTCTCGGCTGGTGCGATCGTCCTGGAGGCGCAGTCGGTCAATGCGGACCTCGACGGCAAGCCCGTGGAGTATTCCCGCAGCTGTTTTGCCGCCGACCGAATGAAATTGCGGATCGAAACGTAATCTGCCGGGTTGCGTTAATTCGTTTTTGCCTGCAAAAGTTGATCTTCGTGCCCAGTCGACCAATAGGAAATGTCTGAACGGATTGGTGGAGACGAGCTTCGGTGAGCGGACGTGTAGGCTTACTGGTTTTGATCGGTACTTTGCTGCTGGCGGCGCAATCCGTGCGGGCGGACGATGGCGGAATTTCTGGGCTCTGGCGCGAAGTGGGCGCGACGCTCATACGCTGCCAAGGCTGCCTCAGCGTTGTTCGGCACGGCACTGTCCTTACCGTTGTCAGCGAAGCGGGCTGGTCGGCAGTTGTGACTGCCAACAGTTACGGCCCGACATCCTACGCCAGCGGAACTGGGCGATGGCGGCCTAACATCGGCGCCAAACAGGCGGATGAACCGTTTGAGGTGCATCTCTCCCTCGCAGACAGTCGGCTGGTCGTCGTCCTGATGAAGGAGAGCGACCACGGTGCGTCCCCCCATGTCAAGGTCAACTACGAGAGGCGGCTGCCCGCCTTAGACAAGAGTTTTGGAAAGGTCCGCAAGATCAAGATAAGTGAAGAATGATCTCGGCGGTGCCTGCCGTAGTGCGATGGGGACTGCTGAAAAGCCCGAGAACTTTGATTTCTCGGCCAAGCCATACTATCTTGCGGTTGCAGGAGCGGTCAAACCTGGGCGGAGGTGCGATGTCGATCGCGCGACGGTCGAAATTGAAGCGGCGTCTTCTGGCGATGCTCGTGACGGGCATCGGAGGCATGGCGGCTGCGGCCGCCTCCTTCGCAACCGCAGTCTATCAGGCGGCCAATCCCGCTCCCGTTGAGCTTGCCAGGATGGGCGAGCCAATCGACGCAGGTCGTTGGGTTATCGCGATAAACAATGCCTCGATGGCGGAAGTTCCCCCTACGGGAACCAAGCCAGTCGACCCCAAGCGGTTCCTGACGGTCGACCTTGAACTCGACAATCGCTCGGCCGCGACAAGCAATGCGTTCATGCAGCTCGTCTCGATCGAGACGCCGATGTCGGTCCAACTTCCAGAGCCGGTCTACTACCTCGCCCGTGACAAATGGATCGCGAGCGCGATCAACCCTGGCATGCCGGAGAAACTCATCGCTGTTTGGGAATGGCCGGAGGGTTTGCCGAACCCGAAGGCGCTGCGCTTTTCGGTCGCCAAGCAGATCTACAAACCGCGCGACAATCTCTATGGCGCGCCCGGATGGTTTGATGACGGCAAGGCCGCCATCGTCGAACTGGCCGTAAGCGGGCAAACGGACGAGGCAGTGCGATGATCGCCGGGTTGCGTACAATCCTGTTGCTCGGACTTGGCGCTCTCGTGCTCTACGCCATGCAGCACAACACGCCGGGCTATGGCGATATCACGTCGCCGATTGCGATCCGTGGCAAAGCGGGCGAGCGGGTGGAAAGCCATGCCTTTGCCTATGGTGCCGCGAATGTGCATCTGGCGCGGGCGCTCAAGACCGAGAGCTTCGGACGGGTGCGCGACTATTCAAGCTCGGGTGTCTGGTTGGTCATCGAAGGTGCAGCGGTTGCCAAGAAAGAGAGCCTGACGTTGCTATCAGCGGGATGGTTGTCGCCAAGCGGAATCCGCTATGCCCTTAGTCAACGCTTCTCGACCATGCGTGGCTATCTGCCGACGGAGCGACTGGAGCCGGGCTTGCCCAAGCCGGTGCTCGTAGCATTCGAGTTGCCCGAAACGGCGATCAGCGGCGGTCGTCTGCTCATCGCGCGCTCTGGTCTGACCCCTCTCGGCGAAGAACTTTGGATCGCGCTCGACCAGAAGGCACCACTGGAAATCAAACCATCGATCACGCTTGCGCGCGGCAGCGGCAGCATGCCGTGGACGCTGGCTGCAAAATGACGAGAGGCAGGTCATGAGCGAAAGACGCCTGTTCTGGACCTGCCTCGTGGCACTCGTCGCCGTGCTGCCATTGGCGATAGTGGTCCACGCCTGGGATAGTTTGCGTGAGATGCCTTTGTTTTCCGGTAAGCGCGACATCATCGTCGAAAGCGGTGTGGTCCAGCCCTATGCGGGCGGGCAATGGAAGCTTGCGGATCTGAAACGACTGCCCGGTCCATCTGATGACGCGCGCGTTGTTCTGGCGGAATTCGAGAGCGAACCGAAAGATCTGGCAATGCTGGCTGAGAGTGCGTGCCGCGTTCGGCTGGTGGATGCGGAGGGGCGGCGCTTCGAGCCCTTGATGCTGACGGAACCAATCGTGCGCGAGATGTATCCCGAAGTGGCGGATCGCCCGCGCTGTTCTAGCCTCGCATTTGCAAATGCCGGAAACGGCGGCACAGTCAGAATGGCGGAAAGTTTTATGGTGCCGGCCAAGGCAAGCGATCTTTCGCTCGTGGTCGAGGTTTTGGGAGCAGACGACGGCACGCTCGTTTTCAAGTGGAAGCGTAGCTAGGGGATAGAATCTGACGCCTGTCACCCACGCAGAAACCTCCGTCCCGGTGATGGAAGGGCGTTCCGATCCTGCCCGGAAGCAGATCCGAATGTCGCAGCGAACCGTTTTGGTTATTCATCACACCGACAAGGCGGCGAACAGTTTGCGCCCATCCTTACTTTTGCGTAACGGCGCCCGAAGTTATTCTGAAGACCCTGGATCGGAGATCTTACAGCATGGCGAAGCTTGTCTTCGGAATGAACCTGTCCCTCGACGGCTACGTCGACCACCAGGAGTTTGCGCCAGGTCCCGCGCTCTTTCGCCACTGGATAGAGCATGTGCGCGACGTGACCGGCAGTGTGTACGGTCGCCGCATGTACGAGGTCATGCGCTATTGGGACGAAGACCGTCCTGAGTGGAGTGCGGAGCTACGCGAATTCGCGGCGGCGTGGCGGCGCCAACCGAAGTGGGTCGTGTCGCGCTCGTTGAAGTCGGTCGGCCCCAACGCCACACTCGTCGAGGATGACGTCGAGGCGGTGGTCCGTGGGCTGAAGGCCCAGCTCGTTGGGGAGATTGCAGTTTCCGGACCAGACCTGGCACGAAGCCTGACTGGCCTTGGTCTTATTGATGAGTATCGACTCTACTTCCACCCCGTCGTGCTTGGTCACGGCAAGCCATTCTTCGCCGGCCCCCGGCCGCCGCTTCGTTTTGTGGCCAGCGATCTGATTGGCGATGACGTGATCAGGTTGACCTACGTTCCTGCCTAATCACGCAACTCGCCCGACAGGTTCGCGTCGACGCGTCAGGCCCGCTTTGGGCCAAGCTTCCACTTTCGTCGCTAGCCGAAGATCGGACATCAGGTGCGACGATAGGATTGCACGCCCGCAGCAATTCGAAGTGCTACAGCGACCTTTGCGCGTCTAATACGACGCGCGGCGCTGTAGGGGCCGCCGCAGGTGTTGCCTGCGAAATGGCTCGTTCGAGCATGGCTGCCAGCAGCGAGATGCGCATGGCATCGAGCAAGATGCCGCCGTCGAGATCGCTGGGACTGCCGATGAAGACGACCAGGATGCTGAATACAAACTCCCAGGTCGCGAACTCTTCGACGCCGAGCAGGCGCGTTGTTGCAAACCAAAGCCAGGCCCCAAGCCAACCGATCAGGCGATAGGCGACGATGAAGGTGAGCAAGGTTGCAAGCCCTGCGCCGAGTGTCAGCTTCAGGCAGGTCCAGACCGGCCCATAACGCGAGCGATAGTCGCTGACGAAGTGTTCGAGAAAATCGATGAGCCATTTGCGCCAGCTCCGTGCGCTGGTCCGTGCCGGCATGGTGCGGGGACCGGCCGCGGAAAGTTCATAGCCGTTGATGATTGCCGCCATCACTAGCCAGACCATCGGCAAGAGGGCGTAGAAGAACAGGCTCTGCGCCTGCGCCAGCCAGTCGGGCTTGCGAAATTCGACGGGTATGAAGTTCTCCGCGGCATAGGCAACGCCGATCAGTTGCAAGCTGTTGCCCCAATCAAGAGTGCTCAGCAGTTTGCCGGCGCCGAGCCAGGTGATGAATTCATCCTTCCAAATCGAGAGCCCGTAAAGACCGATAAAGATCCAGCTTGCGTCGGCGGCAACGATAATCAAGCGCCAAGCTGGCGCCTCGCTCTTTTTGCTCATGCGCTTGGCGACCCAGCGCACCACCCAGCAAACAGCGATGGACAGGAGCAGGCCGCTTGAACTGAGGATGTTAAAGAATTCGGCCTTCTCGCCGAAGGCGACGTTGTCGAGCGCCAGCCGGGAATATTCACGCACCGTGTTGCCGAGGAAGCCCCACGCCGCGTAGTAGGCGAAGAAAGGCAAGATCGCTGCGGCGGTTACGGCCAGCAAGCGCCGATCGTTGCTGCCAGATTTGCCTGGCGAGACCGGCGCGCTCTTCGTCTGCCGGAGCGATTCCAGCGCGGGCAATCCCGGACGCAGGGCTAGAAACATCAGGACCACGATGATGAGCTTGGCAAGGACGACGAGCGACAGCACCACCATGCCGCCGAGCGGGTGGCGCAAACCCACCTCGACCGCGGCACGCAGCAGCAGGTCTCGCACGATATACCCTACCGCCCCGATCAGGAGCAGTTGCGGCCAAAAGCGGGCAAGCAAACGTCCCATGAGGCCAATGGGACCGAGCGCATCTGCTATCGACGTCATGACCAGAACATAAGTGCACTTTGGTCAGAGCACAACCATGGCGCCCCAAACCAAGAACCCGACAGAAGATGGGGCGACAAGCGGGGGCGGTAAGCCCCAGGCGATGATCGATGCAATGCCCGACAGGTAGCCGCGTCGCTCCTTTTGAGGAAATGAGGCAATGCGCCGCAATTCCGACGCGTTTTTGCCGCATCACCAAAGGCTGCATCAGGATCCACGCATTGGGAATTCTCCAGGGAGAATGGAAATGGCGACGTGGCGACCCGATCCTTCTTTTTATCCTTCACCACGCATGGCGGCCAAGGCTCCCAAGGAAACCTTGGCCTATGTCGCAGCCTTCGATCCTGAGCGAGCGAGGCCGGATGCAATCGCCGTGGTCGATGTCGACCCGACGTCACCGAGCTATTCGCAAATCGTTGCACAGGTCGATATGCCGAACGTTGGCGACGAGCTCCATCATTTCGGCTGGAACGCCTGCTCCTCCTGTCTTTGCCCCAATGCGCCGCACCCGCATGTCGAGCGTCGCTATCTCGTAGTCCCGGGGTTGAGATCTTCGCGGCTCCACATCATCGACACCAAGCCGGACCCGCGCAATCCGAAGATCATCCGCGTGATCGAGCCTTCCGAAATTGCCGAAAAGGCGAACTATTCGCGGTTGCACACCATCCATTGCGGCCCCGAGGGCATCTACGTCAACGCGCTCGCCGACCGCGACGGTAATGCGCCCGGCGGCATCTTCTTGCTGGATCACGAGAGTTTCGACGTGCTCGGCCAATGGGAAATGGATCGTGGACCGCAGAAGCTCGCCTATGACTTCTGGTGGCATCTCGGTCACGACACGCTGATTACCAGCGAATGGGGCACGCCGGATACCTTCGAGAACGGGCTGGTTCCGGAAGTGTTGCTCGGTTCGAAATACGGCCGCAGGCTGCACTTCTGGGATCTGCACAAACGCAAGCACCTGCAGGAGATCGACCTCGGCGAGGAGCACCAACTCATCTTTGAACTGCGCCCGGCCCACGATCCGACCAGGGCCTACGGTTTCGTCGGCTGTGTCATCAGCATCAAGGACCTCTCGGCATCGATCTGGACCTGGTATCGCGACAAAGACCAATGGGCGGTCAAGAAGGTGATTGAGATCCCGGCAGAGCCCGCCGATCCGGATCTCCTGCCGCCCGTGCTCAAGGGCTTCGGCGCGGTCGCACCGCTCGTCACGGACATCGACCTGTCGATGGACGATCGGTTCCTCTATGTTTCCTGTTGGGGCACCGGTGACATGATCCAATATGATGTTTCCGACCCATTCGCCCCGAAGGAGACGGGCCGAGTGCGCATCGGTGGGATCGTATCACGAGCGACCCATCCGAAGGCTGCAAACGGAGCGTTGAACGGCGGGCCGCAGATGGTGGAGATCAGCCGGGACGGCAAGCGGGTCTATTTCACCAATTCGCTCTATGGCGCAATCGACCCGCAATTCTATCCCGACGGTATCGACGGGTGGATGGTCAAGCTGGATGTCAATGAGGGCGGCGGAATCGCGTTTGACGAGAATTTCTTCGTCGATTGGCCGAAAGGCCATCGCCCGCATCAGGTTCGCCTGGAAGGCGGGGACTGCTCGTCCGATTCCTATTGTTATCCGTGAGGAGGGTGCGGGCGTGCGGCCCTACCATGGCGAATGACGACCTTCTGGCCATGGCTTTCACTTGCCGGCCTCGGCGCCTTTCACGGTCTCAATCCGGCGATGGGCTGGCTCTTCGCCGTGGCGCTGGGGCTTCACCGCCAGAGCCGGCGGACCGTCTGGTTGTCCCTTGTTCCCATTGCGATTGGCCATGCGATTTCCATCGCGACCGTGTTGGTGGTGGTCATCGCATTCGGCGCAGCCCTGGATCTGGACAGCTTCAGGCTTGCCGCCGCCTCGCTCATACTTGGCCTTGCCGCCTACGGCGCCGTTTACGGACACCGCCAACGCGTCAGAGTGGGAATGCGAACCGGCATGGCCGGCCTTGCGTTCTGGTCCTTCCTGATGGCAACGAGCCACGGGGCGGGGTTGATGCTGGTGCCTGCAATGCTCAGCATCTGTCTGGCCGATCGCTCCGGCGACCTCGCAATGCCAATGGCGAGCTCACTCCCGGTCGCGCTTGCCGCCCTTGCGGTGCATAGCGGCGTCATGCTCGCGGTCATCGCGGCGGTCGCGCTCGCCGTCTTCGAGTGGCTGGGGCTTGCGGCCCTGCGCTCAGCGTGGATCAACTTCGATCGTCTCTGGACATTGGCGCTCGGCGCGACCGGCATAGCGCTTCTTGTTCAATGAACGGCCGATGCGGCCATTGCGGTTCTTCTCCCGCATCCGCTCTCACTCATTCTATTCGATCACGTTTATTTCCTGTCAGTTCCTCTTGCCTCTGGGCTCTCACGTAGTCGATATAGCCGCGAACATCGGCGGCGGGTTCGGAGTAGGCGTTGCCGAGCGATTTCTCGATCGCCGCCATATAGGTTGCCGCCCAGGCCGGCAGGGAATAGTCGATTACCGCGAGGAACTCGAGCGTCGCTGCAAGCCTCATGTCGGCAATCGACGGTTTGGTGCCACCGATGAAGGGTTTCTCGCCCATATAGAACGTGTGGAAGACTTCGAGCGGTTCGGCCAGCGCCTCCGCAGCTTGCTTGCGCGCATGTTCCTTGGTGGCGGCGTCTGCATCACTATAGCCGACTTCGCCTGGATATTGTGGGAACTTGAGCACCGGATAAGTGGCGCGCGCGAGATAGGGATAGAAGGTGCCGATCAGGTAGAACATGGCGCTGTCGATCATTGCGCGCGCCTCGGGATCCTTCGGATAAAAGTCGTTGAGCCCGTGCTTGTTGCAGAGATACTGCATGATCGCGCAGCTTTCCCACAGTACGCCCTTGGGCAAATCCGCCGTTTCGATCATCGGCGTCAGGTGCGAAGGCGCCCTCGCCATATACTCGGCCGAGCGCGTAAGCCCATAAACGTCATGCTCGCTGAAATCGAGACCTGCGGCGCGAACGAACACGCGGGCCGTCAGGTTGTTGACGCTGGGCTTGATGACATTGAGTTTGATTGCAGACACGAGTGTTCCTCCCTTTTCGCGGGGGTGCTCAGTACGGATTCCTGGGCACCCGATCGGTTGACAATGAAGGCCGGGTTCGCTCGACCAGGGCCTCGATGGCATCGGCGAGATGCTCCTCGGCGATGGCGTATTCGCTGCGGGCGACGCGAATCCGGTGCGCTTCCATCAGCACCTCGGCATGAGTGTGGCCGGCCGGCGGTTCGAACCGATAGGACGCAAGCTCGATCAACAGGCCAAGTGGGTCCTCGAAATAGATCGAATCCATAAAGCCGCGATCCTTGACGCCGCTATGGCGGATCTCCCGCTCGTTGAGACGGTCGACCGCTTGCTGGAACGTCGCGCGCGAGACGGCGAAAGCGATGTGATGCACGCAGCCGATATCCGTCGATGTCCGATCGGGATCGGGCTTGCGGGCCTCGTCGGTGAAGACGGTGATCAGGCGGCCATCGCCCGGATCGAAATAAAGATGGCTTTCCGCCGCCCTGTCGAGGTTCGGTTGCTCGAAGATGAAGGGCATGCCGAGCACGCCCTCCCAGAAGTCGATCGACGTCTGGCGGTTCGCGCCGACGAGCGTGATGTGATGGACCCCTTGCGATTGAAGTTTGCGCATTGCCGTCCTCCCGCAGATTGAACCCCGGCGGAAAAACGGTCCTTGGACAATTGTGCGCGCCGCTCGGGTTCCAGACAGCAATGTTACACCCGTTTCGACTTCGGCTCTTGCTTGTCGAACACCGGAGCGGACTGGATGGACTGCTATTGTGCGCAGTCGCGCCCGTCCTTTGAAGCAGGCACCGGTGGAATCCCGGTGCAGTCAGGCTTCAAATGTTTCGACGCTTGCCTTCGATCAGGTCGAGCACCGCGCGGGCGGCATCAAGGACGTTCGTGCCGGGGCCGAAGACGGCGGACACGCCGTTATCCATCAGATACTCGTAATCCTGCCGCGGGATGACGCCGCCGCAGATGACGATGATATCCTCGCCGCCGCGCTTTTTCAGCGCATCGGCAAGCTGCGGCATCAGGGTCTTGTGGCCGGCGGCAAGCGATGACACGCCGATGACGTTGACCTTGCTGGCAAACGCCATGTCGGCCGCCTCTTCGGGGGTCTGGAACAGCGGGCCGGCCAGAACGTCGAAGCCGATATCGCCAAAGGCCGAAGCGATCACCTTGGCCCCCCGGTCGTGGCCATCTTGGCCGAGCTTTGCCACCATGATCTTCGGCTTGCGGCCGAGCTTGTCCGAGACCTCGCCCAGCCGTTCGGTGAGCACGGCCAGTTCGGGCTCACCCTCATAGGCCTTGCCATAGATCTTGCTGACCACCTTGGGCGTTGCGGCATGGTCGCCGAAGGCCGCGCGCATCGCGTCAGAGATCTCGCCGACGGTTGCCCGGGCACGGGCCGCCTCGACCGCGGCGGCCAACAGATTGCCGTCGCCGGTGCGGGCAAATTCGGTAATAGTGGCCAGTGTCTTTGCCACATCCTGCGAATTGCGCCGACGCTTGGTTTCCTCGATCCGGCGGATCTGGGCGGCACGCACGGCGGTATTGTCGATCTCCAGGATGTCGATCGGCTCTTCGTTGTCGAGACGGTATTTGTTGACGCCGACGATCACTTCTTCGCCCTTGTCGACCGCCGCCTGCCGGCGGGTGGCCGCCTCTTCAATCAGCCGTTTCGGCAGTCCGGCATTGACCGCCTCGGTCATGCCGCCCATCGCCTCGATCTCTTCGATCAGCGCCCAGGCTTTTTCCGCCAGCTCGTTGGTGAGGCTCTCGACGTAATAGGAGCCCGCCAGCGGATCGACGACCTTGGTGACGCCCGTCTCATGTTGCAGGATCAGCTGGGTATTGCGGGCGATGCGCGCCGAAAACTCTGTCGGCAGCGCAATCGCCTCGTCGAAGGAATTGGTGTGCAGCGACTGGGTGCCGCCAAGGGCTGCCGACATCGCCTCGAAGGCGGTGCGGATAATGTTGTTGTAGGGGTCCTGCTCCTGCAGCGAGACGCCTGATGTCTGGCAATGGGTGCGCAACATCAGCGACGACGGCTTCTTCGGCTCGAACTCCGTCATGATCCGCGTCCACAGCAGCCGCGCTGCGCGAAGCTTGGCGGCCTCCATGAAGAAGTTCATGCCGATGGCGAAGAAGAAGGAGAGGCGACCGGCGAACTCGTCGACGTTCAGGCCCTTGGCAAGGGCGGCGCGCACGTATTCGCGGCCATCGGCGAGCGTGAAGGCGAGCTCCTGCACCAGCGTCGCGCCCGCCTCCTGCATGTGATAGCCCGAGATCGAGATCGAGTTGAACTTCGGCATCTCCTTTGCCGTATACTCGATGATATCGGCAACGATGCGCATCGAGGGTTCCGGAGGGTAGATATAGGTGTTGCGGACCATGAACTCCTTGAGGATGTCGTTCTGGATGGTCCCCGACAGCTTGTCGCGTGAAACGCCCTGTTCCTCGCCGGCGACGATGAAGGAGGCGAGGATCGGGATCACAGCACCGTTCATGGTCATCGACACCGACATTTCCTCCAGCGGAATGCCATCGAACAGGATCTTCATGTCCTCGACGCTGTCGATCGCCACCCCCGCCTTGCCGACATCGCCCTCGACGCGCGGATGATCGCTGTCGTAACCGCGGTGGGTGGCAAGGTCGAATGCAACCGAAAGGCCCTTCTGACCGGCGGCGAGGTTCTTGCGGTAAAAGGCGTTCGAGGCTTCTGCCGTCGAGAATCCCGCATATTGCCGGATCGTCCAGGGCCGACCTGCATACATCGTCGCGCGCGGGCCGCGCAGGAATGGCGCGAAGCCGGGCAATGAGCCGAGATGGCCGATGCCATCGAGATCGTCAGCGGTATAGAGCGGCTTGACGGCGATGCCTTCCGGCGTCTGCCAGGCAAGATTTCCCGGCGCCGTCTTGAGTTCGCGCTCGGCGAGGGTTTCCCAATCTTTCACGGTCTTATCGCTCATCGGTAACTCCTTGGCCCAAAGGGCACCTTTCGGACCTCATCCCTGTGCCTGTCACAGGGATACAGTCACGCGATGTCTCTCGCGTGCAAGAACGGATTTCGTGCGCAGCAGAAGCGGCGCTGCTGGATTCCCGCGACAAGCACAGGAATGAGGGTGAAGACGTAATTGCACAGCAACCATCATTCGAATTCCATGATCAATTCGTCGACCGCGAGGCTTGCGCCGGCGATAACGGCCACGCGCTTGACGGTGGCGCGCTTCTCGGCGCGCAAGATGTTCTCCATCTTCATCGCTTCAACAATCGCCAGCGACTGGCCCGCTTCCACGGTATCGCCGGCCCTGACCGTGACCGAGGTGATGACGCCGGGCATCGGGCAGAGCAGCATCCTGGAGGTGTCCGGCGGCAGCTTCTTCGGCATCAGTTTGGCGAGCTCGGCGACACGCGGGCTCCTGACCCGGGCAATCACGTCGATGCCGCGCCAGCGCAGCCTGATCGCCGTACCCGTCAGTTCCACCTTCACGCTCATCGGCTGATTGTCGATGTTGAAGGTGGCGAGCGTGCGGCCCGGCGTCCAGTCGCCGGCAATTGAGGCGGACGTGCCGTCTTCAAAGCGGACATAGGCGCCATCGGCCGAAGCGCCTGACGTCAACGCAAAGTCCATGTCGGCAAGATTGACCACCCAATCGTAGCCGACGATGCGACGATGGTTGCCGATCGTGCCGGAAATCTGGCTGGCACGTTCCTGCAGGACCTGGTTGATCGAGACGGCGATCGCCGCCAGCTTGCGCGCCGATGCTTCGTCCGGCGTCACGCCATGGAAACCGTCGGCAAACTCCTCGGCGATATAGGCGGTCGTCAGGCGGCCGTCGCGAAAGCGCTGCTGCTGCATCACGGCGGACAGGAATGGCAGGTTGTGACCGATGCCTTCGACCTCGAACTGGTCGAGCGCTTCCGCCATGGCCTCGACGGCCGTCAGGCGGTCCGGTCCCCAGGTGCAGAGCTTGGCGATCATCGGATCATAATACATCGAGATCTCGCCACCCTCGAAGACGCCGGTGTCGTTGCGGATCACTGTGCCGTCGTCGTTTGCACCTTCCACAGGCGGGCGATACCGCGTCAGCCTGCCGATCGAGGGCAGGAAGTTGCGATAGGGGTCTTCGGCATAGAGTCGGCTCTCAACCGCCCAACCATTGAGCTTCACATCCGCCTGGCCGAAGGTGAGCTTCTCGCCAGCCGCAACACGGATCATCTGCTCGACAAGATCGAGGCCGGTCACGAGTTCGGTGACCGGGTGTTCCACCTGCAGGCGGGTGTTCATCTCAAGGAAATAGAAGTTGCGATTGCCATCGACGATGAACTCGACCGTGCCGGCCGAATGATAGCCGACGGCCTTTGACAGCGCCACCGCCTGTTCGCCCATGGCCTTGCGGGTGGCGGCATCCAGGAACGGCGAGGGGGCTTCCTCAATGACCTTCTGGTTGCGGCGCTGGATCGAGCATTCGCGCTCGCCGAGATAGAGCGTGTTGCCGTGCTTGTCACCGAGCACCTGGATTTCGATATGGCGCGGTTCGGTCACGAATTTTTCGATGAAAATCCGGTCGTCGCCGAACGAGTTCTTCGCCTCGTTCTTCGAGGACTGGAAGCCTTCGCGTGCTTCCTGGTCGTTCCAGGCGATGCGCATGCCCTTGCCGCCGCCGCCGGCCGACGCCTTGATCATCACGGGATAGCCGATCGATCCGGAGATCTTCACGGCCTCATCGGCATCCGCAATCAAGCCCATGTGACCGGGAACGGTGGAGACGCCGGCTTCGGCCGCAAGCTTCTTCGAGGTGATCTTGTCGCCCATCGCCCGGATTGCGCCAACCGGCGGGCCGATGAAGGCAACGCCTTCCTTTTCGAGCGCTTCGGCGAAGGCGGCATTTTCCGACAGGAAGCCGTAGCCGGGATGAACCGCATCGGCGCCGGTCTTGCGGATAGCATCGATAATCTTGTCGATGACGATATAGGACTGCGCCGAGGGCGAGGGGCCGATATGCACGGCCTCATCCGCCATGCGCACATGCATGGCATCGCGATCGGCGTCGGAATAGACGGCGACGGTGGCGATGCCGAGTTTCTTCGCGGTTCTGATGACGCGGCAGGCGATTTCGCCACGGTTGGCGATGAGGATCTTCTTGAACATGCGTTTCACTTTCAAATCCTTGGTGTCGCGTCAGCGTTTGAATTTGCGCCGATAGGGCAGGAGCGCGATCGACGATGCCGCAACGGCGCCGCCGAAGAGCAGCGCAAACGGCACGACAACCATGGCCGTGGCGAGGATGGGGCTGGTGGAGCGGGCGATATGGGTGCCGACCGCGCCGATGTTGAGCCAGATCAGCACGCCAGCGACGGTCGCGCCGGTCGCAAGGCCATAGAGCGCGTTGACGGCCAGGTAGCGCAGCATCTCGCGATGGTCGCGGCGGGCCTCTTCCGGTGTCATGATGCGTTCGCGTTCCGGCTCCATGATTGCCTCCATCATAACGGGATCGTGTCATGCTTGCGCCAGCGGACATCGACCTGCTTGTTGCGAAGCGAGGCAAAGGCGCGGGCGATGCGGCGGCGCGAAGAGTGCGGCATGATCACTTCATCGATGAAACCACGTTCTGCGGCGACGAACGGATTGGCGAAGCGCTCTTCGTATTCCTTCGTACGCGCCGCGATCTTCTCGGCGTCGCCGAGTTCGGAGCGGTAGAGGATTTCGGTCGCGCCCTTGGCGCCCATCACCGCGATCTCGGCGGTCGGCCAGGCATAGTTGACGTCGGCGCCGATATGCTTGGAGGCCATGACGTCATAGGCGCCGCCATAGGCCTTGCGCGTGATCAGCGTCACCATCGGTACGGTTGCCTGACTGTAGGCGAAAAGCAGTTTGGCGCCATGCTTGATGACGCCGCCATATTCCTGGGCGGTGCCCGGCAGGAAGCCCGGCACATCGACGAGGGTCAGGATCGGGATCGAGAAGGCGTCACAGAACCGGACGAACCGGGCCGCCTTGCGCGAACTATCTATATCGAGGCAGCCGGCAAGGACCATCGGCTGGTTTGCGACGACGCCGACGGTCTGGCCTTCCATCCGAATGAAGCCGGTGATGATGTTGCGGGCGAAACTCTGCTGCAGCTCGAAGAAATCGCCCTCGTCGGCAAGCGCAAGGATGAGTTCCTTCATATCGTAGGGTTTTGCCGCGCTGTCGGGGATGAGACTGTCCAGCCTGCGTTCCAGCCGCGACGGATCGTCGTGGAATGGCCGGACCGGTGGCTTCTCGCGATTGTTGAGCGGCAGGAAATCGAAGAGCAGGCGCACATGCTCAAGCGTCTCGATGTCGTTTTCGTAGGCCGCGTCGGCGACGGAGGATTTTTTCGTGTGCGTGCCGGCGCCGCCAAGCTCTTCGGCGGTGACGATTTCGTTGGTGACGGTCTTCACCACGTCGGGGCCGGTGACGAACATGTAGGATGAGTCACGCACCATGAAGATGAAGTCGGTCATTGCCGGCGAATAGACGGCGCCGCCGGCGCAGGGGCCCATGATCACCGAGATCTGCGGGATAACGCCCGATGCCTCGGCATTGCGGCGAAAGACCTCGGCATAACCTGCAAGTGAGGCGACGCCTTCCTGGATGCGCGCACCGCCTGAATCGTTGAGGCCGATGACCGGCGCGCCGTTCCTGACTGCCATATCCATGATCTTGCAGATCTTCTGCGCGTGGGTTTCCGACAGCGAGCCGCCGAGCACCGTGAAGTCCTGGGAGAACACATAGACCTGCCGGCCATTGACCGTTCCCCAGCCGGTGACGACACCGTCGCCGGCCACCTTCTGGCTGTCCATGCCGAAGTCGACGCAGCGATGCGTGACATACATGTCGTATTCTTCAAAGGAATCTTCATCGAGCAGAACCTCGATGCGCTCGCGTGCCGTCAGCTTACCTTTGCCGTGCTGGGCGTCGATGCGCCGCTGGCCGCCGCCGGCTCTTGCCTCCGCCCGGCGAGCTTCGACCTGTTCAAGTATGGCGCGCATAATTCCCTCCCGGTTTTTCCGTGATTGTGCAGAGGCGTTTGTCGCTTCGCAATAGCCTCGAAGGACGGATGGTAAAACGCCCGTTCATGTGCAAATGTGAAATAGAGAATATTGCGAAATGTAAATTGCAAAGTTGCGAACATGGCGATCGGCAAACTCTATATCGGCCGCAAGGTCAGGGAACTTCGGGATGCAAACCGGGCGACGCAGGGGCAATTCGCCGAGCGCATCGGCATCTCCACCAGCTACCTCAATCAGATAGAGAACAACCAGCGGCCCGTATCGGCTTCCGTTCTTCTGGCCCTTGCCGAAAAGTTTCAGATCGATATTGCCGAACTTTCGACCGGGGAGGGCGACAGGCTGCTGTCTGCCCTGTCGGAAGCGCTCAGCGATCCGCTGTTCGAGACCTATTCGCCGAGCCTGCAGGAATTGAAGCTGATCACCCAGAATGCGCCGGGGCTAGCGCATGCGCTGATCAGTTGTCACCAGGCCTATCGCCGCAACAGCGAGCAACTGGCCAGCATCGACGATACCATCGGCCGCGGCGGGTCTTCGGTGGAGACGACGCCCTATGAAGAAGTTCGCGACTTCTTCCACTTCGTCGACAACTATATCCACGACATCGACGTTCTCGCCGAGCGACTTGCAGGCGAACTCGGGCTCGGTGAGGGCGACAACCATGCAGCATTGGCCGCCTATCTCGAGCAGCGCCACGGCGTGCGTGTCTTGCGGGGTGCGGCCGGCGACGAGGCGATCCGGCGCTACGATCCGCGTGCCCGTCTGTTGACGCTGAACCCCTATGCCCCGGCCGCGACACGCGATTTCCAGATTGCACTACAGATCGCTCAGTTGCACGCCCGAGAAGAGATCGACCGGGTGGCCGGCGGCGCCGGTTTCCGCACGGAGGAAGCCTACGAGATCTGTCGCATTGGGCTGCAAAACTATTTCGCCGGTGCGCTGATCCTGCCTTACCAGGCCTTTCACAAGGCGGCGCGCGAGCTCCGGCACGACGTCGAGCTGCTGGCGGCGCGTTTCGGTGCGTCGCTCGAGCAGGTCTGTCATCGGCTGTCGACGCTGCAGCGTCCGGGCCAGAAGGGCGTGCCGATCTTCTTTGCCCGCATCGATCGGGCCGGCAACATCACCAAGCGCCATAGTGCGGCCAAGCTGCAGTTTGCCCGTTTCGGTGCAGCATGTCCGCTCTGGAACGTGCATCAGGCGTTTGAGACGCCCGGCCGCATCATTCGTCAGCTCGCTGAGACGCCTGATGGTGTGCGCTACCTTTGCCTTGCAACGCAGATCACCAAGGGTGGTGGCGGCTTCCGCGCCGCACAGCCGCGTTACGCCTTGGCGCTCGGTTGCGAGATCTCCTATGCTGACGCCTTCGTCTATGCCGACGATCTCGATCTCGGCAACCGCGCGGCGTTCGATCCGATCGGCATATCCTGCCGAATCTGCGAGCGCACGAAATGCGCCAGCCGCGCCGTACCACCATTGAAGCGAAGACTGATCGTCGACCATGACTTGCGCGGCGCTCTGCCGTATCGTCTGAGTGAAAGCTAATGGACTTTGGCAGGGATCTGTTCGTTTTTGAACAGAACCTGTGAGAAGTTGCACCTGTGCCTGTACGGAATTTGGTGTAACTAGCCCCAATCGTTCAATATGCGGTCAGGGAGGACATGCATATGGATTTTCACCTGTCAGAGGAACAGGAAGCCATCCGCCAGATGGCACTCGACTTCGCTCGCGACGAATTGGCGCCTCACGCCATTGAGTGGGATCAGGAAAAGCATTTCCCGGTCGATAAGCTGCAGGCCGCAGCCGCCCTCGGCATGGCAGGCATCTATATCAGCGACGATGTCGGCGGCACCGGCCTGACACGGCTCGACGCCGCCATCATCATCGAAGCACTGGCAACCGGCTGCCCGGCGGTTGCCTCCTTCGTTTCCATTCACAACATGTGCGCCGGCATGATCGACCGCTATGGCACCGACGAGCAGCGCCATCGGTTGCTGCCGAAGTTGCTGACCATGGAGACGCTGGCGAGCTACTGCCTGACCGAGCCGGGATCCGGTTCGGATGCGGCAGCACTCAAGACCAAGGCTGTCAAGGACGGTGACAGCTACGTGCTGACCGGCCAGAAGCAGTTCATCTCCGGTGCCGGTGTGTCCGGCCTCTATGTGATCATGGCGAGAACCGGCGAGGACGGGCCGAAGGGCATCTCCACCTTCGTGGTGGAAAAGGATGCGGCCGGCCTCACCTTCGGCGCGAACGAGAAGAAGATGGGTTGGCATGTGCAGCCCACCCGCGCCGTGATGCTCGACGGCGTGCGGATCCCCGCTGAAAACCGCCTCGGTGCCGAGGGCGACGGCTTCAAGATCGCTATGGGCGGGCTTGACGGCGGCCGGCTGAACATTGCCGCAGCCTCGCTCGGCGGTGCGCAGGCCGCCTTCGACCGGGCACTCGCCTATGTCCAGGAACGTCGCGCCTTCGGCAAGGCGATCGGCGAGTTCCAGGCACTGCAGTTTCGCCTCGCCGATATGGCAACCGATCTCGAAATCGCCCGTACCTTCCTCTGGCGCGCGGCCTCGGCACTTGATGCTGGAGACCCCGAGGCGACGAAACTTTGCGCCATGGCCAAACGCTTCGTCACCGATCGCTGCTTTGCCGTCGCCAACGACGCGCTGCAGCTCCATGGCGGCTATGGTTATCTCGCCGACTACGGCGTCGAGAAGATTGTCAGGGACCTGAGAGTGCACCAGATACTCGAGGGTACCAACGAGATCATGCGGCTTATCGTGGCGCGCTCGATCTTCGGCCGGAAATAGGAAGGGCTTTTCATGGAAATGCAGGCGGTAGCACCGGAAGTCATCGTCGAACGCCAGGGCGCAATCGGCCGCATCCGGCTCAATCGCATGAAGGCGTTGAACAGCCTCAACGTTCCGATGATCCGGTTGATCGCCGAAGCGCTGACCGAGTTCGAGAGCGATCCTTCTGTCGCGGCCGTGATGGTGACCGGCGAAGGCGAACGCGGGCTTTGCGCCGGCGGCGACATCCGCATGATCTATGAGAGCGGGCGCGAGCGGCCGGCCGAAGGCGCACAGTTCTGGCGCGAGGAATTCATCGTCAACAGCCGGATTTCCGCTTACCCGAAGCCCTACGTTGCCATCATGGACGGCATCGTCATGGGCGGCGGTGTCGGCATCTCGGCACATGGCAGCCACCGTGTCGTCACCGAGCGCACCCGGCTTGCCATGCCGGAAACTGGCATCGGCTATTTCCCGGATGTCGGCGCCACCTGGCTGCTGCCGCACGCGCCCGGCGAATTCGGCACCTATCTCGGGCTTACCGGCCGCGACATCGGCGCCACTGATGCAATCCATGCGCGCCTTGCCGACCATTATGTGCCGACCGCCAAGCTCGACGAGCTGTTCTCGACCCTTGCCGCGCTGCCGCCTTCAGCCAAGGCCGCGGATGTCGATGCCGCAATTCAAGGGGTGGCCGAGCAGGTTCCGCCATCTGCGCTCGCGGCGCATCTCAAGGCAATCGACCGGTGTTTCGCCTTCGATACGGTCGAGGAGATCCTTGCCGCGCTCGAGGCGGAAGACAGTGACTTCGGCAGGGAAACGCTGGCGCTGCTTCGCTCGCGTTCGGCGCTGAGCATGGCACTAACGCTCGATCTCCTGCGTGCCGGACGCAAGAGCGCCTCGCTCAATGAATGCCTCGAGCGGGAATACTCGGCCACGCTCGGCATGCTCTCCAATCCCGATTTCTATGAGGGCGTACGTGCCGCCGTCATCGACAAGGACCGCAACCCGAGATGGTCGGTGGGCCTTTCCGATGTGACGGAAGAGAAGCGCGCGCAATTTACGAACCGAGATCACCTGCCATTGTTTGTCGCCTGAGGGAGCCAGTCGCTCCGGTTGGCGTCGGTCGAATTGCAATTCAGGAGGAGTGAAGATGACGACGATCGCCTTTATCGGGCTTGGCAACATGGGCGGCCCAATGGCCGCCAATCTGGTGAAGGCCGGCCACGCGGTGACCGGCTTCGATCTGTCGGAGGCATCGCGCAACGCTGCGGCAAAGACGGGTGTTTCGGTTGCAGGTTCGATCACGCATGCGGTGCGCGAGGCGGAATGCGTCATCACCATGCTGCCGGCTGGCGCGCATGTGCTCTATGTCTGGGATGAACTGCTCGGCTTCGTCGACCCCGGCACTTTGCTGATCGATAGTTCGACCATCGACGTCGACAGCGCCCGCAAGGCGCATGCGCTTGCCGACAAGGCCGGATGCCTGTCGCTGGACGCGCCCGTTTCGGGTGGCACCGGCGGGGCCGCCGCCGGCACGCTCACCTTCATGGTCGGCGGTACGGATGATGCCTTTTCCCGCGGCAAGCCGCTGCTCGACGCCATGGGCAAGAAGATCGTTCATTGCGGTGACGTCGGTGCGGGCCAGGCGGCAAAGATCTGCAACAACATGATCCTCGGCATTTCCATGGCCGGCGTCTGCGAGGCCTTTGTGCTCGCCGAGCGCCTCGGTCTGTCGCATCAGGCATTGTTCGATGTTGCGTCGACTTCGTCCGGTCAATGCTGGTCGCTGACGACCTATTGCCCGGTACCAGGGCCGGTGCCGACATCACCTGCCAACAACGACTATAAGCCCGGTTTTGCAGCAAGCCTGATGCTGAAGGATCTGAAGCTGTCGCAGCAGGCGGCAAGCACAAGCGGCGCCTCGACGCCGATGGGCGCCCAGGCAGCGCAGCTTTATTCCATGTTCGAGAAACTCGGCCATGGTGGCGAAGACTTTTCCGCGCTCATTCATCTGCTGCGCGGCAATGAGGAAGCAAAGCCCGGCTGACCGGGTGTAACCGGTATACGGCGTCGATGTGAGCCGACGCCGTATACTTTTGGCCATCCCAGACGTTGCGCCTAAACTGCCGCTTTGAGCTGGTTGCTGATGTAGCGAAACTCCTGCGTCTTGCCTTCGAAACCATAGGCGGCAGCCGAGACTTCGTGCACGAGGATATAGCTTTCCGGATGCACGTTGCCGAGCAACTGCTGAAAACCGGCGAAGACCGCTTGAAGGTAGCTTGCCATCTCCTGCTTGGTGTTGGTGCCGTCCACAACCTTGATATCAAGCCAGAAGCTGTTGGCGCCCTGTTCTGCAAGCGAGCGGCCGCCGGCGAACCAGTGAAGCGGATCGGCATAGTTGACGACGATGGCCGTAATCGTCGGATCCTTGCGCAAATGCGTGGCCGTCAACTCGCTGACGACGGCGGCGATGCGCTGGGACAGGGCAGGGTCGGCCTTACCGGTGACGGTGACATTGATGATAGGCATGGTTGGCTCCTTCAAGTGTCGGTTGGTGTTGAAGCCAAATTCGCAGTTCCATTGGTGAAAATAAATCGAATTGTTTTTGATTAATAGTTCGATTATCATGAAGTTATGCAGACGCTTGATCCTGACCTGTTGCGCACATTCTTGGCCTTTGCCGAAAGCGGCTCGCTGGCTCATGCAGCCACGGTCGTCGGTCGAACCCCTTCGGCGGTCACTGCCCAGATGCAGCGGCTGGAGGCCATGATCGGTGAAGCGCTGCTGGCGCCGTCCGGGCGCGGCCGGGTGCTGACGCCAGCCGGCGAAGATGTGGTCGTGCATGCCTGCAAGATCCTCGACGCTCACCGTGACGCGTGGCTCAGCCTCAAGGGGGCACGTACCGACGGCCGCGTGTCGCTCGGCTGCACCCAGGATTTTGCCGACAGCACGTTGCCGACGCTGTTGCAACAGTTTGCACGCGCGCATCCGCGGGTGCGGTTGGATCTGCGGGTCGGCCGTTCGAAAGAGCTCGTGGCCCAATATGATCAGGGCGCTGTGGACGTGATGATCGTCATGCGGCAAAGCGCGGCGAGCGACGAAGTCGCAGTGTTGCGCGAACCGATGGTCTGGCTATCAGCGTCGCCGGACGTCCTGCCTGTCGACGAGGAATTGCCGCTTGCCGTGCTCGATCCGCCCTGCGGCTTCCGCTCAGCCGCCGTCGATGCGCTTGAGGGAAGTGGCCGGCCCTACCGGATAGCTGCGACAAGCCCGAGCCTCTCCGGGCTTCGCGCCGCGGTCCGCGGCGGCATCGCGCTGACGGCGCGAACCGAACGCTTCGTCGGCGAGGGTGTGGCGATTGCGCCCGAAGGGTTGGCGCTGCCGGCCTTGCCCGATGCCGAGTTCAGCCTGCGTCTCAAAGCCGGCGCCGAAAAGGCCGCGACCACGCTGGCGAGCCTTCTTGGCGACGGACTTTCAAAAGCGGTTTCTGCGTCCTGATCGTTGCTTCGAGTGCCGCGGCTTACATCTGAACCGTCATGCCGCCATCGACCGTCAAGGTGATGCCGTTGACGAAGCTCGAGGCTGGTGACGCGAGGAACACGGCGGCAGGTGCGATCTCCTCCGGCCGGCCCCAGCGCTTCAATGGGATGCGGACATCAACGAATTGCTGCAACACGGGATCGGCGGCAAGCGCGGCATTGGTTTCCGTTGCAAACCAGCCGGGCGCGATCGCGTTGACCGTCAGGCTGTCCGAGCCGAGTTCGACCGCAAGCGATCGCGTCAATGCTTCAAGCCCGCCCTTCGCCGCAGTATAGGCAGGGTCGCCGGCGCGGGCTGCAAAGGCCGCGATCGAGGTGACGAAGATCAGCCGTCCGGTGTCCGATTGCCGGAGATAGGGCAGCGCTGCCTTCGCCATCCCGTAGGCAGCAGTCAGATCGGTGTTGATCAAGGCCGCAAAGCCGGCAGCATCCATCTCGTGCGTACCGCGGCGGTCGCGCTCACCGACGGCGTGGATCAGAATATCTAGCCTTCCGGTACTGCCTGTCGCCGCGGCCAGTATCTCGTCTACACCTGCCGCCACGTCGCCGGGCGCGGTATCAAGCGTGATGCCTTCACTCGCGGCCTGTCCGCGCGCCGCCTCCAATGCCGAGCGATTCCGGCCATTGATCGCCACCGATGCGCCCGCCTTGGCAAGCGCCTTTGCCATCTCAAAGCCAAGTCCGCGGCCACCGCCGGTGATGAGAGCTGATTTGCCGTTGAGATCGAACATATGTACCTCGGTGACTTGTCATCGCGGTCGAAACAACGCCATGTCTCGACATCCAACGTTTAGCGCGTGTTGTCGTGTCAGCCAACCTGGAGGTTTGACGGCGACAAGGTGCGTCGCCGGTCAGTGCTCGATCGAGCGGTGCGGGCGTTGGCCGGTCGTGGCGCGGTTCGGTCTTCCGGCGGCCGTCGCTGCCATTGTCGAAGCAAGCCTGCTCACCCGGTCCGACAAGATGCCGGCTCTTGCGAGCTACACGCTCGGCGATCGACCTATGAAATCACTGTCGTCAAGGCCGTCATCGGGCGCTGATCGTCGTATCCGCATTCTGGAACTGTGGCCGCGTCTCCACACACTGGCTTTCCCGTCGCACCGGCTGCCACTTGGAGGCGTGCTGTCGGGGGTCTTCGGCGGTCTCTCCGACAATCAAGAGGCACTACGTTCCGCTTTCTGCTGAAAGCCGACCTGACGAAGGAGGCGTTCGTCGCCACGGGCGTTGTCTCGGCGGTCATCGTCGATGCAGTCAGGTTGATCACCTACGGGACGGGCGTCCTATCCGAGCACCTTATTCAGTAGCAGGAACTGCTTGCGCCGGTTGCAGTAGGTACGGTTTGCGCGTTCGCCGGATCGTTCGTGGGCAAGCTTGTCCTGCAAAACATCACGTTGCGAACCGTGCAGATCATCGTCGCCGTGGCGATGCTGCTTATTGTGGCCGGCGACTGGCCCCGGGTTTTATTTGGCCCTGACTGGTCCCAGGCGGGACGTGCATGCTTGCCTGATGTCTAAGCCAGTCAATCATGGCGCCTCACCTCCGCCTCATCGACGTGGAAGGGGTCAGCACGTCGCCTAGTCGGCCGCCAAACCGAGCCACGGCACCTTGTTGAATTCAGTAATTGGTCATATATGATGTGATACTGCTATTTTATCATCGTATCTGGATCGTTGCTATGGGATCGCCGAAAACAAAGTCCGCCCTCGAAAGGCTTGGACACGACGTGCGGGGCGCTCGTTTGCGGCGCGGCATCGCCGTTGCCGATCTGGCGGTGCGTGCGGGCACGTCACCGAGCACCGTCTCGCGCCTCGAGAAGGGGGATCCTGGTGTCGGAATCGGCACGCTCGCCGATATCCTGGTTGTGCTTGGTCTTGTTGACCGGCTGGCCGACCTGGTCGACATCCGCAAGGATGATCTGGGTCTAGCGTTGACCGCCGAACGCCAGCCGCGTCGCGGACGGTCTTTTGCGACCGCACTGCGCAGACAGAAGGCCAAGGGTAAAACGGCACAGGATGATCCGGATGCCGTCGATCCGGACGGCGCGTCATTCTGATGCCCGACTTCAACGCCCATGTCGTTCTTGGCGAGAGCCTGACACCCGTTGGTCAGCTGCGTTTCACGCAGGCCGGGCCGCGGCAGTTCTCGACTTTTGCCTATGATCCCGCCTGGATCGACAATCCCCGCGCCTTTGCCGTGCAGCCAACCTTTCCGCTTGAAGCTGGGCCATTTCACACATCTGGTCAGCCCGGAAACATGCGCGACGCATTGGCGGGCGTCTTCGCCGACGCCGCGCCGGATAGTTGGGGCCGCAGGCTTCTCGAACGCACCTATGGCAACGGCCTTTCCGAATTCGGGTATTTGACGCTCTCCGATGATGTCTGCCGACAAGGCGCGCTGCGGTTTGTGGATGATAGGGGAGAAATCCTCCGGGGGGGCGCGGCCGACACAGTGCCGCGCCTTGTCGATCTGGAGGCTATCACCGCCATCGCTCGGGCCTATGAGCAGGGCAAGGAGATATCCACCGAGGACATGCAGGCGCTCGCCGGTGCGGGCGGTTCGGGCGGCGCGCGGCCCAAGGCCAATGTCCGGGATGGCGAGACGCTCTGGCTCGCCAAGTTCACCTCGGTTCATGACCAACAGCCGATCGAGTGCGTCGAGGTCGCCACCCTCCGCCTCGCCCGGGCCTGCGGCATCCGCACTCCGGAAGTCAGGCTGGAGCTCGCCGACACGCCATTCCCGGTCGCTCTGATCCGGCGGTTCGACAGGCGCGGGACAGGACGTATTCCCTACATCTCGGCCCGCACCGCTTTGGGGAAGACCGGGACAGAGCTCGGTTCCTATTCGGAGATCATCGACTTCATGCGGGCAAATGCCGCTGATCCGCAGGCCGATTTCCGCGAACTCTTTCTGCGCCTGATCTTCACCATCCTCGTATCGAACAAGGATGACCATCTGAAGAATCACGGCTTCCTCTATGTGGGGGCCGGCCGCTGGCGATTGTCTCCGGTTTTCGATGTGAACCCCGCGCCTGACCGCAATCCGCATCTCGAAACGGCGATACTGGAAGGTGGCGTGCACGATCGGTCGATCCGTCTGGCGTTGGAAGCCTGCGAGTTCTTCGAGATCGCCGAAGAGGACGCTCACCAAATGATCCGCGAGACAGCGCGGCGTATTTCCGATGAATGGCGTGAGGCACTTCGACAGGTGGGCGTCTCCGGGGCTTTGGCGCGGCAATATGAGCCGGCCTTCATGAACGACCAGACTGAGATAGCGCTCGCTATTTAAGCTTCATATATGCGCGATATCTTCCGATATCTTGTCATATATGACATATTTCGTCTGTGAACCGTGAGAATATGATCTGTATTAGTTCTGATTATCACGCATCTCACATGCGTAATAATTCGCCTATCCGCCTGATCTTTCTCAACCAACAACCCTGCGGCGTAAGCCCATTCCAGTGGCGCGCACGCTGTGGCCAACTCCATTTCGTTATCGATCGACCAAAGATGAAGGTCGATGGGAGGCGAAGAACCAAATTAGCCACTGCCGCTATCGGTTTCCGTTTCAGGGTCGGGCACAGCGAAATTAACCTTGGATGATCTCGCTGAAATATCAAGGAATTGGGGTCTGACAAGGGCGTCAATCTGCTTCAGGCGCTGCCGGATCCACGTCGCCATTGCGCTTACTCTCGCCGCATCCTCGGACGTCGTACTTTCGAGATGAGTCAGCGCCGCGGTCAACTTGTCCCGATGGGTCGGTGCTCATGAACCGCATCCACAAACTCCATGCGGCGTTTCTCGCGACTATTGAACGCCTCCTCACGTCGGCGCCGGGCTTCGGCGTCTCGATGGCGGCGCTCTCGCTCCTCGTCTTCTCTTCTGCGTTCGTTGATGAACGCTGCGTGCCGGACCAATATGTCCGGCAGCATGCGTTCCACGCAGATGGTGCAGAGAATCGCCGCCACTGAACCCGCAAGCGGATGCGCATCGACGGCGGCGACTACCGCCGCGATCCCCTGCGCGCCTTCGCCCAGCGCGTCGAGGTTGCCGAACGCGAAGTGTTCATCAAGGGATCGAAAGACAAGCGGAGGCCAGCCTCGATCGGGGCCGTGATCGCGATGAGTCCGTTGCTATCAATGGCCGCCCTTCGCCTCAATTTAACTTGTCCCGAGCATGATCTTGGACCGGCCGTCAAGAACAGCACCGTAGCGAATGCGATCTGCCCTGCCATTGGCAGCCAGTACGCGCTCGGCAAGGGCAATCCAAGTTGCGAGAGTTTCCTGGCCGAGCCAATGGATCGACAGGCAGTCCCCAGGTTCGAACCCGTCCACACCGGTCGTTTCGCCAACCTGTTCATCTGCATCGTCACGCCATAGCCATTGCATGCGCCGGATGCTGAGGTGGGGAGCGTCAAGCGCACGCTCCAGCATCAGGTCGCGAAGGCCCTCGTCTTCGAGCAGTTCGGCCAGCATCAGCAGCCAGGCGATTTCGACCGGATCGAGGCGGCCGAGTTCCGGGTCCGATTGGCCCTGGGCATTGCCTCTGCGGCTGAGCCAAAGGGCCGCCTGGTTCAGGTCCCCCTCGATAAGCGAGATGACACCCAGCAGGAGCCAGGGCTCGGCAACATGGCCGATCCAGGTGGTCAGGTCGTTGAGAGCTGCCTTGGCTGATGCAAGGTCTTCTCCCGAGAGGATCGTGTCGCGCGCCGACCGCAGCACGGCCGACATCGGGCTGTCGAATATGACAGCGTCGGCAATCCACGGCGCGCCGGAAGCCGCTTTGACATTTTCGAACGATCCGAATTTGGCCTGCTGCTGCACGATTTCGCCGGGCTGCAGCCGGATGCGGCATTCGAACCAGTCAAGCATGTGCGTCCAGTGTTGCCGGGTGTAGCGGCTATGGACGAGGTCGTGCCCTTGCTTGCAGATGTAGGAATAGAGGTCGGGGCTGCGGGAGATAGCATTGATCTTGATATAAAGTTCGCGGCCGGAGCCGAGCACGCAATTCTCAAGATCGACGAAGCCATATTCCTTCAAGGGCTCCGATTCCGGCGCGACGAGAATGGCGCCGGATGCGGGAATCTCCAGATGCTTGCGAACGACGTAGTCCATCCGTGTCGTGTCGGCGATGGAGAAATAGCTCTGCGAAATCAGCTGAGAGTATTTCTCGTCACGAACCTCGAAGGGGGCTTGATGGTTCTTGTCGTAGCCGGGATGCGTATACACCAAGGTTGGGAAGAGGCGTTGGATCTCTTCCGTCACCTGCGCTCGCCAAGGATAGAAACTCGGGAAAAGATGCCCGCTGAAGACCGTGACCGGGATTATCTTGTCGAGTTTGTAGTCCTGGAAGACGGTTGGATCTATGAATTTTGGCAGTATGAAAGAGGCGATCCGCAGCAGTTCCGGCATATGCTGGATTTGTTCGTTGCCGGTACAGAAAACCGTGTCGATGCCGTAGTTGTCGAGCATCTGTAGTATCAGCGGTCGCATCGGGTCGTGCGGGTCGCAGTTGAGATAGAGCGCACGCGGCACATGCGGGTGTGCTTGTGCGTTGGCGATATTCAACCGGTGCGGTCGGCCCCAATGCACGGAATCGAAGATCAGGAAATCGGGTTTCAGCTGCTCGTAGACCTCGGCAAGATCGAAGTCCTGTTCGATGACGCTGACATCACAATGCATCGCTAGCGTATGCACCCATTCATCGACGACATTTGCAAGCATAGGCGCGGTGTTCGGGTTCGGTCGCGGTCGTACGCAGAGAACCTTGCGGCGCGGTGCTGTCTCAGCCATGGCTACTCTCCGTCGAAAAATGCAAGGACGGCGTCAATGACGCGTTGCTGCTGGTCGGCGCGCATACCGGCGAACATCGGCAGCGACAGACCCTGGGATGCGAATTCTTCAGCGACAGGGAAGTTCGATTGCCCCGCAGCGATTTCGAGCAGGCACGGCTGCCGATGCAGCGGGATGGGGTAGTGCAGACCCGTCTGGATGCCGTGCCCATCGAGGTAAGCCTTCAACGCGTCGCGACGTTCGGTGCGCACCACGTAGAGGTGATAGACGTGATCGCCATGCACGATCTCCGGCAGCATCAACGGTGTTGCCGCAAGAGTGTCCTTGTAACGCGCTGCGATTGCGCGCCGTTGATCCGTCCAGGCGTCGAGGTGACCGAGCTTGTGGCCAAGAACAAGCGCTTGGAGGCCGTCCATGCGGTAGTTGTAGCCAATCCGTTCATGCAGATACCGCTGCGATTGACCATGGTCTCTGAGCGCCCGCAGCGCCTTGGCATGCTCGTCGTCATTGGTGACGATGAGACCACCTTCACCGGCGCCGCCGAGGTTCTTGCCGGGATAAAAGCTGAAGCAACCGAGATCGCCGATCGTCCCGAGGCTGCGGCCGCCATGGCGCGCACCGATCGCCTGGGCGACATCCTCGATGACGGTCAGATTGTGCCGGCGAGCACACGCCATCGTCGCTGTCATGTCGGCAGGCTGCCCGTAGAGATGCACCGGGATGATGGCTTTGACGCCGTCGTCGAGCCGGCGTTCGGCATCGGCAAGATCAATGGTGCCGGTGGCCGCTTCCACGTCGCAGAAGATCGGGATAGCACCTTCATAAAGAAGGCCCCATACTGTGCCGATGAACGTATGGGCAGGCACGAGCACCTTGTCGCCACGACGAATTCCGGCGGCGATGACCGCCAGGTGCAGAGCGGCGCTGCCGCTGCTGACAGCCACGGCATGTCGCGCACCCAGATAGTCGGCGATGCTTTTTTCGAACTCGGTGGCCCATGGCCCCAGACAAAAGGCGTTTGCCTCAAACAGCCGTTCGACGTCGGGCATGACGTCGGCACGGATCTGGTTCCACTGGATCGACAGATCGACGAAAGGTACTGAGGCGTGCGCGTTCATGCGGGTGTCCGTTGCGAAGGGGAAGTTGAGCCGACGATGCGGGCGGGGTTGCCGGCGACGATTGCGTGGTCCGGGACGCTGCGGGTGACGACGGCACCAGCGGCCACCAAGGCGTATTGACCTATGACCAGGTCCGGCAGGATCGTTGCGTTGCTGCCGATCGAGGCGCCTTTGGAAACGCGCGTCGGCAGGCAGGTCCAATCGGCTGCCGATTGCAGGCTGCCGTCGTCATTGATCGCGCGCGGGTAGCGGTCGTTGGTGAACATCACGCCGTGACCGATGAAGACGCCGTCTTCGATGGTGACACCTGAACAGATGAAGCAATGCGACTGGATCTTGCAGTTTGCACCGATCTCGACGTCGGCTTGAATCTCGACGAAAGTGCCGACACGTGTGCCATCTCCGATCTTGCAGCCATAGAGATTGGCGAGATCCGGATGGTAGATGACGACGTTTTCACCCAGGACAACAGTGTCGGCGACCGGCATCAATTCAATCCTTGCGCGGAGAGCGACGTCTTTAGACCGTCGACCACGATGTCTTGCTCGGTTTCCGTCATGCCGTTGAACAACGGAAGGATCAGATGGGTGCGGCTCACCTTCTCCGATCGCTCCAACCCGCCGTGGCGAGCGTTTTGCCAAGGCTTTTCGAGATGGCTCGACATGATCGCTCGGCGGGTCGCTATGCCCTTGTCCAGCATGGATTGCATGACGCCGTCGCGATCCGCCGTCTCAGGCAGGCCAACACAGTAGCTCTGCCAGTTCGAGCGCGCCCAACCGGGTTCGGCCGGTACAGTGACGTCGACGATTTCACTGAATTGCTCCGCATAGCGTCGCGCCAAGGCACGGCGCTCGGCAACAATACTGTCCAGCCGCTTCAATTGTTCGCGCCCGACGGCCGCCTGCATGTCGGTCATGCGGTAGTTGAAGCCGGATTCGTCGTAGGTTTCGGTCACGACGCGGTTGGACTTATGACGGGCAAGATCCGAAACGCTCATGCCGTGTTGGCGAAGCAGGCGGCAGCGTGCGTCGATTTCGGGATCATTCGTCGTTATCATGCCGCCTTCCCCCGTGGTCAGGATCTTGCGGGGATGGAACGAGAAGCAGACGACATCGGAGAACGTGCCGCCGAGCTTGGTCCAGGTGCCGTTGGCCTGGATTTCCGCCCCGCTCGCACAAGCCGCGTCCTCAACCACCCGCAGGCCATGGGCGCGGGCAACTTCACATATCGCCGGAAGGTCGCAGGGCATGCCGATCTGGTCGACGCATAGCACTGCCTTCGTGCGCGGCGTGATGAGGGCTGCGATTGCGTTCGGATCGATGTTGAAACCATCAGGACCGATATCGGCAAACACTGGCGTTGCACCGCACATGTGAATGGAGTTGGCCGTGGCGATGAAGCTGTGGCTGACGGTGATGACTTCGTCGCCCGGACCGACGCCAACGGCCAGCAGCGCCAGATGCAGGGCAGTCGTGCAGTTCGACACCGCACAAGCATGTGCAGCGCCTGTCATGGCTGCAAACTCGTTTTCGAAAGCAAGAACCTGGGGGCCCTGCGTCAGCCATCCGGAGGCAATGACCGCGGCAACAGCGTCAGCTTCAGCCTGGCCGACAAGAGGACGCATCAGTGGGATCATTGCGCTGCCTCCATCGAGAGTGCGCGTTCCTGCTGCCACCACTCGACAAGGTCGGAAAGTCCCTGCTCGAGGCTGATCGTCGCTTCGAAGCTGAGCTGCTCCTTTGCCTTGCTCGGGTCGGCAAGGCGTCGCTCGACCGGATTGACGCTTCGAGCCGGCATGTATTCGATCGACAGGTCTGGCCGTCCCATCGTCTTCAGCAGCGCATCGGCGAGTTGCTTGAGCGACACTTCTTCGCCCGAGGCAACGTTATAGACCTGGTCGGATGCCGGGGAGAGCGCCGCTGCGATATTGGCGCGTGCAACGTCGCGGACATCGATGAAGTCCATCGTCTGCAGGCCGTCGCCGAAGATGATTGGCGCCTGTCCGGCAGCGATGCGCTCCATCCAGCGGATAAGCACTTCGGTGTAGCGACCGTGGATATCCATGCGCGTACCGTAGACGTTGAAGTAACGCAGGGCGCAGTAGTTGAGGCCGAACATGTCGTTGAACGAACGAAGCAGGCTTTCGTTAAGAAGCTTAAGTCCACCATAGAGCGTCCGGTCGGAATAGGGCGCTGCGGCTTCGGTCGTTGGGAACTCCGGGGCAAGCCCGTAGATCGAGGCCGAAGAGGCGGCGATGAGCTTTTCGACGCGGTGCTTCACGCAGGACTCGATCAGATCGAATGTCGATTGCCCCATCACTTCGAAAGCGTGACGTGGCTCGGCCGCGCAATGGGTGATGCGAAGTGCTGCCTGATGGAAGACGACATCGCTGTTGCCGATCAAGCCGTCGAGCAGCTCACGGTCGCGAATATCAGCATTGATGACTTCGAGGCGATCGGGGTGGGCGACCGCTGCCAAATTGGCGAGCCTGCCGCGCACCATGTTGTCGATGACGACAACCTTTGCGACGTCTTGCTGCATCAGCTGATCGACGATGTGCGAGCCGACGAAGCCGGCTCCTCCCGTTACCAGGATGCGCTTGCCTTTGAGCGCGTTGACGGTCTCGGACGATGATGTGTTCTGCATTGGCTTATTCCGCGGCTACAGCGTTGATGGAGACGGGCATGAACCCACGGACGCGCCGAAGGCTAAGGTCAAGTGCGGCTTGCGCGCGCTCCAGGGTGCGCACGACGCGCAGGCCAAGGCGCCCGTCTGTCTTGCAGGTGACTTGTTTGGTGATGGATTGCCGGAAGTGTTCGATGACATCGACGAGCGGCTCGGATGTGGCTAGCCGCGGTGAAGACACGGATCCAATCCGGTAGTTCGGCAGGATGAGATCCCGTTCCTGCTTCGAATGGAAAGTGATGCCGGAATCGTAGATCTTCAGCGGCTCGTCACGGTTGAGATCGTCCCAGACGACCATCTGCTCGCTGCCACCGATCGCCACGCGGCGAAGCTTGACCGGCGACATCCAGCTCAGATTGAGATGGGCAACCATCGAATTGGGATAATGCAGCGTGAGGTAGCTGATGTCAGGTGAACCCTGATTGACGTGGCAGTAACCTGTTGCCTCAACGTCAACCGGCTCGATACCGAAGAGGAAGTCGAGGATCGACAGATCGTGCGGCGCGAGGTCCCAGAGGACGTTCACATCGGGCTGGAAGAGCCCGAGATTGATGCGCTGGGAATCGAAATAGGAAACGTGGCCGAGCGCGCCTGAGTGCACGAGGTCCGCCAATTTAAGGACCGCCGGATGGAAGAGGAAGGTGTGGTCGACCATCAGGGTCAGCCCGTAAGCCTCGGCGCGTGCGACAAGGTCGCTCGCCTCGGCGCTGGACGCGCACATCGGCTTTTCGACCATGACGTGCTTGCGGGCCTCAAGGGCCGCGCGCGCCAGATCGTAGTGCGACGATACCGGCGTCGCGATGACGACGGCATCGATCGTCGGATCTGCCATGACGGCGCTGGCATCGGCGTGAACGACGATCTGCGGGTGCGATTGGCGAAGCTTGTCTGCGAGTTCCGGTTTCGGATCGACGACGGCAGCGAGTTCAATGCCCGGGTTGCTCGATAGCACCCGAAAAAGATTCCGCCCCCAATACCCCATCCCGCAAAGTGCGACCCTGATCATGCTGATTCCTCTCAAGCAACCGCGTAGGTTCATATTGCGAGGAAAGCTTGCTTGGGCCTGACGTGGGTAGGGCCGATGCGATGCCTTGCCATGCTGGTGGGCAAGGTGGAAACTGCCGATGCACAGGATCCGGAGCGTAGTTCGGGACGCCCTGCCTTCGCGCTGACGGGCAAGACCAGCGCGTAGGCCTGGAGCGTGTATCGCCTGTCGGGCGCTTAGCTCTTTTGGCTTGCCAGTTGTGCCTCCAGGGCGGCAACGCGTTCTTCCAGTTTCTTCAAAGACCGCGGGCCACTCAGAACTTCATCATTGGCGACATCTCGGTCGACGAAGGTGAGGGGGGAAATAATCACCCTGTCTCCTATCGTTACGCCCGGTGCTATGACGGAGGGTCCGGCTATGAAGCAGTTACTGCCGATGCTCGTACGCCGATAGGCAATCTTGTCGCGGGATGATCCCGTTTCACCGCTGGTGGCCTGTCGATGGCTGGTATGGCTCCAGACCATGACGCCGAGCCCGATTTGGGTATTGTCTCCTATCTCCAGACCGCCTTGGGCATCGAGTACGGCGCCTTCCCCGATCCAGACATCTTCCCCGCATTCGAGTTTTTCAGGAGCCAGGATTTTCGCACGTTCGCGGATCCTGCAACCATTGGGCAACCCGAGAAACTGCGCGCGTTCGCGATCCGTCATCAGTTCCGTCGCGTGGTAAGTCAGAATCTGCGCGCGAAGTCGCGCGTCGTCGCTGCTGAAGACATCCACACTGGATGGACCTGGTGGTCTTGACGGTGTCGCCATGAGCGGCAGCAGTTGTTCGAGCAGAGCGCGGGAGGCATCGTCTCCCAATTGGGGGATTGAGCGGAGAAGGTCGTCCACTGGCCTGTTGAGCAAGGCGGCAAGGTCGTCGAGAACTTGGTTCGGCATCGTGGCTTTCGCGGCATTTCTTGTTGGAGTCGGCAGACAGCATTGATATCGCATGTGAGCGTTCTGCCAACTCATTTGACAGGACATCTCACGAAAACTCTCGGGTATTGACGGTGTCGTCGCATCGACGCCAACTGGTCGACGGCGGTTGGGATGGCGAAGCCGAGTGGCTCGAGGGGTATTTGGGCCCTGAAAGCGCTCGCGCGGATCCGGATTTCCTGGCCATCGTCGAACGCCAGCAGCAAGCTACGGCCGAGTGACGACAGGGCCGGCCGCGCTCCAGCAGGCGCTCGGCCGGTATCAACCGGAAAAGGAGCAGCAGCAGAATGACAGATGAACCGGCGCCGGAGATCATCTTTCGGCGGTTCGCGCGTGCGGACCTCGGAACCTATCGCTCCTGGTTCGCGGACGCTGAGACCAGCCGTTTCCTCTCCTACCCGACCGATGACTGGTTCGCGCATGTAAAAGAGAGCGACAACGCGCAGTGCTGGGTTGCGGCCGAGCCTGGAGGAGAAATGCTTGCCGAAATCCAGGTGGACCGCGATGAGGATGGCGTCGGCCACATCGAGTTGGCCGTGCGGCCGGATTTAAGAGGGAAGGGCTACGGTAAACGCAGCCTGCTTGCGTTCTTGAGTGGACCAGCGCGCGCTTTCGCCGAGCTTCATGCCCACATCGAGATCGACAATGCGGCAAGCCTAGCCTGTTTCCAACGATGCGACTTCGTCGAGGCCGCGCAGCAGGATGACGACGAGTTTTGCCTGTTGGTCTGGTGTCCCGAAGCCTAAAGCCCGTCGCGATATTTCAGAATTGCTTACAGTGTCTTAAGCTTTTGCTTTTGCGCATGTCGTTGTCGCAAAACCACGGCTCGCTTTTGCGCAGCTAGCACCGACCGCCCTGGCGGCGGCCGGTGAAATCACGTTTGGCCTACTTCATCGTATAGACATCGATGGTGAAGTACTTGTCGTTGATCTTCTTGTAGGTGCCGTCGGCGCGGATTTCGTCGAGCGCCTTGTTGAGCTTTTCACGCAGGTCGTTGTCGTCCTGACGCACCGCGATGCCGACGCCGTCGCCGACGAACTTCTTGTCGGTGATCGGTTCACCGATGATTTCGCAGCAAGCCTTGCCGTCGTCGTTCTTCGTCACCCAATCAAGAAGCGGCAGCATGTCGCCGACCTGCAGGTCGAGACGGCCGTTGACCATGTCGAGATTGGCTTCATCCTGGGTCGGATAGAGCTTGATCTCGGCGTCCGGATACGTGGCGGCGATAAAATCGGCCTGCGTGGTGCCCGATTGGGCGCCGATCACCTTGCCCTTAAGGGCTTCATTGGTAAATGTGGTGATGCCGGCGCCCTTCGGCGCCACATGCGTCATGGCAGCAAGATAGTAGGGGTTGGTGAAGGCGACCTGCTTCTTGCGTTCATCGGTGATGAACATCGACGCGATGATGAGGTCGTATTTCTTGGCGAGTAGACCGGGGATAATGCCGTCCCAATCCTGCGCGACAACCTCGCAGTCGGCCTTCATGCGCTCGCAAAGCGCCAGCCCGATATCGACATCGAAGCCCCCGATCTTGCCGGCGGAATCGACGAAGTTGAAGGGCGGATAGGCGCCTTCGGTGCCGATCTTGATCTTGTCAGCGGCTGTCGCCGCCGTTGCCGTCGCCATGACAGCCAGCATCATTGCTGCAATCTGTTTCTTCATCCGTGTTCCCCTTGTTAGCGCATCATTCTTGATGCTTCCGGGAGAACACTAAGTCCGGTCCGCCTATAAGCGAAATAGATAGGCGCGATAATCGGTATTGTTTCGATTGATCATGACCGCCATCGGACGATCACTTGTACCGGCCGTGGCGCTGCAGGACCTCGATCTTGTAGCCATCCGGATCGATGATGAAGAAGAACCGCGCCAGAAGTGCGCCGTCTCGATTGAACTCGACGATCTTGTTCGGACCAAGCCCCGCATCGGTCAATCGCTTGTGCTCGCTGTCGAGATCGCTCACCGACAAAGCGAGGTGACCGTAGCCATCGCCGAGCGCATAGGGCTCGGTTCGATCCTTGTTGATTGTCAGCTCGAGCTCGAACTGGCTCTCTTCATTGCTGAGATAAACAAGCGTGAAGGTTTCGAAATCGAGCCGCTCGGCTACGGAAAGCCCGAATGCCACTCTGTAGAAATCCAGGGACTTCTGCTCGTCGAGCACCCGGATCATCGAATGGATTGCTTTGGCCAAGTGAGCCTCCTTCAGCTTTGAGACGCGTGCGAGGTAGCAGAGGACGAAGAAGGATGGAACCCTTCGTCCAGAAGTTCCGATCGTCCAATGGCTAGATGGTTCGGCCACGCTTCTTCAACTGCTGTTCGCGGAAGAAGATGAAGAGACCCGAGGCGACGATCAGCCCGGCGCCGATGATGACGGTCGGACGTGGCGTGTCGCCGAAGAACCACCAGCCGAAGACGACGGCCCAAAGCAGCAGCGTGTATTGTAGTGGCACCACCGTTGCCGCATCCGCGAGTTTCAGCGCACGGTTGACCAGAATGTGCGCGAGCATCGCCACGATGCCCAGCATGCCGAGCTGAAGGATCGCCTCGCCATCGACGGGCGCCCAACCGGCTGGGTTGGCGGCAACGCCGACCAGGGAAAAGACCAGCGCGCCGATCACCTGCCAGAAGACCAGTGTCGTATCCGGGGTCGAGCGCAGCGTTCGGCCGAGCATCAGCGCGAAGGCGAAGGCGGCGCTGCCGACAAGGGCGATCAGCGCCGGCAGACTGAAGGTGTCTTTTGACGGTTCGAGCGCGATTACGACGCCGGCAAAGCCGACGAGGATCGCTGTCCATCGCCTCCAGCCGACCTTCTCGCCGAGCAGGAACGGCGAGGCCGCGGCAACATAGATTGGCGCTGCCAGCCAATAGGTCATGGTGTCGGCGAGCGGCATGTAGGCGACGGCGAAATAGAAGGCCGATGCGTCGACGGCAAAAAGCAGCGAGCGCAGCGCCTGGAGCCACGGCCGCTCGACCTTCAACATCGAACGCAGCCCGCGTTTCAGGATGAACGGCGAAAGCACGAGCAGGGCTGCAATGCTGCGAATGACCATCAACTGGCTGACGGAATAGGTCGCCACCAGCCATTTGCCCATGACGTCGTTGAGCGAGAACATCAACATGCCGAGAAGCATGATGATGACACCGGTCCGAGCGGCATTCGGCGCAGTTGCGGAGGCGGCTATTATAGTCATGGGAGCGGCTTTCAAACGTGTTCGCGTGCCTTTGACACATTCCGGCACGCCGATCCATCGTGCTGTTCGAATGGGACGATAAGTTTTACGAATGATTCCGGCCGGACCGTCCGTCAATCTGCTTGGAATGATTTCAATCCTGGAACACCAGTTCACTCTGTGAGAGATGGCGTTGCCCCTTGACGTAACGCGCGGCGCTGCTACTTAAGGGGTGATCCTGCCGTCCAGACATCGGACCGCGGGATGAACACTGGTGCCGGGCCCCTCTGGCGAGAGTTTTTACGGCGCTCTCGTGATGTCGGTACCGCCAGCAAATAAGCCGGCGGATTAGCTACCATGAAAACTGATCTCATGCCTAACGCATGTGCCCTTTCGGCCGTGCGTGTTTTTGTTTCCAAACCCCACTTCTTCTCCGAACCGGGTGTCGTGCGCGCGAAGGAGGTCCGTCGATGACGCAGCCTCAAACGCACACGAGCACCATTGGCTATTTCAAATGGGCATTCATCGTCACCGCGATCGGCCTGGTGCTCGGCGCCTGGCTCGGCTGGCAGTCGACCGGCACGATCGGCGGCATGGCCGCGGTATTCTTCATCTGCACCGTGTTGGCTGTTCTCGAAATCTCGCTGTCCTTCGACAACGCGATCGTCAATGCCAACAAGCTGAAGGACATGACCCCGGAATGGCAGCACCGCTTCCTGACCTGGGGTATCATCATCGCCGTCTTCGGCATGCGTATTGTCTTTCCGCTACTCATCGTCGTCATCGCGGCGAGTATCGGCCCGATCGATGCGATCGTTCTGGCGGCAAGCAAGCCCGAAGAATATGCCCGCATCATGAATGATGCGCATTTGCCGATCGCAGCTTTCGGCGGAACTTTCCTGATGATGGTGGGCCTCACCTACTTCTTCGATCATGAGAAGGATGTGCATTGGATCGCCTGGGTCGAAAGCAAGATGGCGCGTTTCGCCACGATCAAGGGCATCGAAATTGCCTTCGTGCTGGCGCTGATCCTTGGCTTCTCAACCCTGCTCGATCCGGCAGAGGCGCATACCTTCGTGTATTCAGGCATCTACGGCCTCTTGACCTTCCTCGTCGTCGAGGTCGTCGGCGGCCTGCTCGACGCGTCGCAGCAGACGATGAGTGCAGCGGCAAAGGGTGGCTTCGGTGCCTTCCTTTACCTCGAAGTGCTTGATGCGAGCTTCTCGTTCGACGGCGTTATCGGCGCCTTCGCCTTGACGCAGAACCTCTTCGTCATTGCCATCGGCCTTGGCATCGGCGCGATGTATGTGCGCTCGATGACGATCATGCTGGTGGAGAGGGGCACGCTCAACGAGTACCGCTTTCTGGAACATGGCGCATTCTACGCGATCCTGATCCTCTCGGTGGTGATGTACTTCCAGACGCTGGTGCACATCCCTGAGGTGATCACCGGCCTCGGCGGCGCTGCCTTGATCGGTATCTCGCTCTGGTCCTCGATCCGCTACAACAAGCGGGAGCGTGAGGCTGAGTTGGGTGGTGAAACAAGCCACGGCCAAGGACGCGTCGAGGCATAAACGGCTTCGACCATAGCTGCTCTTAAACTGGGCCCCGGTGCACGTGCACCGGGGCCTCTTGCATGGAAGGGCCGGGTCGGCAAGTTCCCTGGATAACCGGTTGATGATTTCAGGCGATCTGAAGCGGGTCTTGGAAGAGGTTTACCGGGCGGGCGCCCATCGGGTGCCGGCCGATGATATCGATTGGCCGCAAGAGCTTCATGCCGCCGTCTTTCGCGCCTTGAATATGCAATACATCACAAGACGCGAGATCGACGGCAGCGTCCGCTTTTCGCTGACACAGGCCGGCTATCGAGTGATCGATGCGGAGGTGCCATGGGGCCGCATCCTGCGGCAGCGGATCAGGGACTTCCTAGTGTATGGCAAAAAACGCACTGACTAGTTTACAGTCGACGCCGAAAGCCTCCGCCGTGCCGAGCGCTCAGCGATTGAAGGGAGACCACCGCTGAGCCGTTACGCGGGATTTGGATTGTTGTGCCATCGGGTGGGTATGTGGTGAACATTGGGAGCATTTGCCCCGCCCGGCGCTGGCCGGGGTTGCAGAGGGCGGGGCAAATGCAGCAATTTGGTCTCCACTGGCCCGAACCCGGTGGTTAGAAATCTAGACTTTAGGTCAGAATCAGGACTGTTCTGACTGTTATCGTCAACCCCAGACTAGGACGGCTGGGCGAACTCGCTCATGTAATATGGCGTTCAAGGACGGGTACACACATGTCCAGATCGTGGGATGCCAGGTGAGCATAACGCATCGTCATCTCGAGGGTCTGGTGACCCAGCCACATCTGAACGCGTCTGAGATCGATACCGCCTCTCACCAAGCGTGACGCGCAAGTATGGCGCAAGACGTGCGGTACGATATCGGCCTCGTCCCCCAGTCCGGCTGCTGTTTTTGCGTCATTCCAAACGGCGCGATACTTTTGCTGGTCAATGGACGCGAATGGACCGGGAGATCGATCCACCAGGGCATTAAGAGCCTGCTTGGCTCTGGCGGTTAGGGGTACAGTTCGACTGCGACCAGATTTGGTTACCCAAAACGTCACCCGGCCCTGGTGAACGTCATTCCATTTCAGAGCGATGGTCTCGCCGAGACGTGCGCCGGTATCGACGAGGAATATGGATAGTTTTAAATAGAGGTCTGAGCGGTTTCCGATTTCGCGAAACAGCGCTTCTTCTTCGTCCGGTTCGAGAAAGCGGAGGCGGCCCGCTCTTTCTTTCTGGCGCTTGAACTCCGGCAAGCTGTAGATGTCGCCCATTTTGTACGCTTTCCGCAGCAACTTGCTTAGCGCCGCCATCTTCCGGTTGATGGTTGCGTTGCTGTTGCGACGTTTGCGTAAAGCGCCGATCAGGTTGTCGAGCATGTCTTGTGAGAAAGTAGAGAAGCGAGCAGCGAGCAATATCTCGTCGAGTTCTCCGATGAAGGCTTTCACATTGTATTTGTGGTTGCCTTCCTCCCACAGAATGTCGGCATAACGCTGAAGCAGTTCGGCGAGCGTGGTGTCCTTAACCACCCCGCTCGGACCCCGCGGGCTAAAACTGTAGTGGACTTCGTACCCGCTACTTAGGTTCGGGAAGTCGAAGTCGCCCGCTTGTTTTTCAGCATCCTTCCCCAACTCGCCGATCCCCTTGCCGACTGACGCCGGAGTGAGACCGATAAACCGACGGCTTTCAAGCCGGCGCTTGGTGTCTGGACATCGTCCTGTGCCGAGACGAGATGCAAACGTTGCTAAACAGCAACAGCCCGCAACTCGAATGTGAGTTGCGGGCCTGATATCAAACCTGACTAAGTCAGATTAGAAGTCGCGCTGCAGGCGGACGAAGCCGAATACCTGGTCGTCGCCGTTGTCTTCATCTTCGTACTGAACCGATACGCGGGTAGCGAGGCCNTCAGATTAGAAGTCGCGCTGCAGGCGGACGAAGCCGAATACCTGGTCGTCGCCGTTGTCTTCATCTTCGTACTGAACCGATACGCGGGTAGCGAGGCCTTCGGTGATCTTGTAGTCAACCGTTACGCCAGCGCGCCATGCATCGTCGCCGCCGAAGCTGGTGAGCGAATCCTGCAGGCTACCGAAGTACTGAGCGCCAGGAGTGATCGCCAGCTTGTCGGTTGCGTTGAAGCGGTACGAAGCAGCAACGCTCCACTCAGACTGAGCCCAGTANGAATCCTGCAGGCTACCGAAGTACTGAGCGCCAGGAGTGATCGCCAGCTTGTCGGTTGCGTTGAAGCGGTACGAAGCAGCAACGCTCCACTCAGACTGAGCCCAGTAAGCGTTCGGGTTCGAAGCCCAGATACCAGCGAGCTGGAAGACGCCCGGACCGAGGTCAGCCGAGAGCAAGCCGCGGACCGCGCCTTCTTCGAACTCGGTGTCGTAGCCGCCGAGCAGGTCGAAGGAAACGCCGCCGAGCGAAGCCGAGACGATACCGGAGATGCCAACGCCGTTTGCCTTGGTGGACCAGCCTTCGAGCTCGTCAATCGAGATACCGGCCTGGAAGGTGCCGCCATCATAGAGGTAGGCAATCGAGTTGAACTCGGTGACGTTGCCGAGCGTGTCGGTTTCGCCGTTGATGCCCTTATCCCACCAGTTGTAGAAGAAACCGGC